>JAGRLT010000141.1 GCA_020441665.1 Nitratireductor sp.
ACAGGGTGCTGAGGTCCATCCAGACCGCGACGGGCAAAAGCACGATCCCGAGCAGTGCCGCGAGAGCAAACCACAACGGCCTGCGCAGTGCCATGTTTGAAACCCGGTCGAGCCATCGCTCGTTGCCCGGCGTCCTTTCACCAGCCGCAGAGAGGGCATTTTCGCTCGCTGTCATCCCGCAAACTCCCAAATGCCCCGTGGGCAAGGGTATTCGTCAAAGATGTATTTTGAAAGTGCCAAATAGTGTTTTGCCCACAGCCTGGGCATGGCGGGATAATGGCGCGGAAAGCACTGCTGTTTCGTTTCTGTGCTTTTGACCTTCGAACGATTGGATTTCCGTTTGATTTCGGTTAAAAGCCGCGACATCCAGTCGCGAAACTGGACAAACTTCCGAGGGATGGACGGGGGGTATCGACCATGGTCCGATCCCGGAACCAAAAGAAGTTTCTTCTGGGGACTGTAAGCAAAGAGGAAATCATCCAATGACTGCTGTTTATCTGGCAATCGCCGCGGGCGTGTTGTCGATCATCTATGGCATCTGGGCAACCATGTCGGTCATGAATGCCGACGCGGGCAATAGCCGGATGCAGGAAATCGCTGGCTATATCCAGGAAGGCGCTCAGGCCTACCTGGCACGTCAGTACATGACAATCGCCATTGTCGGCGTCATCGTCTTCGCCATCGTCTGGTGGCTGCTCGGTGCGCTCACCGCCGTCGGATTTGCCATTGGCGCAATCCTGTCGGGCGTTGCGGGCTTCATCGGCATGCTGGTTTCGGTTCGCGCCAACGTGCGCACCGCACAGGCTGCCAGCCAGAGCCTTGGCGCCGGACTGGGTGTCGCCTTCAAGTCGGGCGCGGTTACCGGTCTTCTGGTTGCCGGTCTGGCACTGCTCGGCGTTTCTGCATACTTCGCATTTCTGACCGATGTGCAGGGGTTTGCTCCAACCGACCGTGCAGTCATCGATGCCCTCGTTGCCCTTGGCTTCGGCGCTTCGCTGATCTCGATCTTCGCACGTCTTGGCGGCGGCATCTTCACTAAGGGTGCTGACGTTGGCGGCGATCTCGTCGGCAAGGTGGAAGCAGGCATTCCCGAGGACGATCCGCGCAACCCGGCAACGATTGCCGACAACGTCGGCGACAATGTCGGCGACTGCGCCGGCATGGCTGCCGACCTGTTCGAGACCTATGCGGTCACCGTGGTCGCCACCATGGTGCTCGCCTCGATCTTCTTCACCGGCGAAGCGGCCACCACGCTGATGTCGCTCCCGCTGCTGATCGGCGCCGTCTGCGTCGCCACCTCCATCATCGGCACCTTCTTCGTCAGCCTCGGCTCGAACAATTCGATCATGGGCGCCCTCTACAAGGGCTTCATCGTGACCGCGGTTCTTTCCGCGGTGGCCCTGATCGGCATCGTCTGGTTCTGGCTCGGCATGGACACCCAGTTCACCGTCGGCTCGGGCGAGGGCGCACGCACCTTCCTCGGCCGTCACCTGATGTATTGCGGCCTCATCGGCCTCGTCATCACCGGCCTGATCATCTGGATCACCGAATACTATACCGGCGTCGGCTACCGTCCGGTGCGTTCGATCAGCCAGGCATCGGTCACCGGCCACGGCACCAACGTGATCCAGGGCCTTGCCGTATCGCTTGAATCGACCGCGCTTCCCGCACTGGTCATCATCGCCGGCATCATCGCGACCTATGCGCTTGCCGGCCTGTTCGGCATCGCCATCGCGGTTGCCACCATGCTGGCCCTGGCCGGTTTCGTGGTTGCGCTCGACGCCTTCGGCCCGGTCACCGACAATGCCGGCGGCATCGCCGAAATGTCGGAACTGCCGGCAGAGGTGCGCGTCACCACCGACGCGCTCGACGCCGTCGGCAACACCACCAAGGCCGTCACCAAGGGCTATGCGATCGGCTCCGCCGGTCTCGGCGCCCTGGTTCTGTTCGCAGCCTATACCGAAGACCTGAAGTTCTTCGCCGCAAACGCCACCGCGGGCTCGTTCTTCGAAGGCGTATCGGTCGACTTCTCCCTGTCCAACCCCTACGTGGTCGTCGGTCTGCTCTTCGGCGGTCTGCTGCCCTACCTCTTCGGCGGCATCTCGATGACCGCCGTCGGCCGTGCCGGTGGCGCGGTTGTCGAGGAAGTGCGGCGGCAGTTCAAGGAAAAGCCGGGCATCATGAAGGGCACCGAGAGGCCGGATTACGGCCGCGCGGTCGACATGCTGACCCGCGCCGCGATCCGTGAAATGATCGTGCCGTCGCTCCTGCCGGTGCTGTCGCCGATCGTCTGCTTCTGCCTGATCTACTGGATCACCGGTTCGAAGGACGACGCCTTTGCCGCTCTCGGCGCCATGCTGCTCGGCGTGATCGTCACCGGCTTCTTCGTCGCCGTCTCGATGACCGCCGGCGGCGGTGCCTGGGACAACGCCAAGAAATCCTTCGAGGACGGTTTCGTCGACAAGGACGGCGTGCGCCATGAAAAGGGCGGCGAAGCGCACAAGGCTTCGGTCACCGGCGATACCGTTGGCGATCCCTACAAGGATACCGCCGGTCCCGCGGTCAACCCGATGATCAAGATCACCAACATCGTGGCGCTGCTGCTGCTGGCGGTCCTCGCCCACTAACTGAGTATCCTCGGACGAAAACAAACCCCGCCGGAACCATCTCCGGCGGGGTTTTTCGTTGTCTTTCAGACCGCTATGGAAGGGCCCGGATTCAGATTGTCAGAAATCCTCGCCGATCTGCGGCACGCTGGGCGGTCCGCCTTTCGACGGCGTCGGGCTCAGAATGCGCCCGAGCAGCGTCTGGTCCTTGCCGGTGGTCGGCGTGGTGCGCGAGATGAAGTCGAAAAGCCTGCCGTCCTTGAGGCCGTAATCGGCGATCTGGGTGACCGTGCCGGTCTCGTCGAAATAGATTGCCAGAACCCGCTGGTCGACCAGTTTGAGCTTCTGGAAGGCGAGCGAGCGCTGCCGCTTCTGGCTGATATAGTAGAAGACCTCATTGTCGAAGGTACCGGTGGTCGACGGGGTGCCGAGGGCGAGCAGCACCTGATCGCGGCTCGAGCCGACCGGCACCAGTGCCAGTTGCTGCTCGTCGATCACCGGTCCGTTGGTGACGACGTCCTTGGTATTGCAGCCCGAAACCAGCAGCGCCGCGCCAATGGCCAGGGCGCCGGCAGCCCCGCGCCACTTCCCGCCATTCGCCGCGAACCGGGGTTTCATACGCACCCTCATACTCACCCTCTTGCCCACCGATTCACCTTGAATTTCGCCTGTGCCACTCTAAAACGGCGTCACTAGAGCCGCTTGGTGACTGAATTGTGGTGGCAGTTACATGAGGCGGACGAAAAGTTCAACCGGGCGGCCGCCGACCGCCAGTCCGTGGGTTCGATTGCGCATGATCTTTGGCTGGTTCTCAAAACAGCACGGGCAGGAAATTCCCGGGAGCCTGTATGCCTGCGTCGTGAGTCAGGCCCGCGAGCCGGCTTTTTATGAGCGTTATGGCTTCGCCGATACGGTTACCGGCCGTTTCGACTGCCTGGCGCTGCATCTTTTCCTGCTCTCGCGCCGGCTGGTGCGCGCTGATACGCAACCCGCCAGAAGCCTGAACCAGGAAGTCTTCGACCGGTTTATCGACGACATCGACCGCGCGCTGCGCGAATTGGGTGTCGGCGACACCAGCGTGCCGAAGCGCAAGAAGAAACTGGTGCGCGGCTTCTATGGCATGGTCGCCGATTTCTCCGCGCCGATGGATGGCAATGACCGTACCGCTCTTTTGCGGGCCGTCGCGAACCGGTTTGAATGCGGTGAGCCTGCAGCCGAGCTGCTGGCCGATTACGTTCTTTCGGCGGCCCGTCATCTCGACTGGATCGATGGCGAACGCCTGCTCTCCGGCACGATCGATTGGCCACAGGCCGGCCTGGCGACGGGTGCCGCCGCATGAGCAGGCAGCCGCCATCGAATGAACCGGGCCGCCCGCGCTGGCCGGTGACCGTCACCGTTCTGCCGGCGAGAGGCTTTGCCATTGCGGTCGAGGCGGATGCGGCCGAGCGCGCCTATCTTGCCGACCAGGCCGGTGCCCTGTCGCTCGAGCGCTTCAATGCCGATCTGCTGTTCCAGAGCTGGCGCCGCGAGGGAGTGAAGGTTGTGGGCCGGATACGCGCGGACCTCACCCAGTCCTGCGTGGTGACGCTCGACCCTGTGGAAGCGGCGATCGATCAGGCCTTTGAACAGACCTTCGTTCCCGAGGGGTCGAAACTGGCCCGGCCACGGTTTGACGACGAGGGCGAGATGATTCTCGATCCGGATGGTCCCGACCTGCCGGATCTGTTCACCGGCGACGTGATCGATGCCTGGGATGTTCTGATCGAACAGTTTCTGCTGGCGGTCGATCCCTTTCCGCGGGCGCAAGGCGCGGCCCTCGAACCGTATGCTTCGGCCGGCGGGGAAGGGGAGGAACCCCAACCGCCATCGCCCTTTGCGGTGCTTGCCAGGCTCAAGAAGGATCAGGATGGCTGACACGGAGCGCCGGCCTGCCATGGCGGCGGTGGGCGCTTTCTGTGACCAGTCCCCCCGCCGCTGCCGGATTGGCTTGATCGGATAGTGGCAAACGGCTAAGGCATTGGCCCGCTGCGAGGGATGGCGCCCATGCGCCCCGTGCGGCCCGATTGATGACCAAGCCTGAAGAAGTGAACCGCGAAAGCTCGATGGCCAATACCGATATCATCTCGATCGATGCGATGGGGGGCGACTTCGGCGTACCCGTATCGATTGGCGGTGCGGCCCTGGCGCTGGAGCGGCGCCCGCATCTCAGTTTCGTGCTTTTCGGCGATGCGGCGGCAATCGGTGCCGAGCTCGCAAAACACCCCAGACTGGCGCAGCGCTCGCGCATCGAGCATTGCGATGTCCATGTCGCCATGGATGACAAGCCGAGCAAGGCGTTGCGCGCCGGACGCTGGAAATCCGGCATGTGGCGGGCGATCGAGGCCGTCAAGAACGATGAGGCGGCGGTCTGCATCTCCGCCGGCAATACCGGCGCGCTGATGGCGATGGCCCGTTTCTGCCTGCGCACCATGCCGGGCATCGACCGGCCCGCCATGGCCGCGCTCTGGCCGACCATGAAGGGCGAGAGCGTCGTGCTCGATGTCGGCGCCAATGTCGGCGCCGATGCCGGGCAACTGGTCGACTACGCGCTGATGGGTTCGGCCATGGCCCGCGCCCTCTACAGCCTCGACCGGCCGACCGTCGGCCTGCTCAATATCGGCGTCGAGGAGGTCAAGGGCCAGGAAGATGTCCGCGAGGCGGGCCAGAGACTGCGCGAGACGACCCTTGCCAGCATGAATTATCACGGCTTCGTCGAGGGCGACGATCTCGGCAAGGGAACGGTGGATGTCGTCGTCACCGAGGGCTTTGCCGGCAATATCGCGCTCAAGACCGCCGAAGGCACGGCCAAGCAGATCGCCTCCTATCTGCGCTCCGCCATGAGCCGCACCTTCATGGCCAAGATCGGCTTCGTCTTCGCCCGCAACGCGTTTCGCCAGTTGCGTGAGAAGATGGACCCGCGCAAGGTCAATGGCGCGGTGTTCCTGGGGCTCAACGGCGTCGTCATCAAGAGCCATGGCGGCACCGACGCCGAAGGGTATGCGGCGGCCGTCGAGATGGGCCACGACATGGTCGCCAATGGCATCATGGAAAAGATCGGCGCCGATCTGCGCTCGATCAAGGAAATTCCGCAAGCCGGCGGGCAGGCTGCCGCGGACAGTGGGGAACAGGATTGACTGGCAGCGAACAGTCTATCCGGGGCAAGGTTGGAGCATGATACGATCAGCAATCATCGGGTGCGGTTCCTATTCGCCTGAAAGGGTGATGACCAACGCTGATTTTGAAGGCCTGGTGGATACCAGCGATGAATGGATCGTCCAGCGCACGGGCATCCGCCAGCGCCACATCGCATCCGAGGGCGAAACCACGGCCGATCTTGGCGAGAAGGCTGCCCGGGCGGCCCTCGCCGATGCCGGGATCGGCATCGACCAGGTCGACCTGATCATCCTGGCGACCTCGACCCCCAACAATACCTTTCCCGCCACCGCCGTCGAAATCCAGCATCGCCTCGGCATGACCCATGGCGCGGCCTTCGATTCCCAGGCGGTGTGCTCCGGCTTCATCTTCGCGCTGACGACGGCGGACCAATATATCCGCACCGGCTATGCGAAGACCGTTCTGGTCATCGGCGCGGAGACCTTTTCGCGCCTGCTCGACTGGACCGACCGCACGACCTGCGTGCTGTTTGGCGATGGCGCCGGCGCGGTAGTGGTTTCGGCGGTGGAGGGCGAGGGTACGTCTGCCGACCGCGGCATTCTGACGGCCCATCTGCGCTCCGACGGCGCCCATCGCGACAAGCTCTATGTCGACGGCGGCCCGTCGACCACGGGCACGATCGGCCATCTGCGCATGGAGGGAAGGGAGGTCTTCCGCCACGCGGTCGGCATGATCACCGACGTCATCGAGGCGGCCTATGCGGCGACGGGCCTCGGCAGCGACGATATCGACTGGTTCATTCCCCATCAGGCGAATCGGCGGATCATCGAGGCCTCGGCCAAAAAGCTCGGCATTCCGGCGGAAAAAACCGTCATTACCGTCGACCGCCATGGTAACACATCGGCGGCGTCGATACCCCTTGCGCTGGCCCATACGGTGCGCGAGGGCAAGATCAGGCGCGGCGACCTTCTGTTGCTCGAGGCGATGGGCGGCGGCTTTACCTGGGGCAGCGTATTGTTGCGCTGGTAGGCGCTGCGACGGGTTCCGCGACCCTGGCGGCAATTGCCGCCAAGTAACTTGTAAATTTCCGCCAAAGTACCTAAGGTCCGCTTCGAAATAGTTCAGGCGTCCCGAATATCGGCCGGTGAGTGACCGGACTGGCCGAACCAGGCATCATAAATCGCAGAGAATGGGATAATCCATGGGGGGAAAAACGCTTACCCGGGTTGATCTGGCGGAGGCTGTCTATCGCAAGGTGGGCCTTTCGCGAACCGAATCGGCCGAACTCGTCGAAACGGTTATCGATGCCATCAGCGATTGCGTCGTCACGGGCGAAACGGTGAAACTGTCTTCCTTCGGCTCCTTCGTGGTGCGCGACAAGAACGAGCGCATCGGCCGCAATCCCAAGACCGGCGAGGAAGTGCCGATCAAGCCGCGCCGGGTCATGGTTTTCAAGCCTTCCAACAAGCTGCGCGACGCGGTCAACAACGGAAATTCCGACCAATAGGCCGCTGACCCCTGGACTGCCGGGAGCCTGACTTGCGGGCGACCGGCTGCGGCCCGATTGCAACAAAATCGCACGGATTTCACCAATCCGGGCCGCCGATCGGTGAACAGCCGGAGGCGTTGTGCTATGATTCGTGCAGCAGAGCCCTCGCGTATGATTGGAGTTCCCGTTGGAAAAGAGTCCCGACGCGTTTCGCACCATCAGCGAAGCTGCAGATGATCTTAACCTTCCCCAACATGTACTTCGTTTCTGGGAAACCCGTTTTAACCAGATCAAACCGCTGAAACGCGGCGGCGGCCGCCGCTATTACCGGCCCGAGGACGTCGATCTGTTACGCGGCATCCGTCATTTACTGTATGAGGAAGGCTATACCATTCGCGGTGTCCAGCGCATCCTGCGCGAGCAGGGCAACCGTTTCGTCATCGGCATCGGCAGCGGCGAGATCGACATCACCGACCCGGCGGCGGTTCTGGCGGCTGCCGGATCGCCGGAAGGCGCGGCCCTGGTCGCCGCGGTTGAGTCCGCCGCCGAACAGCCTGTTGCGGGCAAGAAGGCGGTCAGCGTCGAGGAATATACCGCCGGCCCCGGCCAGGTGAAATCGGGCAGGGGGCTGCTTGGCCGTCTGCGCGGCAACCGGGATGAGGAGGAAGTGGACGGGATCGCCGAAGGTTCCGGCCTTTCCGCCGGTGACCGCCGCCACTTGCAGGCGACGCTCTACGAACTGCTCGAATGCAAGCGCCTGCTCGATCAGGTGCGGTCGGATTAGGGCTGAGGCCGGATCGCCGGATTGGCCTGTGGGCCAATCACGCCGAAGCAAATCTGTGAAACAAATTTGCGAAGGCGGATGGTCGGAGCGAGAGGATTTGAACCTCCGACCCCTGGTCCCCCAGACCAGTGCGCTAACCGGGCTGCGCCACGCTCCGACAGGCAGATTGCCTGCGCTCTCTATAGGCAGTCGGATCGGCCAATTCAACACCAAAGCCCGTCAGGGCGAAGGAATTTCGAGCAGCGATGAGCGCCCTTTCGCGGTGCTGCGCCGAGCCGCCGCTTGCGGCATGGCGGGCCGCCGGTGGCTGTCATTGCTGCCATCGGAGAGGGCGGCGGCGGGCGCGTCAATCGTACCGCGCCGGCTTTTCTGCCAGCGTGTTTCCAGCGCCATGCAGCCCCACACGATGCCGACCAGAAGATAGAAATGCCGCCAGTGATCGGTATCGATCACATTGCCGATCAGGAAGTGCCCGAGAAACACCACATAGGCGATCTGGAAATAGGGCAGCCAGGGCCGCTGGCGGAACAGCAGCTTGAAGCCGGCGATCAGCGTCCACAGGTTGAGCGTTATCCAGGAAAAGAAGCCGATCCAGCCGTAATCCATCAGCGCCTTGACGAAATTGTTGTGCGTGTCCTCGGTGAAGATGTAGCCGAATTCGAGCGGCCCGATGCCGAGCGGGCGCTCCAGCGCCAGCAGATAGCCCATCAGATGGCGCGCGAAGCGGCCCTCGCGCCCGCCATCATAGTCCTGCACCACCTTGACGCGCTCGGTTACCAGCCGCGAGACCTCGTCGAATTGCAGCGCGACGAGCAGCAGCATGACGATGGCGAGAACGCCCAGCACCCCGGCGACGATGTATTTGAGCCGCACCCGCGCCCTTTGCTCGTTGATGATGAGCAGGAGATAGAACAGCGCCCCGGTGATGACCGAAAGCCCCCAGGCGGCGCGTGAGAACCCCAGGAACAGGCCGAGCAGCAGGATGACCAGCGCTCCGGCGCGCAGCGGCATCATCGTCGCCGAGCGGTTGAGCAGGCCGTAGACCAGATAGAGGATCGGCGCGACGAGGAACGGCGCGAAGACGTTCGGGTCCTGAAATGCACCCATCGCCCGGTTGTAGCGGGTGAAGACCTCGAACCCCGGCACGTTGAAATAGCCGATGATGCCGAGCGCCGACGTGATGACCGCGGCCACGGTATAGGCGCAAAAGATCAGCCTGAGCCTTCCCATGTCCTCGCGGATCACGATCGCGAAGAACACCGATGTCAGCGCCAGGAAATAGGATACCGCGATGTAGATCAGCCCGCGCTTGTAGTCCTCGATCATGAAGGAGGAGATGATCCCGCCGAAATTGAACAGGGTGAAGAGGAACAGGAGCGGCGCCACCTCGCGCGGAATGCGCATGCCGCAAAGGACCCAGACCCCGAGCAGGGCGGCGAGGAAGACCTCATAGGGCGCCGGCTCGAAGATCACGAAGCCGCCGAGAAAAACCGCAAGCGCGATCATCGCATTGGCGACAAACCGCGCCACCTGCGCATCCCGCGACCGGCCCCGCCCGGGCAGGGCCGTCGCATATCCGTGATGGGCCGCGATCGCTTGCATGGTTCCGGTGCTTAATACGCGCTCTCGGTGTTGAGGAGGCTGAACGGCGTCATGAACAGGATCTGCAGGTCGAACAGCAGCGACCAGTTCTCGATATAATAGAGATCGTGATTGACCCGCTGCTGGATCTTTTCATCGTCATCGACTTCGCCGCGCCAGCCATTGACCTGCGCCCAGCCGGTGACGCCGGGCTTGACCTTGTGGCGGGCGAAATAGCCGTCGACCACCTGGTCCCACTGCCGGTTGGCGGTGTGGGCGTTGACGGCATGCGGACGCGGCCCGACCAGCGACAGTTTGCCGGAGAGCACGTTGAACAATTGCGGCAATTCGTCGATCGAGGTCTTGCGGATGAAACGGCCTACTTTGGTGACGCGCGGATCGCCCTTCGTCACCACCGTCTTGGCGTCGGGATCGGCCATTTCGTGATACATCGAGCGGAACTTCATCACCTCGACGACCTGGTTGTTGAAGCCGTAGCGTTTCTGGCGGAAGATCACCGGCCCCTTGCTCTCGAACCGGATGGCGATGGCCGTGGCGATCATGACCGGGCTCAGCGCGACCAGCGCCAGGCTTGCGAAGAAGATGTCGAAGCCGCGCTTGCTCACCGCGTCCCAGTTGGCGATCGGCTTTTCGAAGATGTCGAGAAACGGCACCGCCCCTTCATAGGAGTAGGCGCGCGGCCGGAAGCGCAATTTGTTGGTGTGGGCCGACAGGCGAATATCGACCGGCAATACCCAGAGCCGCTTGAGAAGGTCGAGCACCCGTGTTTCCGCGCTCAGCGGCAGGGTGACGATCAGCATGTCGATGCGCGCCATGCGGCCGAATTCCACCAGTTCGGCGATCGTGCCGAGCTTCGGATAACCGACCACGACGGGCGGCGAACGGTCGTCGGTGCGGTCGTCGAATATGCCGCAGACGCGGATGTCGGAATTTTGCTGGGATTCAAGCGATCGGATGAGTTCGGCCGCCGGCTCGCCGCCGCCGACGATCACCGCGCGGCGCTCCAGCCGCCCGTCGCTCATCAACTGCCGCGCGCGGAAGGCAAGCATGGCCCGGAAGAGGGTCAGAAAGACCATGCCGCAGACGATCCACGAGCCGAACCAGATCCGCGAATAGGCATCGCCCATCTTGGCGAAGAAACCGGCCACGACCATGAGCAGCATGGCGAAGCCGAAGCCGGTCACCGCCTTGGAGACCTGGGCGACATAGGAACGGAACGTATCCATCATGTAGCCGTCCAGCGCCTGAATGGCGGCGACGGCGAGAAAACTGCCGAGGATGGAGGCCGTCAGGTAGAGGCCGCCCATGCCCGCCTGGGGTACGACATAGATCAGATAGATCAGCATCGAAATCGATGCGAGGCCGAGAAATTCGACCAGCCGCGCGACGCCGGTGATCAGCCGCGGCGCGACGACATCGCTGGAAAACTGCTCGGCGACCTGTTTGGCCAGCTCGTTGAGTTCCACCTTGCGCGCCGGATCGATCGCGATCCCCGCCGTCATCTGGCGGATCTTCTCCTTCGAGAATACGGTCTTGGGGTCTGCGGTATCGGTGGCCATCTTCCCTACCAAACCTGCTGGGCCTTCGGCGGCGCGAACTGCGCGACGAGGCAAGTTTTTTGAAGGAAAATAGGGCGCAATTGCCTAACAAAGCGTACCGGACCGTCCCGCAATGGCGCATTGGGGCTGCTTTGCTGGTTCTATCCCTAACAAAGCCGTAACCCAAAAATTCAAATTGTAACGGTCATGGTCGCCGGCGGCAGCGCCGGATGGCGGCTACAGCGAGGCCCGGTAGGCGGCCATGATATCGCGCGCCATGACGTCGACGGAAAACCGCTCCTTCACGCTGTCGCGAAGGGTCAGCGCCCGCTGTTCCGCCGCCTGGTCGTGCAGCATGGCCTGCATCGCATCGGCGAGTGCATCGGCGCTGCCGGGCACCACGAGTTCGCCGGACATCGCGCCGAAGATTTCGGGAATGCCGCCAACCCGGGTGGAGATCACCGGCTTTGCGGCGGCAATCGCCTCGAGAACGAGATAGGGCATGGATTCAGCCCGGCTCGGCACCACCACGGTCCGCGCCATGGCGAAGGCCGCCCGCGCCGGCATGGCCGCATGCACGCTGACCGCGTCACCAAGGCCGAGGGCCGCGATCCGCTCGACGTAGCGCGGCTTGTCGGGGCCGTCGCCGACGAAATGGGCGGTGACCTTCTGGCTGCGCTGGCGCAGCACGGCGAGGGCGTCGAGGAACACGTCGGGGCCCTTGAGATCGCGCATCATGCCGATATAGAGGAAATCCGCCGCATCGCGGGCCGTTGCCACCGGCGCGTATTCTGCGGGCGAAAGCCCGTTATAGATCAGGCTGGTGGCGCAATGCGGCATGCCGATCTTGTCTTCATATCCCTTGCGCTCATACTCGCTGACGAAGATCAGCCGGTCGGTAAGGCGTTCCATCGCGCCTTCGAGCGTGAAGAACAGCTTTCCCTTGAGCGTGGCGGGATCGTAGTGGATCGATCCGCCATGGGGGCAATAGAGACGGGCAACGCTGAGACCTGATACCCGTAACAGGGAGCCGATGATGCGCGCATAGGCGCCGCCCTTGGCGCCATGGGAGTGCAGCACATCCGGCTTCAATTGCTTGAAATGCCGATAGCTTCTGTGGAGCGCCAGAAGGTCGCCCGGCGTGATCGCCCGCCGCATGGGGATGCGGGTCAGGCCGAGCGAAAGTTTCGGGCGGATTTCCTCGAACAGCTTTTCCTCATGCGCCCCGCCGGTCAGCGAGTCGCAGAAAATGCCAATCTCATGGCCCTGTTCGGCATGCTGATGCACCAGGTCGCGCACATGGCGGAAAATGCCGCCCACCGGGGACCGGAAGCAATGGAGAATGCGGAGCCTGTCGCCTTCCATTCACCGCTCTCAGAACAGCCGTTCGCGGATATAGAGCGTGTCGCCGGCCATCACCGGATCGCTGAGCGGAACCCGGCCGTTGAGCACCTGGCCGTTGACCGCGCGGGTGATGTCGGCGTTGCCCTGATAGGCCCGGGCGGTAAAGCCGCCGGCGAGCGCGATGGCGTTCTGCACCGTCATGCCGGGCACGTAGACATATTGTCCCGCCGCGCCCACTTCGCCCATAACGAAGATCGGCCGGTAGCGGTCTACCTCGACCGAAACGTCAGGATCGCGGATATAGCCGTTCTGCAGCCGTGCGGCGATGTCGCCCTCGATCTGTTTCGGCGTGCGGCCGCGCGCCTGAACACTGCCGATGAGCGGAAAGGCGATATAGCCCGCCTTGTCGACGGCATAGCTGTTGGTCAACTCCTTCTGCTCGAACACGGTGATCCGAACGCTGTCGCCGGCATCGAGCGCATAGGGCTGCTGCAATACAGCGTGAAAGGCTTCATCCACCGGACGATAGCTCGCGCAGCCACCCAGCAGCGACAGGCCGAGCAGGGTCGAGATCGCGACCTTGCGCAGCGCGGCGCGGTGTCGGTTGCGGGTCGCGGGGGAGGGGCTGAACGGTACTGAATACATAACGCATACCTTGGCTGGCCGGGAGGGGCCGTGACGGGTCGCATGCCGGCACAAACCCGGCTTCGCGCCATTAATGGCCCATTAAGGTTAATGGCCGGTAAAGCGCGGGATGATCGCCCCGCGCCGTCACCGCACCCCATATCGGTTTCCGGCCGGCGGCTGGCGGCAAAAATAGCGACAGATAATTGCCGCAGAGGGCGGCCGCCTTAACCCTATGGAAACCATGTTCGTTCATCTTTGGGCGATCAGTTCTGTTCTGGAGTAAGCGTATGTCCGGTGCCCAGTCGCTCACTGGCGATGTCGATATTGACATTCGGGGTCTGCTTTCCGCCGTCTGGCGGAAGAAATTGCTGTTGGTGCTGGCCACCCTGATCGGCGGCGGCCTGCTGTTCGCCGCGCTCGGCACCATCTCGCCGCGCTACAAGTCGGATGCCCAGATCCTGATCACCAAGCGGGAATCGGTCTTTACCCGCATCCCCACCAACGATACCCAGCCCAATGGCCCGTTCGACGAGCAGGCGGTCAACAGTCAGGTGCTGATCCTCAGTTCGGACGATCTTGCCGCCAAGGTGATCAAGCAGCTCGGCCTTGAGGAGCACTCGGAGTTTCAGGAAGAGCCCGGCGGGCTTCTCTCGCTCGCCGCCAGCCTGTTGAAGTCGCCGGAGGACAATGCGCCCGTCGCCGGCGCGCCATCGCCGGAACTAGCCGTCTCGCCGGCCGTGCTGAAGAAATTCAAGGAACAGCTGACCGTCTATTCGGCCGACAAATCGCGCGTCATCGTCGTCGAATTCTGGTCGAAGGATCGCCGCCTTGCCCGCGACGTGCCCAATACCCTCGCCAAGCTCTATCTGGAGACGACGCGCGACGCGACGCTTGAAAGCGATTCGAGCGCTACCGACTGGCTCGGTCCGGAAATCGACAAATTGCGCAAGAGCGTCGAGGCGGCGGAGGCCAAGGCCGCCGATTTCCGCGCTCAGTCCGACATTCTGATCGGCAACAACAATGCGCTGCTGGCGACCCAGCAACTGTCAGAGGTTTCCTCCGAACTGTCCCGTGTGCGCGGCGAGCGTTCGGGGGCCGAGGCGCGCGTCGATACGATACGGTCGGCGCTTGCCAATGGCGGCTCGCTTGATGTCATTCCCGAGGTCATTTCCTCGCCGCTGATCCAGCGCCTGCGCGAGCGCCAGGTCACGACCCAGGCCCAGATCTCGGAGCTTTCCTCGACGCTTCTGCCCAACCATCCGCGCATCAAATCGCTCAAGTCGCAATTGCCCGAGGTCGACCGCCAGATCCGCAAGGCGGCCACCGACATTCTGAAAAGCCTCGAAGGCAATGTCGAGCGGCTGCGCAAGCAGGAGGAAGTGCTGCTGCAGGAAATGAACCGCTACAAGTCGGAATCGGCGCGCGTCGGCGAAGCGGAGGTCGAGTTGCGCGCGCTCGAGCGCGAGGCCAACGCCCAGCGCGAGCGCCTCGAAGGCTATCTCGTTCGCTACAACGAGGCCGAAAGCCGTCAGAACAGCGGCTATGTTCCGAGCGAGGCGAAGATCATCGAACATGCCGTCCTGCCGGCCGACTCCTATTTCCCCAAGGTCGTTCCGTTCACCGTCGCGGGCATGACCGCGCTGTTCCTGCTGATGGTGGTCGGCATTCTGGCCGTCGAACTGCTCTCCGGCCGCGCCTTCAAGCCGGTCGGCGCGATCCGGCCCGAAGATGTGCCGCTGCCGGTTGAGCCGGTGGCGGCGCCGTCGCTTGCGCCCGCCATGGACGATTTGCTGCGCGATGAAATGGCAGCGCAAACCGCGCCCGGCATCGCGATGGAGCCGACACCGGCAAACGATGCCGACGCCTTCCCGCCCGAATTCGCACTTCAGGCGATTACCGCCATGGGTCATGCCGCCATCGCGATCGTCAATCCGGCGGGCGGCGAAGAAAACGCGATCTTCGCGGCCGCCATCGCCAGGAACCTCTCGCAAGGCGGAAAGCGGGTCGCCGTGGTCGATTTCACCGGCGAGGGGATAACCGCGCGGCACATGCTGGGCGACCTGCCATCGCGCGGTTTGTTCGACGTTCTGGGTGGCGAAAGGGCGCTCAAGGATTGCCTCTTCATCGACCAGGCAAGTGATGCCCATGTGCTGGCGCCGGGCGACACCAGCGCCGGTGGCGCGGCTATCGCGCAACTCGGCAAGGTGCTCGACGCGCTTGAGAACAGCTATGATTTCCTGATTCTCGATTGCGGTGATGCGGGTATCGACGGCCTGCGCCGCGTCGCCGACGAGGACACGGTGGTGCTGCTGCCGGTCAATGGCGAAACCATCGAGCCCGGTCGCAGCGTCGAACGGCGGTTAAAGTCCGTGGGGCTCGGCGAAACCATCATGGTGCGCAATTCAGGCCCCTCGATCACGCGCAGTGCCGCCTGATCCCAGGGAGAACTACAGGCCGGCCTGTCCCTTCATCCGGCGCAGCCGCTTGTAGAATGCCCAGGCGCGCGGGTTTTCGCGCACCATCCGCCGGAAGCGGCCATACAGCCGCCGCATCCAGATGATCGGCATGGCCGCCGTGCTGAAGGGTATGAGCGTTTCGTAGATTTCGATGCGCTCGCTGCTCCACGATTGCTTGTAGCGCTCTTCACCGGCGCCGAGGTCGAGCTGTTTGCAGCCCTGGCCGCAGAGATGTTCGACGACCAGATAAAGCAGCATTTCGCCGGGCGAAAGCGGTTCCCATTTGCCGCCCGCGATGGACGAGAAATAGCCCGAGAAGCGGCCGTTCTGATAGCCGCCGCCAAAGACCGCGACGATCTCGCCGCCCACCTTGAGTGCGAACAGTTGCAGCAGCGGCTCTTCGAGGTAGAGCGATTTGCGCGCGAGCGTTTTCAGAAACGTCTTGGTCTCCTTCTCGGCGAAGACATCGCGAATGCCCATTTCGCGCAGGCGCTTCGATTTCTGTTCAAAAAACCGGTCGATCGCTTCATTGATCGCGGGAAGGGTTGTCGGAATGCAGAATTCGTAGCCGCCTTCCTCCTCCGCCATGCGCTTCTGGCTGCGAAACTTCTTGCGCTTGCGCTTTCCGTTGCCACGCGAAAGCGTCGCCTCGAAACCGCCTGTAAGGTCGAGAACGAAGGCCGGATTGCCGCTGCGCTGGCGCGCCTGGGTGATCACCGGATTGCGCCTGCCGAGCCAGGTCTCGGGCTGGCAATTCAGCGCGATATAGCCGACGCCGGGCAGCATGCCCTGCAGGCGGCGGTAAATCTGTTCGAAACAGCGCTCGGTCAGCACATCGGCATATTGCGGCGCGATGATGCCGATGTTGAAGTTGACATGGCTGCCGCCGATGAATTTGAGCCGCTTGACCAGGCCGCCATGGATCACCATCGGCAGGATGAAAACCATCTCGCCCTGCAGGCGGCCGACGACGATATAGGGCTGGCGGCGGTCGCAATGGTCGATGCTGTCGAGATAGGTGCCGATCCACTGATAGCGCTGATAGACCGAGATGGCGGAATGGCGCTCGATCGTCTCCCATTCGGCGCGCAGGCTGCCGACGCTGCCATGCACGGAAAGGTCGATGGCGTCGACAAAGCGACGGGCATCATCCTTGGTGTCTGGTGCTTGGCTGAGTTCGACTGCCGCCGGAATCATCGATATCGGTCCCGTTACCCGCAAGGCTATCAAGGGAATCTAAACAATCGCCGGATAGAGTAAAATGCAGTGCTTAAACTTCCGTCAAACAGGGTAAACTAAATATGCCGGGTCAGCTGACCACCCGCCTGATGCTGGAAGCTGCCTATTTTTCCGGCGGCACCTCGCTGACCAACCACAAATTGCGCGGCCTCGGCTCGATCCTGATGCTGCACCGGGTGGCGCGCGCCGAGCCAGGCGCCTTCGCGCCCAATGCCCATCTCAGCGTCGATCCGGTCTTTCTGGAAGAGGTTCTGGCCTATCTCTCGGGCAGCATCTTCAAATTCGCGTCGATGGACGAGGCGGTTTCGATGGTGCGGAGCGCTGCCGAAGGCGAAAAGCCGGTGCGACCCTTTGTGGCCGTGACGCTCGACGACGGCTATCGCGATAACCTCGAAAATGCCGTGCCGCTGTTCCGCAAATATCGCGTGCCCTACACGATTTACGTGGCGCCCGGCCTGGTCGACGGCAGGGCAACCCTGTGGTGGGAAGACCTCGAAAGGCTGATCGCCGCGCGCCAGACGCTTTATTTCGACTGGAACGGGACGAGGCGGGAATTTCCGCTGGCAACCCCGCGCGAAAAGCAGGAGGCCTTCGCGGCCCTGTTGCACTATCTCACCCACGAGGTCAGCGAGCACGAGCAGCGCCGCATCGTCGGCGGCATGTGCGCGCTGCACGGCATCGATTGCGACGCCCATCGCGCCGGTTCGATCATGAACTGGGCCGAATTGCGCGAACTGGCGAAGGATCCGCTATGCACGCTTGGCGCCCACACGATCGGCCATTATGCGCTCGCCCGGCTTCCCGAGAAGGAGGCGATCGGCGAACTCGAACAGAGCCGCGACCTCATCGCGCTTGAAACCGGCCGGCGGCCGGATCATTTCGCCTATCCCTACGGTTACCCGGCGGCGGCCGGCGAACGGGAGTTCGCCCTTGCGGCGCGATGCGGCTTTGCCTCGGCCGTCACCACCCGCCACGGTGTCGTCTATCCCGAGCATGCGGGCCATTCGACGGCGCTGCCGCGCATCTCGCTCAACGGCAATTTCCAGAAACTGCGCTATCTGCGCACCATGCTGTCGGGCGTTACCACCCGGCTGGCCAACAAGGGCCGGAAGCTCAATCTGGATTGATGCTACTCGCGCGGCAGGCGGATCATCCAGCGGATGATGAACATTGCGGGGACAACCCACAAGAGCCCGGTCAGCAGGAAATAGAGCGTGTGCACCCACCAGGGCGCCTGGCCCAGCTTCGCCGTTGCGATCGCGGTCGCCACCAGCGCATAGACCACCACCAGCGCCACCAGCGCGATCATCCCGATCATTTTCTTCAGCGCGACAGGCATGGGGTTGTCTCCGTTCTCGGCGCCGTCCATAGGCCGAACCGGCGCAGGGCGACACGCGACGCGATGTCCCATAAGCGTTTTGGGGCGGCTGCGCTATCTCACGGCACAGATATTTTCGAGGCAGGCAGCAGATTTCACGATGACGCAGACCGCCACCATCGCCGAAGTGGAGGACGCGCTCGCACGCGAACGAACGAACCGTGCCATCGTGCGCTACTGGCTGTATCTCGTCTGCCTGATGGTGCTCGCCATGGTCGTTGTCGGCGGCGCGACGCGGCTGACCGATTCCGGCCTGTCGATCACCGAGTGGAAGCCGATCCATGGCATCGTTCCGCCGCTATCGGCGGCCGACTGGCGGGAAGAATTCGAAAAATACCGCGAAATCCCCGAATATCAGCTCCAGAACAAGGGCATGAGCCTGAGCGCCTTCCAGTTCATCTATTGGTGGGAATGGACGCACCGGTTCCTGGGCCGGATGATCGGTTTTGTCGTCGCCCTGCCGCTCCTCTTCTTCTGGGTGACGGGCAGGCTCGAGCCGCGCCTCAGGCCGCGCCTGCTGCTGCTGCTGGCCCTTGGCGGATTGCAGGGCGCCGTCGGCTGGTGGATGGTCAAGTCCGGCCTTGTCGACCGGGTCGATGTCAGCCAGTACCGGCTCGCCATCCACCTGACCCTTGCCTGCATCATCTTCGCCTATGGTTTCTGGCTTGCCCGCGGGCTGGCGCCCCATTCGACCACCCGGGAGGCGCCGCCAATCCTGCTCGCCCTAGCGCGGCTCATGGCAGTGCTGGTGCTGGCGCAGATCTTCCTCGGCGGCCTCGTTGCCGGTCTCGATGCGGGGCTTGCCGCCAATGACTGGCCGACCATGCTCGGTGCCTGGATGCCGGAGGCGATCGGCGATCTCTCGCCCGCCTGGCGCAACCTTTTCGAAAACCCCATCGCGGTGCAGTTCGATCATCGCATCGGCGCCTATCTGCTGCTCCTCCTGTTCGGCATACAGGCGGTGATCGCCTCGCGCAGCGAGGCCGAGGCGCCGCACAAGCGCCGCACGCTGCTGGTGCTGGCGATCGCACTATTGCAGGCGACAATCGGCATCCTGACCGTCCTGTGGGAAGTGCCGCTCGCGACGGCCCTGCTGCATCAGGCCGTCGCCGTCATCCTGCTCGGCGCGGCGATCGCCCATTGGCGCGGGCTGAAGGGGTCGTACCCGGCGGTCACGGCGATGGAAGCGCGGGGATGATCAGCCCCGCAGCATGATGTCCATGTTCTGCACGGCAGCGCCCGAGGCGCCCTTGCCGAGATTGTCGAGCGAGGCGACGAGATTGACCTGGCCGGCGCCGGCCGTGCCGCAGACATAGAGCTTCAGCCGGTCGGTGCCGGTCATCTCCTCGGCGTCGAGCCGGGCCGCCGCCGCGATGTCCTTCAGGCTCGCTACCTCCACCACGTCCTGGCCGGCATAGTGTTCATCGTAACAATGGTGGATCGCGGCAAGCGTCGCATCGTTCATCAGATCGACATGCAGCGGGATGTTGACCAGCATGCCCTGGGCAAACCGGCCGACATTCGGCGTGAAGATCGGCGCCCGGGCGAGCCCGACCCGCTTGACGATCTCCGGCACGTGCTTGTGCTTAAGGGCCAGTGCATAGAGGAAGTGATTGGCGCTGATCGCGTCCGGCGCATCGGGATTTTCCATCTGGGCGATCATCGCCTTGCCGCCGCCGGTGTATCCGGAGACCGCATTGATGGTGACCGGATAGCCCGCCGGCAACAGGCCGCTTCTGACCAGCGGCCGCAGCAGCGCGATCGCGCCGGTAGAATAGCAGCCCGGATTGGAGACGAACCGCGCCGCGGCGATTTTCTCCCGCTGGCCGGGTTCAAGCTCTGCGAAACCGAATACCCAGTCATCAGCGGAGCGGAAGGCGGTCGAGGCATCGATCACCCGCGTGGTCGCATTGCCCGCGGCTTCCAGCATGGCGACCGCTTCCCGGCTCGCATCGTCCGGCAGGCAGAGGATGACGATATCGGCCTCGTTCAGCAGTTCTGCCCGCTTGTCGGCATTGCGCCGCTCCTCATGCGGGATCGACAGGACGTCGAGATCGTCGCGCACGGCAAGGCGCTCGCGGATCTGCAGGCCCGTCGTGCCGTGTTCGCCATCGATGAAAATCCGTGGCTTCGCCATGTTCATGGTTCCGAAAAAACGATTCCACTTCAACGGGTTACGTCAAGAAACGGAATCTGAATCGATACTTCAACGAGTGCGCGGCGGCCTATTCGTCCGCCAGCTTCTCGGCGCGCAGGCCGAGCATATACATGGCGATGGTGGAAGCCGCAATTGCCGTCATGTCGGCATGGTCATAGGCCGGCGCCACCTCGACCACGTCGGAGCCGCGAATGTCGAGCGCGCCGAGCTTGCGCAGCACCGCCAGCATCTTGGCCGAAGAGGGGCCGCCGGCAACCGGCGTGCCTGTGCCCGGCGCATAGGATACGTCGAGGCAATCGATGTCGAAGGTCACATAGCACGGCATGCCGCCGACCCGAGCCTTGATCTGCTGGGCGATTTCCTCCGACGACATCTCGTCGATATCGTCGCCATAGAGGATTTCGATGCCGAAATCCTCCGGCGCATGGGTGCGGATGCCGACCTGGATCGAGCGTTCGGGATCGATGATGCCTTCGCGCACCGCCCGGGTGACGAAATTGCCGTGGCTGATCTCCTCGCCATCGTCGGCCCAGGTATCCTGATGGGCATCGAACTGGACGAGCGCCAGCGGCCCGTGGCGTTCGGCATGGGCCTTGAGCAGCGGCCAGGTGATGTAGTGATCGCCGCCCAGCGACAGAAGATAGCAGCCCTGTGCGAGGATCGCTGCCGCCTCGTTTTCGATCCGCTCGGGATTTTCCCAGACCCGGCTGTAGGCAAGCTGACAGTCGCCGTAGTCGACCACCGCCATGCGGCGGAAGAGATCGGCATTGAACGGGTATTGCGGGTCGTTGTCGAAGATCGCCGAAGCGCGCCGGATGGCGGCCGGGCCGAAGCGCGCGCCGCTGCGGTTGGTCACCGAAGTGTCGAGTGGAATGCCCCAGACCGCCACATCGGCGCCGGTGACATCCTTGGTGTATTTGCGGCGCATGAAGGACATGACGCCGGAAAACGTATTGTCGCCCGCCGCGGAATGGAGGTCATTGGTGGTGATCGCGTGATCGGCGGTCGGCTTGCCTGCCATGATCTTTTTCCCCATCTTCAAGGTTTTCGGTTTAGCGGTAGCACCCCTGCCGCCCGTGGCCAAGCGGCAGTATCCTTCGCCCTCAGATGATCGCCCTTTCGGTGAGCGGAGCATTGGCGGCAATCCGCTCGAAGCGGAAGGGTGAAAGATCGAGCGAGCGGTATTCGCCATGCAGGATCCATTCGGCGATGCCGCGCCCGATCGCCGGCGCCTGTTGAAAGCCATGGCCGGAAAACCCGTTGGCGAACAGGAAATTGCCGATCTCGGGATGCGGGCCGATCACCGCGTTCTGGTCCAGCGTGTTGTAGGCATAGTGCCCGACCCAGGACTGGATCAGCCGGAGCGCGTCGAATTGCGGAATGCGGTGCGCGATCGCCGGCCAGACCTTTTCTTCCCAGAGGCTGTGATCGGCTGAAAAGTCGTCGGGCGCGACGGCGACATCGCTGTTCGGTGCGCAGCCCGCCATATAGTAGCGGCCGTCGCTGCGCATGTGGACGCCCGAGGGGTCGATGGTCAGCGGCAGATCCTGGTCGAGCGGGCGCGCGGCGTCGAAGACGAAGGTGTAGCGCTTGCGCGGCTCGACGGGGAGCACAATGCCGGCCAGGGCGGCCGTCTGCGCGGCGCGCGGTCCCGAGCAGTTGACGGCCGTGCCGCAGGAAATCCGTTCGCCGCTGGCGAGGGTTGCGCCCTCGATCCGGCGTGCATCCGCGCCGAGCGTCAGGCCCGTTACGGCGTTGTGGCAATATTCGGCGCCCTGGGCCTTCGCCTTGCGCTTCCACCAGTCGAAAATGGTGGCGCCGTCGAAATAACCTTCGTCGACCCGGTTGTGGTTGCCGGCGACGATGTCGTCGAGATGGTAGAAGGGATAGAGCGCGGCGATTTCCGCCGGGCTCATATGCTGGGTCGCCGCGCCGCAGGCCTGCTGCAATGCCTGCGCCGCCTTCAGATTGCCGGCGGCCGGTCGCGAACCGGCAAGGTAGAGATAGCCGAAACTCTGCAGCACGATTTCCGGCGCATCCGCGTCGCCGATATAATCGCGGAAATGGCGGATGAATTCGGCGCCGAACTGCGACACCCGCACATTGACCTCGGTCGAGAATTGCTGGCGGATGCAGGAATTGGTGTGCGCCGTCGAACTCCATGCATAGCTCGGATCGCGCTCGACGACGAGGATCGATCCATCGAATGCCGCATCGCGCGACAGCCACCAGGCAACCGAGGAACCCATCATCGCGCCGCCGATGATCACCACATCGTAATGACGCCGTTCGGGCGCCTGAAAACCGGTCTGTATGTCGCTCATGGAAAACCGTCTTGCGGGGGAATATGGTTGACTGCATCTTCCATCGCGCAGCATCGAAATCAAGGGAGGCGGCGTTTGCCGCTTCGAATGTCATGAACGAACACCGCACGGTTTCCTTCACCGCCATGAAGGATGGTACACGGGAAGACTACGAACTGCTCGCCGAACTGGAAAAACCGCATCTGGCGATGACCGCCGAGCGGCTGCTGCGCGAACTGCGCTCCCAGGAAGACGAGACGCTGGCCGGTTACCGGATCACGCGGTTGCAGCACGCGCTGCAATCGGCGAGCCGGGCGGAAAGGGACGGCGCCGATATCGACTGGATCGTCGCCACCCTGCTGCACGACATCGGCGATGGCCTGGCACCCCAGAACCATGACCGCTTCGCCGCCGAGATCCTGCGCCCCTTCGTGCGCGACGAGGTTGCCTGGGTGGTCGAGCACCACGGCCTGTTCCAGTCCTATTACTACGGCCATCACTATGGCTGGGACCGCAACGCCCGCGAGAAGCTGAAGGACCATCCCTTCTACCGGACCTGTGTCGATTTCTGCGAGAGGTGGGACCAGTCGAGCTTCGATCCCGGCTATCCCATGCAGCCGCTCGAACATTTCGAGCCATTGGTGCGCGAGGTCTTTGCCCGCAAGGCCTATGACCCGGCGGTATTGTGTGCCGGCGAGGCGAGGGGGCTTCCCGGCTGATCGCCGGCCATCGCTTCATCCCGACACATTCTGTCAGTAGAAGGCGAATCCGTCATTGCGGTGCGCGGCTCCTTCCGATAACCCTGCGCGTCTTTTCCCCGAATGCGAGCTTTCCCATGCCAGAGCAGATCCATACCCATGACAGCGGCCAGGCGAGCCATTTGCGGCTCATTCTGACGCTTGGAATCCTGTCCTGCGTCGGGCCGTTCGCGATCGACATGTACCTGCCGGCCTTGCCGGAGGTGGCGCGCGACCTGCAGACAAGCGCCGCCGCCGCGCAATATTCGATCAGCGCGCTGTTCCTGTCCTTCGGCCTGGCGCAGATGATCTATGGTCCGGTCGCCGACCAATACGGCCGCAAATGGCCGCTCTATATCGGCTTGACGGTTTTCGTCGCGGCCTCGATCGGCTGCTATCTGGCGGGCTCGATTGCCGAACTCATCGTCATGCGCTTCGTCCAGGGGCTGGGGGCCGCCGTGGTCATGGTCATCCCGCGCGCCATCATCCGCGATCTGCTGACCGGCCCGGCCGCGACCAGGCTGATGGCGAACCTGATGCTGGTAATCAGCGTCTCGCCCATGCTGGCGCCGCTGGGCGGCAGCCTGATATCGGAACTCGCCGGCTGGCGGGAGATCTTCGCATTCCTGGCCCTGGCCGGCGTCGTCAGCCTCCTGCTTACCGCGACCCAATTGCCCGAGACCCTGTCCGACGAAAACCGCGTCGTGCTCAATGTCGGCTCCATGGCGCGCGGTATCGCGACGTTGTCGCGCGATCCGCAGTTCATGCTGCTGACGCTGATTGGCGCCTTCGGCTTTGCCACCTTCTTCATCTTTCTCGCTTCCGCGCCCTTCGTCTATACCGGACAATACGGCCTTTCGCCCTCGCAGTTCAGCCTGGCCTTCGCGGCCAATGCGGCGGGCTTTTTCACGGCCTCGCAATTTGCCGGCTATCTCGGCGAAAGGTTCGGCATGCTGCGCATGGTGGTTTGCTCGGCCATCGGCTTCGGCCTTGTCACCGCATTGCTGCTCTTCCTGGTCCTTGCCGGTATCCACCCGCTCTGGCTGATCATCGCTATGCTGATCGCGGCCAATGCCTTTCTTGGCTTCATCATTCCGACCGCCATGGTGCTGGCGCTGGACGATCACGGCGACATTGCCGGCCTTGCCTCATCCTATGGCGGAACCCTGCAAATGGTGACGGGCGTCATCTGCGCGGCAATCGGCGGCTGGTTCTTCGACGGCACGGTTCTGCCCATGGTCGCGGCGATTGCCGCCGCGGCCATGGTTGCCGTTGTGCTGGCGCTGTTTTTGAAGCCCGTCCCGGTGACGGCCTGAGCGGCCGCTATTCGACGATCAGCACCGTCTGGCCGGTCGTCTGGCGCTTTTCCATCGCGTCATGGGCGTCCTTCACCCTGTCGAGGGTGAAGGTCTGGTTGACGTGGATCTTGATCTCGCCATCCTTGATCGCCTTGAACAGCGCCTTGGCCCGCCGGTCGAATTCCTTGCGCTCGGCGATATAGGTAAACAGCGTCGGGCGCTGGGCATAGAGCGAGCCATTGGCGGAAAGATCGGCCAGTTTGAAATCGTCGATCGTGCCGGAAGACTGGCCGAAGGAAACGAAGGTGCCGAAATTCGCCAGGCATTTGAGCGAGCCGGGATAGGTCGACTTGCCGACCGAATCATAGACCGCCTGAACGCCCGCCGCCTTGGTCAGCTTGCGCACCTCGTCGACGAAATCCTGCCTGGTGTAGTCGATGCATTTGGCAAAGCCGTGCTTGCGGGCAAGGGCGCATTTTTCCTTGCCGCCGGCCGTGCCGATCGCATTGACGCCCTTGGATTTGAGCCATTGTCCGGCAATGAGGCCGACACCGCCGGCCGCCGCATGGAACAGCACCGTGTCGCCGGCCTTCGCCTTGTAGGAATCGTGGATGAGATAATGCGCCGTCAGCCCCTTCAGCATGGCGGCCGCCGCGATCTCGTCCTTGATGCCCGAGGGGATCTTGACGAGTTTTTCGGCATCGATCACCCGATGCGACGCATAGGCGCCGCCGGGAACGGTATAGGCAACCCGGTCGCCCGGCCGAACGCCGGTCACCCCGGCACCGATGCCCTGAACGACCCCGGCGCCCTCGCTGCCGAGAATGGCGGGAAACTCGCCGCCGGGCGGCGGATAGACGCCGGAGCGGTGATAGACATCGATGAAATTGACGCCGATCGCCGTCTGGCGGATCAGCACCTCGCCCTTCTTGGGCTTGGGCAGATCGATCGTTTCCTTCTTGAAGACACTGGAACCACCCGCCTTTTGGGCGACCATTGCGTAGGCCATGTTTCTTATCCTTCAAAGCGACGCCGCCGGATCACGATCCGATCCGTGTCGCGTTTTCCCGCCGCGCCCGGCCAGACCGAAAACACCTCGTCCACCGGTGCCTGCAGGGCATTGACCCGATGTTCCGTCTTGCCGGCGAGCGCGATGACACGCATCCATTCGGCATGTTGTCGTGTGCTCATCCCCTTGGAAATTGCCGCCGCCGTATGAGAATGGATGCAATAGGAACAGCGATTGGCGACCGGCACCGCACCTTAAACCATTTCCTCTGCCGCCGGGTCAATGGTGCCGGCTGGTCACCATGGATGACCGCGAACCGGCGCGGTGTCAAAGCGCCTATCCGCGGATTTCGTCGGCAATCGTGGCAATCGTCTTCTGATACACGCCGGCCTTGTTCCAGCGCTGGATCACGCCGTAATTCGCCGTTCCCTCGTGATAGTCGCCGCCGCGCTGCCAGCCATTGGCGGCAAACCATTTCGCCGTCGAACCGATGACGTCGGCGGGCGAGGAAAAGACGTCGATCCCGCCGCCATCGAAATCCGTGCCGCCGACCAGGAAGGAGGAAGGCAGGAACTGGGTCTGGCCGATTTCGCCGGCCCAGGCTCCCTGGGCTCTCGACAGATCGTAATAGCCCCGGTCGATCACCTCGAGCGCCGCCTCGAGCTCGCGGCTGAACAGGTCGGTGCGCCGGCAGTCATAGGACAGGGTGGCGATCGACTGGAGGATCGGGAAGGATTTGCCCTTATAGGTGCCGAAGGCCGATTCAAGCCCCCAGATCGCGGCGATGATCTCCGGCTGGACGCCGTATTTCTGTTCCGCCATGTCAAAGTATTGCCGATACTGCTTGATCCGCTTCTTCGCACCGGAGGCAACGCCCGGCGCGCGGCGCTTGTAGAATTCCTCGAAGCTCAGCTTGAAGCTCTTCTGGTTGCGGTCGAGGCTGATCACCGAGGTCGAATATTTCAGCGGATCGATCTTGGCGAGCGTCGAGGGTTTGAACCGGCCCTTGTATTCGGACTTGATCGCCTGCTTCCATTCGCTGAAGCGGCTCGCATCATTGGCGCAGAAGGCGGCGTTTGCCGCCACCGGCAGGGTCAGCAGGACCGAAAAGGCAAGGGCTGCGACCGGCAGCCGGTTGCGCCTGAGGGTGGGGCTCGAAAAAATCATGCATGTCTCCGCTGTGCTCCACCCGCGTGGAGCCGACTACCTTGAGGAATTTTCGATGATGTGCCTGCGAAAAAAGGCACAAATCAGTCGCGGCGGAGTATGCCATAGGCAAAGCGGCAGGCAAGGGCGCATGGAGCGTCGATCAAAGGCATCGTTGCCGCAGATTGCGGTTTGACATCGGCGCGTCTGGCGCGGAAAGATCGCCCTTGCGCGGCGACGGACGGTTTCGCACCGACGGGTGCTTGCAACGAGCGCCGCAGAGGATTTCACAAGGCCGGATTTCGAGAGGAAGAAGCAGATGAGGATCGTTTTCGCCGCAGCCGCGATGGTTGCAACCCTGATTGCGGGCGCCGCGTCGGCCGCCGAGATCGGCCGTGTCGAGATCGATGGCCGGTTGGTCATACTGAACGACGACAACCGTTGGGAATATGCCAGCGAGGCCCCCGCCGTCAGCGCGGATTGCACCGATGTGGCGTCGGAAGTGGTGCCGGTAACGCTTTGTCTCGACCCAGAAAAATGGACTTTCGCCGATCTGGGCGGCGAAGCGGAAATCAAGCTGCGGCTGAAGAAGAGCGAGCTTTATCTGCTGGTCATTTCCGAGGAGACCGAAATCGACATCCCGGCGCTCAAGAAGGCGGCGATCACCAATGCCCAGTCGGCCTCGGGCCTGACCAAGGTCAAGACGCTTTCCGACGGCGCCGCATCCCTCGATGGCCATGAATTCGGCAAGATCGAATACGCCACCAATGTCGACGGCATCGATATTTCCTATGCCAACTACATGTCGACCTTCGACGGCAAGGGGTCGGTGCAGCTTGTATTCTTCACCTCGAACGATCTTTTCGACGAGATGCAGAGCGATATTACCGAAGTGATTGCCGGCGTGAAGATCGGCGGGTGATCCTTCATCCGGTTGGAACATCGAATCAGCGATCGATACGAAAACGGGGCCGCGCGGGCCCCGTCTGTATTCTGGCGATCGAAAAGCGCGATTAGCGCTTCGAGAACTGGAACGAGCGACGGGCTTTTGCCTTGCCGTATTTCTTGCGCTCGACGACGCGGCTGTCACGGGTCAGGAAGCCGCCCTTCTTGAGCACGGCGCGCAGCGTCGGCTCATAGTTGGTCAGCGCCTTGGAAATGCCGTGGCGCACCGCGCCCGCCTGGCCGGACAGGCCGCCGCCGGTAACCGTGGCGACGATGTCGTACTGGCCGTCGCGATTGGCGGCCTTGATCGGCTGGTGGATCAGCATCTGCAGCACCGGACGGCCGAAATAGGCGTTGTATTCCTTGCCGTTGATCGAAATCTTGCCGGTACCGGGCTTGATCCAGACGCGGGCGACCGCGTCCTTGCGTTTTCCCGTGGCGTAGGCACGGCCCTGGGCATCGAGTTTCTGTTCGTAGACAGGCGCTTCCGGCTGCGTGGTCTCCGCAACGGCGCTGCCCAGTTCTTCCAATGAATTGAGCTCGGCCATTATGCTACCCTCTTGTTCTTGGCATTGAGTGCGGCGACGTCGAGCAGTTCCGGGCTCTGCGCCTCATGGGGATGTGCGTTGCCGGCATAGACGCGCAGATTGCGCAATTGCTGGCGGGCGAGCGGGCCGTCGGGCAGCATGCGCTGCACGGCCTTCTGCACCACGCGCTCCGGAAAACGGCCTTCGATGATGTCGCGCGCCGTGCGCTCCTTGATGCCGCCGGGATGGCCGGTGTGCCAGTAATATTTCTTGTCGGTGTATTTCTTGCCGGTCAGCTTCACCTTTTCCGCATTGATGATGATGACATTGTCGCCATCGTCCACATGGGGGGTGAAGGTCGGCTTGTGCTTGCCGCGCAGACGGGAGGCAACGAGTGCGGCAAGCCGGCCAAGGACCACGCCTTCCGCATCGATCAGCACCCATTTCTTCTGCACTTCAGCAGGCTTCTGGCTGAACGTGTTCATGGTGTTTCTCACTCTGGTTTGCAGCCGGACCGTCGTCCGCCCATTGCCTTGACCGCCCCCGAAATCTGATGGGCGGTGCTGGCGGAATGGCACGGTAAAAGGGCCGGAAATCCATCGAACCCGCCGCTGTGCCCTCGCGATACGAAATCGCCGAAAGCGCCCGGCAAGTCCGGTTCGCGCAGGCTTATAGGGGAGGGCGGAATGACCGTCAAGCGGTTTGTTTCAAGAATAAAATGAAAAGATCAATAAATTCAAATAGTTAAAAATACGGTATCATAATACCGTAGGAATATCGACGCTCGGGCCAGTCCTTCACCCGTGTGGGCAGGGAGGCAGAGCGCCTGCCGTTCTTGATCGCGCCGGCGCGCGGCGGGATTGACCTCTTGCACCGTTTGGGCGTTGACTTGCGGGTTCGGACGGCAAAGGGCTGCGGGCTGGTAAAATTTTAACGATTTTCCCGCAGGCTTTGGACGGGCAAGGGACGCGAAAGGGCAGCACATGGCCATCCAGGCGAACCACACCACAAGCAGTTCCGGCGGCGGATTTGGCGACAGTTTTGCGTCACCCGGGTTCTGCCGGTTCGACGAAGCCGGCATCCACCTTCTGAGCCGCTACCTGCCGGAATACCTCATTCGCTGGGCGGAGGTGCGTGCGGTCGAATGGCCCCAGGGCAAGGGCCGGCACGACTATCTCAAGGTGATCACCACCGGCGAGCGTTTCGCCAACATCGTGCCCGTCGCCGAAGCCGAACATGCCAGGGCCGCCGCCGAGGCGATCGCCCGCTTCCGTCCCGATCTGGCGGGTTGACCCCGTCTCCTGCGGGGCGAAGGGGAGCGGGAAGAGTGTCCCGCGCCGATTTTCGGTCCCACTTTCAACGGCTCACATTCGCCGGGCAACCCAGAGCACGAAGGGGATCGTCACGAGATACATCGTGATGCCATAGACGCCGGAGGGTAGCGAATAGGCATTGAGCCCCACCGTGCCGGGCAGGATGAGCGAACCGACGGTGATCCCCAGCGTGGCGTTCTGAATGCCGGTTTCGATCGCCACCGTCTTCTGCTCCTCGCCATCGAGCCCGAGCAGATTGGCCAGCATGCCGCCTGCCAGCAGCAGCACGATGTTGAGCACCACCAGCGCGGGACCCAGTACCGGCAGGTTGTCGACAAAGGTCTGCCAGTTGGCGGCAAGGGCGCCGGCGACGACGATGACGAACAGGATCAGTGCCAGTCTTTCCATCCAGGGCTCGATTTTCAGCGCGAGGCCTTCGGCGAACCGCCGGATCAGCACCCCGATCAGCACCGGAACGGCGGTGATTGCGAACATCGCGATGGCAAGTTTCGTGACGTCCACTTCGGGCGCGGCTTCGCCCATGAACCAGGTGACCGAAAAGGCGGTGACGAGCGGAACGGTGATGATCGACAGGAGCGAGATCACCCCGGTCAGCGTCACCGACAGGGCGACATCGCCATTGGCGAGTTTCGACAGGATGTTCGAGGTAACTCCGCCAGGGCAGACCGACAGGATCATCAGGCCGACCGCCAGTTCGCCGGTCAGCCCGAAGGCATGGACCAGCCCGAAGGCAACCAGCGGCAGCAGCACCATCTGCCCCAGCGCGCCGCCGAAAAAGGCGAGTGGCCGGGTGACCACGCGAAAAAAGTCGCTGACGGCAAGTCCCAGGCCGAGCGAAAACATGATCACCGCCAGCGATAGCGGCAGGAAAACCTTGAGAAGGATGTCCATGTCTTGTCCCCTGTCCCGTTCAGGCGAACCTAGCTTCAAACCGGCAGATTGCAAGAACGCGCTACCCGGTCCAGGCGGCGACGGCGTCGGAGTCCGAATATCGGTCGCCCGGCGCGCAGGCATATGAACCCGGCCTCGGCCCGGCTTGAATTCTGCTTGCGACCCCCGCCGAACGTACCCCTCGATTTTCCCCATGCCCGCGCCTATATTCGGCGCGAGACAAACGGATCACCACCATGCTCGACAACGTCTACAACGCGAAGATCATCGACTATGCCGGCAATATCGAGCGCACCGGGCGGCTCGAAAATCCCGATGCGACCGCCAAGGCGCATTCCAAACTGTGCGGCTCGACGGTCGTTGTCGACCTCAACATGAAGGACGGCGTCGTCACCGACTTCGCCCATGAGGTGAAGGCCTGTGCGCTCGGCCAGGCATCGAGCTCGATCATGGCGCGCACCATCATCGGCGCCACGTCCGATGAACTGAAAGCGCTGAAGAAGACCATGTATGCCATGCTCAAGGAGAACGGGCCGCCGCCGCAGGGCCGGTTCGAGGCGTTCAAGTTCCTTGAACCCGTGCGCGACTACAAGGCCCGCCACGCCTCGACCCTGCTGACCTTCGACGCGGTGGTCGACTGTATCGAACAGATCGAGGCCAAGGCGAAGACCGCGATCGCGCTGGAGAAACAGGAGCGGGCGGCAAAGCGCGAAAAGGCGACCCGCGCGGCGATCGGCGCGCTCAATGCCGCCGGCATCAAGTTTCGTGTGCGCTGAGAACGGCGGGCCGAGAAAGGGCGGGCCGAAAGAGGCCGGACTGGGAAAGGGCAGGGCAGCGAAGGAGGGCGGCAGCCCCGGTCAGGCTCCCCGGAAGCCGGCATCCTTCCGGGGCGGCGCCCGCAACTGGCAGGGTGATTGGCCGAAAACCCCCGGCCGCCTCGCCGCCATCGGCCTCATCCGCCTCTATCAGCTTTCGCTCTCGCCGCTCATCGGCCGTTCCTGCCGCCATCTGCCGACCTGCTCGGAATACGGCTATGAGGCGATTGCCCGCCACGGCCTGATCGCCGGCGGCTGGCTCACCGTCTGGCGCGTCGCCAAATGCAATCCGCTCGGCACTTCCGGCCTCGATCCGGTGCCCGAAACCATGCGATGGCGGCCGGTCCGCCGGGCTTCTCACGGCGGGGACTGACCTGCCTTCCGCTTGCTTTCTGCATGAAACCGGCGGATAGCTTGCGGCGACGATCCCCAAGAGGGCCCACAAGAGGGCCCACAAGAGGGTCTCGCAATACAAGCCCATGAGAGGAGCCATGCCCTTGCCGGTCAGCCAGCGCGAAATCGTGGTCGAAGTTACCCGCGGCAGCCATGTCGAAAGCGTCCATGCCGTCGATGCTGTGATCGCCGATGCCGATGGCGGCATTGTCGCCATCCATGGCGATGGCGGGCGCGGCGTCTTTCCCCGTTCCTCGATCAAGGCCCTGCAGGCCCTGCCGCTGGTCGAGAGCGGGGCGGCCGATGCCTTCGGCCTTGCGCCGCATCACCTGGCGCTTGCCTGCGCTTCCCATAACGGCGAGCCGATCCACACCACGACTTCCGGCGAGATGCTGGCCGCTGCCGGCCTGACGCCCGCCTGCCTTGAATGCGGCGCCCAATGGCCGCACCATCATCGCGACGTCGCCGCCCTGGTGCTGGCGGGCGAGAAGGCCGGCGCGATCCACAACAACTGCTCCGGCAAGCATTCCGGCTTCCTGGCCTTTGCCGCCCATGCCGGGCTCGAGACCCGCGGCTATGTGAGGTTCGGCTCGCCGGTGCAGAAGGAAATCGCTGCGGTCCTGGAAGCGGTCACCGGCGCCCGCCATGGCGAGGACAATTACGGCATCGACGGCTGCTCGATCCCGACCTACGAAATCCCGCTTGCAGCGCTCGCCAGCGCCTATGCCCGCTTCGGCGTCGGCCGGGACGATGGCAGGCATCGCTCCGCCGCCATGCTGCGCCTGCGCGATGCCTGCATGAGCCATCCCGACCATATCTGCGGGACCGGCGCCTTCGACACGGCGATGATGCGTGCCATGAAGGGGCGGGTATTCACCAAGATCGGCGCGGAAGGCGTCTTCACCATCGCCATTCCCGAACTCGGTCTCGGCGCGGCGCTCAAATGCCGCGACGGCAATGCGCGGGCAGCCGAGGTCGCCTGCGCGTGGCTGGTTTACTCGCTGCTTCAACAGGCGGAATCGGAACTTGAGCCGGACCAGCTAAATACCTTGAAAAGACTCAGGCAACCGCAACTTGAAAACCGCAACGCCATCACGGTCGGCGAATTGCGGATACGTTCGTGAACTGGCTTCTGGCGCTCGACTATGCCGGCGTCGCCGTCTTCGCCGCCACCGGAGCGCTTGCCGCTTCCCGCAAGCAGCTTGACGTCATCGGCTTTCTTTTCCTCGCCTCCGTCACCGGCATTGGCGGCGGCACGTTCCGCGATCTCGTCCTCGATGTGCCGGTGTTCTGGACGGTCGATCCGGCCTATCTGCTGATCTGTGCCGCCGTCGCGGTGCTTGTCTTCTTCACCGCCCATCTGGTCGAGAGCCGCTACCGCCTGTTGCTCTGGCTCGATTGCATCGGGCTCGCTGCCTTTTGCGTCATGGGGGCTGCCAAGGGATTCGAGGCTTCCGGCGGCTCCGCCGTCATCGCGCTGGTTACCGGCATGTTGACGGCGGCCTTTGGCGGCATTCTGCGCGACCTGCTGGCGAATGAGCCATCGGTGCTGATGCGGCCCGAGATCTATGTCACCGCGGCACTGGCAGGCGCTGCGACCTATGTCGCGGTCATTTCGCTCGGGTCGCCGGTGGCAATCGCCGCCCTTGCCGGCATCGCGGTCGCATTCCTGCTGCGCGGCGGCGCGATCCTGCGCGGCTGGACCATGCCCGGATACAAGCCGCGGCCCGGACGGAAGTACTGAGCCGCCCGGTCAGCCGAGGCGTGCCGGCAATGCGCCATAGCCGCGAAAGCGGATGCGGCCCTGCAATCTCGCGCCCGGCAGCAGGGTGTAGCCGGGGAAGCGCTCGAGAAACCGGCTGATGGTGACCCTGCCCTCGAGGCGCGCAAGCTGAAAGCCGACGCAAAGATGCGCCCCGCCGGCAAAGGCGAGATGCTTGTTGGGTCGCCGGTTGAGCTTCAGCGCCTGCGGCGCTTCGAACACTGCCGGATCGCGGTTGGCGGCGCCGATGGCAAGGTGCAGATTGGTGCCCGCCGGGACCGCGATGCCGCCGATCTCGACCGCCTCCACCGTCAGCCGGTTGCCGAACTGGTTGGGAGAGAGATAGCGCAGGAACTCGTCGACAGCGCTCGCCATGTCGCGCTCGCCGGCGATCAGTGCCGCCTTCTCGTCGGGGAATTGCTGTAGCACGGCAAGCGCATTGCCGATCAGATTGGTCGTCGTCTCATGCCCGGCATTGAGGATGAAGATGCAGTTCTGCAGCAGTTCCAGTTCGCAAAGCGCCTCGCCCTCGGCGAGGATCAGCCGGGTCAGCACATCGGTCTCGGGATCGCCCATGGCCGCCCGGCGCCGGTCGACGAGATCCTTGAGATAGGCCTTGAAATCGCGCACCGCCGCATTGCCGCGCCGTTCCTGCTCTTCCGTCAGGCTCGGTTCCAGCGCGCCCAGAATGGCGAGCGACCAGTCGCGCAGCGGTTCGCGTTCCGCCATCGGCATGTCGAACAGGTTGCCGATGATCTGGATCGGGATCTGCGCCGCGAAATCCTCGATCAGATCGGCCGGTTCGCCGGCCGCCTGTTTTTCCGACAGCCGGTCGAGCAGACGATCGACCGCGCCGACCAGACCCGGCTCCATGGCGGCGATCGCCCTGGCGTTGAGCGCGCCCACCATCACCTTGCGCACACGGGTATGCAGCGGCGGGTCGTTGAACACCAGCGAGGTCGTGTGATGTTCGAACAGCAGGCTGTCGCGGCCGAACTTGTCGCCGAACGTCACCTTCTTGTCGGAGGAATAGCGCCCGGTATCGCGATAGATCGCGTCGAGATCGCTGTGCCGCGAGACGATGTAGCTGCCATCGGGCTGCGGCAGGACCGGCGCATGCTCGACCATCGCCGCATACCAGGGGAAGGGATCCTCGACGAAGCCGGCCGGCGGCGCGGCGAGATCGAAGGCTTCCATGCTGGCGGGCGGGATGGATTTCATGCCGCGATAGGAAAGATCGGTGGCGCGACTGTCAAGCGGGCTCTAGGTTGTGTATTCATAAAGGATTTGGAGCGTGGTATGCGGGCAAATCGTCCATTTTGGCGTCGCAAATCCTCGATGGAGATCAGCTCCACCTTCGGATTTGCTCCTGAAACTGAACGATTTGCCCGCATACCACGCTCCAAATCCTTTATGAGTACACAACCTAGACGCTCAGGACATCGGTTCCGTTCCCGGCCCGCCGCCAGGCCGGACCGGCGTCTGCCGCAATTGCGACCATGCGACCGCCGCAAGGATCAGCGCGCCGCACGCCTTCGCCAAGCGTGACCGAGGCGATGGCGAAGATCAGGCCGAAGGCCGCGAGGACCAGGAAATCATGCAGCGAAACATGCGCGACGTCGCCCAGATATGCGCAAACCGGCAGCAGCAGGATCGACGACAATGCCGCCGGACCCGCCGCCGGTGTTTGCGGCCAGCGCCGGTAGATGACCATCATGATCGCCATGCCGACCGTCATCATCAGCGCCAGCAGATCGCCGGTAAGATGGATGCCGCCGGCTGAATTGCTGAAGATGACCGTAACGCCGCCGAAAGCGACGAGACCGGCCGCGATCTTGTGGCGCGCCAGACGCTCGCCGATCCACAGCCAGGCGATGACGCTGGTCAGGATCGGAGCGGTCGCCCAGATCAGCGAGACGTTCGCGATGGTCGTGAATTTGAACGAGGAGAGGTAGCACAGGGTTGCGGCCGCACCCACGGCGCCGGCGAAAACCCCGCTCCAGCCCATGCCGGTAAAGTCGGCTCGAAACCTTCCCCGCCAGCAGGCATAGAGCGTCGTGAAGGCAGCGGCGAAAACACCGCGCCAGAAAATGGTCTCCCAGTTTCCCGCTTCCACGCTCTTGGCAAAGATGCCCGCCGTCGAGAAGGTGGCGGCGGAAAAGAACGCCAGCAACAGGCCGATCCGGTATTCGCGTGCCGGATCGGACGCATTGCCTGCCTTTGCTGATGCCGCCATGCTGAAGCCCCTGGGTGTCGCCTCGACCGGTGGAATTTAACACAGGACCGCTGACAATACTCTGTCAGCAGTCAATGATGGGTTTCCCCTGCGGGCAATCGTCGATAGGGTTGCGGTGGTCGCGCCGGTCCCTGCCGGGAATCCACCGGCACGCGAAACCTGAATGTCGATACAGCCTAAAGCGATGGCGATGCAGTGTGAGGGCGGTGTTTCAATTTGCAAGAATAGTTTAATCAATTCATGATCTTGCTCTGGAATCTCGCGATCGCTCCAAGGCAGAAGGTAGATTGATTTTCGCGCCGTCGGCCAATAGATTTTTCGCAGGATCGCACGGCTGGCGTTTCGTCTGAGGGGGCGACAATGCGTACATTCTGGCTCTTTCCGGGCCTTGAGGCCCTGTTTCAGGCCAGCCGGACACGGCGCTGGCTGGACGATCCCGTCGTGGCCGACACGCTTGCCGAAGTCTCCGCCATCCTGTCCGGCCTGACCGGGGAGGCGGAAGACCTCGGCCGTTTCCTGTCGGAAAATGCCCGCCCGCATCTTGCCGACATGGACCGCATGTTCGTCGCCCATACCGGCATACAGGCCGGCATCGCCCGCTCACTCGGCAGGCGCGAGACGCCCGATGGCTATGTCGGATGCAGCGTCGGCGATCTCGCGCGCATCGCGGTCTCGGGCGTCCTGCCGCTTTCGGAAACCATCGATCTCGTCTGGTTCTGCACCCGCCAGCGCAAGCAATGTCCGCCCGGCATCATGTCCAATGTGCGGCCCGCCGAGGGGCGGTTCAGCGCCGCCCAGCTTGCCTTTGCCGCCAATGCCGGCATTTCCTTCAGCCACTGGTCGGACCGACATGCCGCCGTATCGGGCAGCGGCGAGGCGGTTGCCGCCTTTGCCGAGGCGGCGAAGGCGCACGGGCTCAAGACGCGGCAGCTCTATGCCTATCCCTTCCATTCCACGGCCATGCTGCCGCTTGCTCATCAGATGGCCGCCAATACCGGCCGCTGGCATCCCTCGCCGCCGTGTCTGCCGGTCTATTCCACCGTCGAACTCGCTTTCATCCAGTCGGTCGAGGAGACGGTGTCTGAGGCGCTTGCCGGCGCCTGCCGCCCGGTGCGCTGGAAACAGGCGCTCGACGATCTGGCGCACCATCACGGCATGACCCGGCTGGTCAATATCGGCCCGAGCGATACGCTGACCGGCTGGATAGCGGACAATGCCGACTATCGCGATCTGGAGGTTCTCGAGGCGTGGGATCTGTGCGATCCGCCGGACCCGGCGGACAGAACCAGCGGGGAGGCGGATGAACCGGCCAGAAAGACTGCCTGACCGCTCCCCTGACCGCTCCTCTGACCGCTCCGGTGACATTCGGTTCCCGCTTTCCCTTGGCGGGGATGCCGGCAGCGCCGGCTCGCATTCCTTTGCCCGCTATGCGCCCGACGGGCTCATCCGCCGTTCGCTCGAACCGGGCTTCAGCGAGCCCTGTCTCACGTTTCAGGTCGGCCGGTCGAAGAACTTCATTCTGCTCGATGCCGATCTCATCCGCCATTGCTTTGCCGTCAACGCCGACCGCTACCGCTATTCGCCGGTACGCCAGCGCATTCTCAAACCGGTCTTCGGCGAGGGATTGCTGGCGGCGGAGGGCAGCGAATGGCGCAGGAGCCGCAAGGCGGTCGCCGGCGCGTTTTCCGCCGACAATCTGCACGCCTATACGCGCGTCATGGAACGCACCTGCCGCGACAGCCTGGCGGTCCTCGGCGAGACCGGCGGCGACATCGCCCTGGGGCCCGAACTCTCGCGGACCACCTTCCGCATCCTGTCGGAAACGCTGTTTTCGGGCGAACTCTCCGACAGCGAGGACGCCTTGCTCGCCGCGGTTTCGAGGATCATGGCAAGCTATGACGGCGACGAGCGGGTCACCATCGACGTCGCGCCGTTCTGGATGCCGAGAGCGAGCCGCATCGCCAATTCCCGCGCCATCGGCGAATGCCGCGCCATCCTGCGCGCCATCATCGACGCAAGGCTTGGCCGGGCAGAGGCCGGCAGCGACATCCTTGGCCGGCTGATCGCCTGCGGCCGGGCGGAATATTCTGGCGATGCGCTCGCCCGGTTCGTCGAGGACAACATCATGTCCTTCCTCATTCCGGGCCACGAGACGAGCGCGATCGCCGCCGCCTGGACGCTCTATCTCCTGTCGCAAGCCGATGCCTGGCGCGAGCGCGCCCGCGGCGAGGTGCTTGAACTGGCGGGTGCCGCCGACCGGATTGCCGGCGCGAACGTCCTGCGCGCCTGTGTCGAGGAATCCATGCGGCTGTTTCCGCCCCTGCCGCTGATCGCCCGATACGCCGTCGCCGACGATCGCTGGCGGGATGTCGAGATTACGGCGGGCGCCACGGTGATGATCGCCACCGGACTGCTGCACCGCCAGCACCGCTACCATTGCGAGCCCGACCGTTTCGATCCCGGCCGGTTTCTGCGCGGCCGCGAAGGCATCTCGCCCTTTGCCTTCATCCCCTTCGGCGCCGGCCCGAAAACCTGTATCGGCGCGACCTTTGCCCTGCGCGAGGCGGTGACGGTCGTTTCCGAATTTCTGCGCCGCTTCGACTTTGCCTATCTGGCCGCCGAACCGCCCATGGCGCGCATGCAGGTGGTGACGCGGCCCGACAACAACATACCGATGCGGCTGACACCGCTCGGCGACCGATAGCCGGCGCGGCGCAACGACCGATTTGCATTTTGCCCGGCTTTCCGCCATATGCAGCCCGTCGGCGGCAGGCGATCTGCCGCATTCATAGCGGCTGCGCTTCCAACCGCCGCATTTCCGATCAACCACCCGCGCTCGTTTGCGGGACTGGATAGGAGAACCCCCATGGCGGCCAACGTCACGCTTACCTTTCCCGATGGCAATCAACGCGAATACCCTGCCGGCATCACCGGCGGCGAGGTCGCCGAATCCATCGCCAAATCGCTCGCCAAGAAATCCGTCGCCTATGCGCTCGACGGCGAATTGCGCGACCTTGCCGACCCCATTCGATCCGATGGGATGCTCGAACTCGTCACCCGTAGCGACGAGCGCGCGCTCGAACTGATCCGTCACGATTGCGCGCATGTGATGGCCGAGGCCGTGCAGGAATTGTGGCCGGGCACCCAGGTCGCCATCGGCCCGGTGATCGAGAACGGCTTCTACTACGACTTTGCCCGCAACGAGCCGTTCACGCCCGAAGACCTGCCGGTCATCGAAAAGAAGATGCGCGAGATCATCGCCCGCGACGCGCCGTTCACCAAGGAAATCTGGTCGCGCGACGAGGCGAAGAAATTCTTCGCCGGCAAGGGCGAGGGCTACAAGGTCGAACTGGTCGATGCGATCCCCGAAGATCAGTCGCTCAAGATCTACCGGCAGGGCGACTGGCTCGATCTCTGCCGCGGGCCGCATATGCGCACGACCGGCGATATCGGCACCGCCTTCAAGCTGATGAACGTGGCGGGCGCCTATTGGCGCGGCGATTCCAACAACGCCATGCTGACGCGCATCTACGGCACAGCCTGGGCCGATGAAAAGGATCTCAACCAGTACCTCCATGTGCTGGAGGAGGCCCAGAAGCGCGACCACCGCAAGCTCGGCCGCGAAATGGACCTGTTCCACTTCCAGGAGGAAGGGCCGGGTGTGGTCTTCTGGCACGCCAAGGGCTGGCGCATCTTCCAGAGCCTGGTTTCCTATATGCGCCGCCAGCTCGACAGCGTCTATGAGGAGGTCAACGCCCCGCAGGTGCTCGACAAGGCGCTGTGGGAGACCTCAGGCCATTGGGGCTGGTACAATGAGAACATGTTCGCGGTGAAATCGGCCCATGCCTTCATCAACGAGAAGGACGAGGAAGCCGATCACCGCGTCTTCGCGCTGAAGCCGATGAACTGTCCCGGCCACGTCCAGATCTTCAAGCACGGGCTCAAATCCTATCGCGACCTGCCGGTGCGGCTCGCCGAATTCGGCAATGTCCACCGCTACGAGCCGTCGGGCGCCCTGCACGGGCTGATGCGGGTGCGCGGTTTCACCCAGGACGATGCCCATGTCTTCTGCACCGAGGAACAGCTCGAAGCCGAAATCCTGCGCATCAACGATCTGATGATGTCGGTCTATGCCGATTTCGGCTTTGACGAGGTCAAGGTGAAGCTCGCCACCCGGCCCGAGAAGCGGGTCGGTTCCGACGCTTCCTGGGACCATGCCGAGGGCATTCTGCGCCGGGTACTGGAGAAGATGGCGGCTGATTCCGGCGGCCGCATCAAGACCGGCATCAACGAAGGCGAGGGCACGTTTTACGGCCCGAAATTCGAGTATACGCTTAAGGACGCGATCGGCCGCGAATGGCAGATGGGCACCACCCAGGTCGACTTCAACCTGCCCGAGCGCTTCAACGCTTTCTACATCGACGACAAGTCGGAGAAGCGGCAGCCGGTGATGATCCACCGGGCGATCTGCGGTTCGATGGAGCGCTTCCTCGGCATTCTGATCGAGAACTGCGCCGGCCATTTTCCGCTCTGGCTTTCGCCGGTCCAGGCGGTGGTGGCGACGATCACCTCGGACGCGGACGGCTATGCGGGGGAGGCGGTGGCGAAACTGCGCGCCGCCGGCCTTGTCGCACAGGCCGATACGCGCAACGAGAAGATCAACTACAAGGTGCGCGAACACTCGCTCGCCAAGGTGCCGGTCATTCTCGTCGTCGGCAATCGCGAAGCGGAAGAGGGCACCGTCTCCATGCGCCGCCTCGGCTCCAAGGACAGCCGATCGATGACGCTGGAAGAGGCCGTCGCCGCCCTGAAAGAGGAAGCGACGCCGCCCGATCTCGGTCGCGGATGAGCGCTTCGGCCAACGCCGACCCTCACGCCCCGGCCAGCACCTCGATGTCCTCGTTGATGCCGGGCCGCACCTCGAAATCCTGCGAATAGATGCGGTCGCCATTCTTGGCGATCGCCGTATAGACGCCTTCCGACAGCACCATGCGCGGAAAGGCCGAGGTCGATTCGGTGATCAGGTCGCCGCTCGCATTGAGCACCGACCATTTGGTATCGGCCAGCGCGTCGCCGCCGGCGCTGCGCACCAGCCTGAGCGTGATCCGCGCCGCGCGGTGCTTGAGTTCGGCATGGGTAAGCTTGCCGGCGGTGACCCGGATATCGGCGCGCACCTCGGCGTTGAGATTGCCGAATTGCGAAACCACGTGATAGGTGCCTTCCTGAAACGGCACGATCCTTCCCGGCAGCACCCGGCTCGCGATCAGCCGGCGCTCGCCGCGCTCGTCGGCCTGGTCTTCATAGATGTCGAAGCGCAGCAGGTTTTCGGGGATCGGCGTGTCGTCGCCCGCCACCGCCTCAAGCTGCATGCCGCCGGCATTGAGGATGAAGAACTCCTCCGTGCTCTCGGCCGTGACCTCGATCTTGCGAATGGCGCTGGCATGGCCATAGGCGCAGTGCACCAGATATTCGCCGGGCGGCATGTCGAAGGAGCGGCTGCCGCCGGTGGCATTGGCCAGCAGCGGCAGGCTTCCGTCCTCGCCGATGGTCGGACCGAAGATGCGCCATTCGAGCCCGTCCTCGACCGGAATGGAATCCGGCACGAGTTGGGCGACGAAGGTTACCCGGCGGCTTTGCTGGGCCGAAGAGGGCAGGGCAAGGCCGGCAAGGAGCGCGAGCGACAGGACCAGAGCGCCGAGGCTTCGGACAAGACCCATGAAGACAGTTTCCTTTGGCCAGGCTCACGGCAGGACGATAAATCCGACGAACTGATGGGCTTCCTGCCACCATTGCACGATTTCCACAATCGGTATGCTTGCCGCGAACACCACCATCTCGCGCGCCGAGAGTGCAAGCGTCGCCTGGCTGTAGGAAAGCCGGTCGCCGTGATGGGCGGCGATGCCCGGCCGCAGCGAGGGGATGTAGCCCGGCACCAGGCTGCGGTAGCGCCGATAGTCGTCATCGGTGTCGAACGAGCCGGCAGACCGGCTGCCCGGCGCCTCCGGCTCGCCGGCCTCCACCCAGTATTTCGACGCCACCAGGCAGATGATGAACAGGATCACGCCAAGGATAAGCGATTCATACATGAAGCCGATCCCCATCATGCCCATGGCAAAGAAGAACGTCATCGGATGGGCGGTATAGCGGAAGGGCCCCTGCATCGGAATGCTGTCGCCTTCGCCCGGCTCGATCGAAAGCAGTGTCCAGAAGCGCCCGACCATGCTGAGCATGAGCATGATGATGCCGAGCGCCTCCATCATCTCGCGCAGCAGGGCGTCGTCCGCCAGTCCCGGCACGACGATGACGCCCATCACCGCCACCAGCAGCCAGACCGGCAAGGCCTTGGTGACAAAGAAGTTCAGGGCGCTGCCGGACTGTGTCCGCGCGCTGCGCAGCCCTTCCGTATCCACAGGCTCGTTCATTGCGTTCGCCCCTCTCTTCGCCGCCGTACAGTGAAGTTTCTTTGTGGCGACAATTGGTTACATTGGATAGTTGAATCAGTCCGGCAATGCACCATCTTGCAACCTGCCATCCGCCCATCACTACAAGGAAGTTCCCGTGCCGCAATCCCCCGTGACACAGTCAAATGACGCCGTTCTTCAATTCATGGCAACCCGCCGCTCCGTGCCGGCCAAGACCATGGGCGGGCCGGGCCCGTCCGACATGGAAATCGATGCCATGGCAAGGATCGCCGCCCGCATTCCCGATCATGGCAAGATCGCGCCATGGCGCTTCATCGTCTATTCCGACGCCGCCAAGGCGCGCCTGGGCGAACGCATCCTGCAGCGCGCGCTGGAAAACGATCCCGATCTTGCGCAGGACATGCGCGAGATCGAGCGCACCCGCCTGTCGCGCTCGCCGACAGTGATCGGCCTGATCTCGGCGCCGGTCCGCGATCATCCGAAAGTGCCGGTCTGGGAGCAGGAGCTTTCCTGCGGCGCGGCCGGTCTTGCCTGGCTGATCGCGGCCAATGCCTCGGGCTATGATGCCCAATGGCTGACCGAATGGATCGCCTTTGACGAGGCGCTTGCGGCCGAACTCGGCTGCGGCGCCGGCGAGCGCATTGCCGGCTTCATCCATATCGGCACCCGCACCATGCCCAAGACCGAACGCGACCGGCCCGACATGGCCGAAGTCCTGTCAGTGATGGAGTAGCGCGATGTTCTTTGATCCCCGACAGGATAATGGCGGCCTGCCGCACAGCCCCTTCAAGGCCCTCGTGGCGCCCCGTCCGATCGGCTGGATATCGACGCGCTCGGCCGAGGGCGTGGCCAATCTCGCGCCCTACAGCTTCTTCAACGCCGTCGCCTCGCGCCCGGACATGGTGATGTTTTCGTCCGCCGGCTGGAAGGATTCGGTCGAAAACATCAGGGCGACCGGCGAATTTGCCTGCAACTATGTCGGCCGCGACATGATCGCCGGCATGAACGCATCATCGGCCGAGGTCGGCCCGCAAGTATCCGAATTCGATCTCGCCGGGCTCGAAATGGCCGAATGCCGGATGATCGCCGCGCCGCGCGTCAAGGCGGCGCCGGCGGCCCTGGAATGCAGGGTAGCGAAGATTTTCGAGATCGAGGACGCCGACGGCAACGCTTCCGGCCATTTCATGGTGATCGGCCAGGTGGTCGGCATCCATATCGACGACGCCTATATCCGCAACGGCCGGTTCGATGCCGCCGCCGCCGGCCCGGTCACGCGCCTCGGCTATATGGACTATGGCCATCTCGGCGAGATGTTCGAGCTTTTCCGGCCCCGTTTGCCTGAGTCAGCGGACAAGCCGGCGCATCAGGGTTAACGATTCCCTGCTTTCCATGGTGAACCGAACGTTAATCCTTTTGCCCTTAGACTGGCTGCAACCCGCGCATTTTTCCTCTGATACGGCAAATTCGCGCGGCACGACGCGTATCGGTTTGAGGAGTAGGGCCTTTGGCCATCATCGAGAGGCTTGTTTGCTGGATGGAGGATGCGCCCGCCGCGATGCGGGCGGAAGCAGTGGTAGCACTGGTGCGGGCCTGGGATCAGTCGGGCTTTGAGGGCGAGGACCGCGATGCCGCCGAGGCGGCGATGACCTGCCTTCTGGACGATCCCGACAATGAGGTGCGCGCCGCGCTGTCGCATGCCCTGGCCGAGCTTCCCGATCCGCCGCGCCATCTCGTCATCGCGCTTGCGGGCGATGCGGTCGAGGTTTCCATTCCGGTTCTGGGAGCAAGCGCCGCGCTGCTCGACGGCGAACTGATCCATCACCTGACGACGGGCACCGCCGCCCAGCAGGAGGCGATCGCCGGCAGGCCCCGCCTCTCACGCGGCGTAGCGGCCGCGCTGGCCGAAAGGGCGGAGCGTTCCGCCTGTCTCCTCATGCTGACCAATCCCGCCGCCCATATCGGCGAAGCCGCCTTCTTCACCCTTGCCGAGCGCTTTGGCGATGTTGACGATATCCGCCGCTGCATGCTGGCCAGACCGGATATCGGCATGCGCGCCCGTACCCGCCTGATCGAAACCTATGCGGCAAGCCTGAGGCCCGAAGGCAGGATGGCGGAAGACCGCCGCCACGCCGAGATCGACGACAATGCCGAAAAGGCGATCATCACCTATGCCGCCCATGTCGGCGACCGGGAGAACCGCGAACTGGTACAGGCTTTGATCAGCCGCGAAAGGCTGACCACGGCGTTTCTGCTGCGCGCCATCTGCATGGGCAATCTGACCCTGATCTGCCACGCACTGTCCGTGCTTTCCGGCCAGTCGGCCGAGCGTGTCGAGCGCGTGCTGAAGGATCTGCGCGGCCATACGTTTCATGCGATTTACAGCAAGGCCGAAATGCCGGCCTCCGCCGAGCGCGTCTTCTTCAGCGCCATCGGTGCCTGGTGTCGCCACCTGTCGCGGAATGCCGGCACGGATCCCCAGCGCCTTTCCTATCTCGTCACGCGGGAGGTCCTTGCCGGCTATGAAGGCGATCGCGACAGCGTTGTCGACGAATTGCTGCTTCTGCTGCGCCGCATCTGCACCGATTCCGCGCGGGAATCGGCCCGCAGCACGATGAGCGAACTGGTGCTGCGTCACGAGACCACCAGGGCGTTGGCGGCACCCGAACCAGCCCCCGATCCGGCCCCCGATCCGGCCGAAGCGGAAGACGATCTTTCGCCCGAGGAACTGGTTTCCTTTGCCGCCCACCTTGCCGATGAACTGGCCGAGCTTGCCCTGCGCGACGAATACTGTCTGGGCAAGGCGGTCGAGGCGGTGGAACCCGCCAACCAGCAGGTTTTCGAGGGCGTTGTGGAGCCCTGTGTCGAACCGCCCGTCAAGCTGCCGGTTGAACCTGTGGCGCCGCCCCGGCGCTCGGCAAGCCTGCTCAATTTTCCGGTTGAAATCCCTGAAGTGGCCGCCGCCTGAGGGCGTCCCGGATCAATACTCGAACTGTTCGGCGAGGATGCGTTCATCCCAGTTGTGATCGGGATCGAACAGGATGATGCCTTTGGAATCGGGATCCTCGCGCACCACGACCCGGGTCACCGACTTGACCTCGAAATGGTCGGCAACCGCGTTGACCGGCCGCTTCTGCGGGTTGTTGATTTCGATCTCGACCTTGCTCTTGGAAGGGATCAGCGCGCCGCGCCAGCGCCTCGGCCGGAACGGGCTGATCGGCGTCAGCGCCAGCAGCGGCGCATCGAGCGGCAGGATCGGCCCGTGGGCAGAAAGATTGTAGGCCGTCGATCCGGCCGGCGTCGAAACCAGGATGCCATCGCCGATCAGTCTTTCGAGCCGCACCTTGCCGTCGATGGAAATCTTCAGGCTTGCCGCCTGATAGGACTGGCGCAGCATGGAAACTTCGTTGATCGCCTTGTGGCGATGCTCCCTGCCATCGGCATCCGTCGCGATCATCACCAGCGGCTGGATGACATGGGAGACCGCCTGGCCGAGCCGCTCGACCAGATCGTCCTCGCGATACTCGTTCATCAGGAAGCCGACCGTGCCCTTGTTCATGCCATAGACCGGTATGCCAGAATTCATGAACCGATGCTGGGTCGCCAGCATGAAGCCGTCGCCGCCCAGCGCGACGATTGCCTCGGCCTCGCCGGGCGGAACATTGCCGTAGCGCGCCTCCAATACGCGCAGGCTCTCCAGGGCTTCCTCGGTCCGGTTGGCGACAAAGGCGATCTTCACCCGCTTTTCCTCGTTTTGAATGCTGCCTTGCTGCAAGCTCTAACAGCATGTGCGCCGCCCGCAAAGGCCGTCCGGCAACCGGAGGCGCTCAACAACCGTGCCAGGTTTCGCCAGTTCCTTAGGCTTTTGTTAAGTCTGTTGGCGCACACTTTGTTGAGGATTGCCCGTTTTCGCGTCCGGCCCAGCGCCGCCGCAGCGGGCTCCGAACGGTTTCCTCAGCGCCGCAGGGCCATGAAAGGGTACAGTGCCATGATCCGTCCAGCCAGCCAGATTGAATTCCCGCCCTCCGATGCCTTGCGCGCCAAGGCCAGCATGATGGCCCGTCTCGATGCGCTGAAAGCTTCCGGCGATGCCCTGATGGCCGTCATTGCCCAGCGGGTCGGTGCCGAGCGCGCCGAAAACCGCATCGAGGTCGAGCGCCTGACCGTCGAACAGGAACGCCTGATCGCGAACATGAAGCGGCTCGCTGCCGCCTGAGGATTGCGATCCGGCACCCTGCCGCGTCTCAACCCTTGCCGTTGAGGGCTTGCGACGTGTCTCCTCGCGCTCAGTTGCCGAGCGCCACCCCTTCGCGGCGCGGATCGGCGCCGCCCGCAAGGCCGTTCTCGCCGATCATGATGCCATGCAGGCCGGAATTGAGGTTCTTCGCCTCGACCCGGTAGCCGTATTCCGACAGCGCGGGCGCGAGCGCCTCGGCCGTCGTGCCTTCCTCCACATCATAGGTGCCGAACCGGTTGACGAGATGCGGCAGGCCGACCGCCTGCTGGATGTCCATCTTCCAGTCGATCATGGCGATCAGCGTCTTCGCCACATAGCCGATGATCCGGCTGCCGCCCGGCGAGCCGATGGCAAGCCAGGGCTTGCCGCCGCGATAGACGATGGTCGGCGCCATCGAGGATCGCGGCCGCTTGCCGGGCTCGACCCGGTTGGCCACCGGCCTGCCGGCCACTTCCGGCACGAAGGAAAAATCCGTCAATTCGTTGTTGAGCAGGAAGCCGCGCACCATCAGTCGCGAGCCATAGGCGTTCTCGATCGTCGTCGTCATCGACACCACCGTGCCGAACCGGTCGACAATGGCCAGATGGCTGGTCGAGGGCAGTTCCAGCGCCTGGTCGTCTGCGTAGAGGAGCGTCCGGTCATCGGGCGGCATGCCCGGCTGGACATCGTTCTGGGTCAGCACGGGGCCGCCATCGCTGCCGCCGGAAAGCAGCTTCGCCCGCCCGGCGAGGTAGGAGCGATTGAGCAGGCCGGCCGGCATGTCGACGAAATCGCTGTCGGCCATGTAGCGGCCGCGATCGGCGAAGGCGAGGCGGGAGGCTTCGCCGATCAGCCGCCAGCTCTCCGGATTGTCCGCGCCGAGCGCCGCCATATCCCGGTTTTCGACCATGCCGAGGATTTGCCCGATGGTCAGCGCACCGGAGGAGGGTGGCCCCATGCCGCAGATCTTGGCGTCGCGATAATCGAAGCAGACCGGTTCCCGCTCCTTGACCTGATAGGCGGCCAGATCATCGAGCGACAACAGACCGGGATTGCCCTCCGCGGCCTGAATCGTTTTGACAATGTCCTCGGCTATCGGCCCGGAATAGAACGCCTTTTCGCCGTCCTTCGCGATTGCCCGCAGGGTGTCGGCATAGGCCGGATTGCGCAGCACGGTGCCGGGAAAGATCGGTACGCCTTCCTCCGACAGGAAGTATTTCCGCGTCGCCTCGAAACGGGCGAGGCTTTCCGCGTTCGCCGCCACCAGCGCATTGAAGCGCTCGGTGACGGCAAAGCCCTTGTCGGCAAGTTCGATGGCCGGCTCGAACAGTTCGGCCCAGGGCAGCCTGCCATGCTTGCGATGGGCGGCTGCGAGCAGCGCCACCGTGCCCGGCGTGCCCACCGAGCGGCCGCCGATAACGGCGTCGAAAAACTTCATTGCCTCGCCGTCTTCGCCGATGAAGAGGTCGCCGCTCGCGGCCATCGGCGCCGTTTCGCGCCCGTCATAGGTCACGAGCCTGCCGCTCGCCCCGTCATGCACCAGCAGGAACGCGCCGCCGCCAATCCCCGACGATTGCGGCTCGACAAGCCCCAGCACCAGTTGCGCGGCGATCATCGCATCGATCGCGCTGCCGCCCTTTTCGAGCATGGCAAGGCCGGCTTTCGAGGCTTCGGGATGGGCGGTCACCACCATTTCGTGCTGGGCGCTGACGGCCCGCACCCCGGCCGTGGCGCCGCCGACTTCCGGCTGCACCGCATCGGCTGCCTGCTGCGCCAGGGCGGGATGCGGGAAAAAGGCGCCGGCAACAAGCGCCAGCGCCACGAGGATGGATGAAAGTCGCGATGGGGACAGGGGCGGGGCTTGCGGCTCCTGCCGGCGGTTCGATCTGGCTTGCGGCAAATGCCTCTCCCCGGTGGGTCAGAACTTCTTCCAGGGATCCAGTTTGCAGACACCGCCAACCTGGCACAAGGGCAGATCGAGCGTCCGGGTGAATTTGGGTTCCGCAACCTCGCCGGGCCGGCAGAAGAAGCGGTTCTTCACCACCCGGTCATAGGTCGTGTTGGTGAAGGTCATGACGACGGCGCCGTTCTGCTGCACCAGCGCGCGCGCCTGCTGGCAGGTAAGCTGTCTGGCATCGATGCGGGCGGCCTGTGCCGCGCCGAGAGAGACGGCAAGCACGGCGGCTGCGATCGGCGCGGTGGCGATTTTGCGGTTTGATCTGGCAAGCATGGTTTTCTCCGGGAGTTGAGTGGCGAGTGCGCCCGCAACGATGCGCCCCGCAACGATAGACAATGCCGGCGCATTCGGCTTCGCGCTAGCACGAAGCATGCCGGCGGTCTGTGACCGATCGCACAGGCATCACGGCTGTCCCCGCGCATCCGGTTTCGCGTGAAAAAACCGGACATTGGCCAATCGCTCTTCCGGTTGCGTTCCGATTGCAGTAAGTTACCAAGTGTGACAGGGCCCCCGAGCCAAGCATGCTAACATCCTCAAAACCCTTGCAGGCCGCCGGCCAGGACGGCTTTCAGGGATCCGATGGGCCGACGTCCCGGAAAGCGATGCGGAATTCATGGCACTAACCGACAAGCCAGGGCAGGACGGCGCCGCCGTCGAGCGCGCGCAGGCGACCTCTGCCGGCCTGTCGACCCAGCCCCATCAGCCCCGCTACAATGCCGACGGCTCCGGCGGGCCGGGCCCCAAATACATGCGCACGGAAGAACTGCTCGGCCGCACCGGCACCGGCTTTTCCGACCGCCTGACGGTCAAGTTCGTCGAGAAGCTGATCGGCATCGGCCACGTCAATTCGGTCTGCCTGAAAGCCGGCACGCCCTGGCCTTCCAGCGTCGAGATGATCGATCACCTGTTCCGCGAGTTCGACATCAAGTGGCGCGTGACCAATCCGGAAATGTTCAGGCGCCTCGAGGGCAGGTCCGCCGTCTTCGTTTCCAACCATCCCTACGGCATGGCCGACGCCTTCGCCGTCAACAACATGCTCGAACGGTACCGGCCGAATTTCCGCCTTTTCGCCAATGCGTTTCTGACCAGCGCCGATTCGATCACCCACAAGCTGCTCTTCGTCGACCCGTTCATGAACGAGAACAGCCGGGCGATGAACCGCCGTTCGATGATGACGGCCTTAAAGCACCTCAAGGAAGGCGGCGACCTGGCGCTCTTCCCCGGCCGGCTGTGCTCGCATCTGAAATGGGGCCAGCGCTGCGTCCAGGACGGCGAGTGGACCGACCAGGTCCGCATCTTCGTCGAGGCCGGCGGCGCCGATCTCGTGCCGGTCCATGTCTCGGGCCGCAACAGCTGGCTGTTCCAGACGGCGGGCCTCATCCATCCCAAACTGCGCACGCTGCTGTTGATGCGCGAATTTTCCCGTGGCGGCCACGACTTCGCCTTCACCCTCGGCGAGCCGGTGCCGGCCGAAACGCTGATCAAGGCCGGCCGCATCACCGCGCCGGGCCAGATCGCCCGGGCGCTGACCTATTCGGCCAATCCGGTGCATGGCGTCGCCGGCAGAGGCAAGGCCGATGCGCCGGTGCGCCTGCCGCAGGCACGTGAAGCCGCCAAGGCCGCGCGCAACCTCGACGCCATTCCCCTCGCGGCGACGGATGACATCCGCGCCGAGCTCGAAAACTGGCCCGTGCTGGTCGAGCATGGCGGCCTCAGGGTTCACAATGTCCGCTTCGGCCTGCCGCAGCAGCTCGCCCGCGCCGTCGCCCAGGTGCGCTTCGACGCCTATGCCGGCGGCGCCGCTGTCGCTTCCCCGCTAGACCTCATCGACGAGTTCGACCGGGTCTATTCCCACCTCGTCCTGTGGGACGAGAACGCGCAGCGCATCGCCGGCAGCTACCGCTACATCATCCCGGCCCGCATCGAGGGCGGCGTCGACCCCGCCGATCTCGTCACCGCCTCGATCTTCCGCTTGAAACAGCCCTTCCTCGACATCCTGCCCAAGGCGCTGGAGCTCGGCCGGGCGGCGATCGGCATCGACTATCAGCGCTCCTACGCGCCGCTGATGCTGATGTGGCGCGGCATCATGGACATTCTGCGCCGCGACAAGTCGATCAAATACCTGATTGGCCCGGTGACGATCCCGCAAAGCTTCTCCGCCCTGTCGCGCCATGTCCTCAAGCGCTTTCTCGAAACCCATTGCGCCGACCCGAAACTGGCCGGCTTCGCCGAACCGCGCCATCGCTTCAACGCGCCCCTGCCGCCGCAGGTCGATGTCGGCGAACTGATCGGTCGCGCCCGCACCGTGCCGGAAATCGGCTGCGTCATCGAGGCGCTGGAACACGGCGCGCGCAAGCTGCCGGTGCTCTACCGCCAATACGACAATATCGGCCTGCGCTACGTGGCGACCGGCGAATGGCCCGAACTCGACCATGCCATGGCCTCGCTCGCCGTGCTCGACCTGACCCAGGCCCGCCGCGACTTCATCCAGCGCTATCTCGGCAAGCAGGACGCCGAGGCGTTTTTCGAGGGGCGGTAAATACGTTCTCCCCCTTGAGGGGAGCGCGGGATGCGGCACGATCTCTCTGTAGTCATCCTCGGGCTTGTCCCGAGGAACCAGTGCGTACTTCGCTACTCAGTTCGGGATCCTCGGATCACGCCCGCATTCGCAGGCGGTCCGAGAATGACTACGGATGGGGCGACAGGCACACTTCCCCGTTCACTCGACGGGTTACCGCCCCGGGCGTCCCGTCTTCTTCGGCCGTCCCTTTCTGCGCTTCTCCTCGCCCGCATCCTCATAGCTCCCAATGCCGGGTTTGCCGCGTCTTAGGTTAGCTTCCGATAGCGCATCCGACCCGTTTTCGCTCACGCGAGCAGCTTCGCTGCCGCTGCGCGGGCGCGGGCGCGGGCGCGGCGCATCAGCGCCGGACGCCTCTTCGGCGTCTGATCTTTTTCCCTTGCCCGCAGCCCCCCTTATCGTGCCATCGGTTGACACGCTTTCCCGCATGTCGTCGCCGTAACTCTTTCTTGGCGCCTGCCAGCCTTTTAGCCCTCGCTCCAAACCGCCTTCGGCGGTGTCGCTCCGCTTCGCGCGCGCCTCTTCGGCGCGACTTGGGGCGCGGGCTGGCTTTTCGGGCGCCTGCCAGCCTTCGGGCACCTTTTTCTTCTCCGTCCGGCCGACGGTCATTTCGTCGAGATGGGGCTTGCGGAATAGGGAGGCTTCGCCGCTCGTTGCGCTGGGTCCTCGGGTCGAGCCCGAGGATGACGACGGAGAGGGCTTGCCTCTCGCTCGATCCCTCCGGCTCGTCTGCGTATTCTCCACCCCGGCATCGCGCGCCAGCGGGTCGTCGGCAATGGCAAGTTCCACCTCGCGCAGCCGCTTGATCTCGTCGCGCAGGCGGGCCGCCGTTTCGAAGTCGAGATCGGCCGCCGCATCCCGCATATCCTTTTCGAGCGCCGACAGATGCGCGGCCAGATTGCCGCCGATCAGTTCGCCGCTCTCCTTGCCGAGTCGGGACACGCCTTTATCCGGCGTGACGTGATCGGCCTCATAGACGCTGTCGAGAATGTCGGCGATGCGCGACTTGATCGAGGCCGGCGTGATGCCGTGCTCCTCATTGTATTCAAGCTGCTTGGCGCGCCGCCGCTCGGTCTCGGCCATGGCGCGCGCCATCGAGCCGGTCACCTGGTCGGCATAGAGAATGACCCTTCCGTCGACATTGCGCGCGGCCCGGCCGATGGTCTGGATCAGCGAGGTCTCCGAGCGCAGGAAGCCCTCCTTGTCGGCATCGAGCACAGCGACGAAACCGCATTCGGGAATGTCCAGCCCCTCGCGCAGCAGGTTGATGCCGACCAGCACGTCGAAGGCGCCGAGGCGCAGGTCGCGCAGGATCTCGATGCGCTCCAGCGTGTCGATGTCGGAATGCATGTAGCGCACGCGGACGCCGTTCTCGTGCAGATATTCGGTCAGGTCCTCGGCCATCCGCTTGGTCAGCGTGGTGACCAGCGTGCGATAGCCCTGGCGCACCGTCTTGCGGATTTCGCCGAGCACGTCGTCGACCTGGCTCTTGGCCGGGCGCACCTCGACCGGCGGGTCGATGAGGCCCGTGGGCCGGATCACCTGTTCGGCGAAGACACCGCCGGCCTGTTCCAGTTCCCAGCCGCCGGGCGTCGCCGAGACGGCGACGGTCTGCGGCCGCATCGCGTCCCATTCCTCGAAGCGCAGCGGCCGGTTGTCCATGCAGGAGGGCAGGCGGAAGCCGTATTCGGCCAGCGTAGCCTTGCGGCGGAAGTCGCCGCGATACATGCCGCCGATCTGCGGCACGGTGACATGGCTCTCATCGATGAAGACCAGCGCATTGTCGGGAATGTATTCGAACAGGAGACATCCAGCGCCG
>JAGRLT010000142.1 GCA_020441665.1 Nitratireductor sp.
AAAGGCCGAACTGCCATACTGGCTCCATCACTACAATTGGCACCGACCCCATGCCGGGATAAATAGAAATACGCCAATCAGCCGATCAGGGAGCGACGTGAACAACCTATTGAGACTCCACAGCTAGCCGTCAGATCTCCCGTCCCTCCACGGTGATGCCGTAGAGCGTGGTCAGGATGCAGATGTTGAACATGAAATAGAACCACTGGATCGGGATGAGCAGCACGGAGACGATGAGCGGCGGCTGCGCGGCAATGGGCGGCCCGGACGGCACGAAGGGCAGGGTGACGAGCAGGATCGTGCCCCATACCGCGATCGTCATGATCACCAGAATCCAGAAGATGGCGCCGCGCTCCCGGCCGGAGGCGGCCCAGGCATCGCCAATGGAAAAGCCCGTATTTTCGACCGCGATGGCGGGCAGCGACACGAACAGCCGCATCGCCACATATTGAACGAGGACCATGATCGCAAGCGTCGTCGCGAAGGACAGGACGATGCCGGCAAACCCGTTGTCCGCGCCGGCGATGGCGCTGAGCAGCGGCACGATTGCGAAATTGATCAGTGTCATTGCCGCAACGGACAGGACGATCAGCAGCAGCGAGATACCGGCCACGCGGGTCAGGTACGATACGGCCAATCCGTTGATGGAAATCGGAAACAGCCCCCTGGGCACCTCGTTCAGCAGGATATAGCGATGCCAGGCAATCGCCACGGCACAAAACACCAGCACCAGGAACAGGGCGAGCGCAAACCCGAACAGGGCGACAACGAGACCCGTTCCCGAACCGCCCGGTCCGGCGGGTCCCATCTGGAATTGGGAAACGATCAGCACGAACAGAAATATCGCCCCCGCCGCCAGCAAGAACCCGCCGAGCGAAACCTGCAGCGCCTGTTTCAGGTTTCCGAAGATCAGCCGGATGGTATGCAGGATCAGTTGCAGTGCGCGCGCCATGAAGTTCCCTATCTGCCCCGATGGAAACGCAATCGTTACTGGAAAGCCATTTCGCCAGCAAGCACAGGCTGTGAACAATGGCATCATTGAACGGGCCATTGAATGGGCCATTGAACAGGCCGCGAGGGCAAGGGTTTACCGCACCAGATTGCGCGCGGCGATGTGGAAGACCCTGCCGCGGCCGAGCAGGACTGCGCTCAGCCGGTCTTCGGCGAACAGGCCGTCAAAGGCGGCATCGCGAAGGTTGAGCCCGCCCGTATAGGCGCCGAAGGAGGGCAGGATCAGCCGCCTGCCATCGGTGGCGAAGCAGGGCCGGCGGACATTCTTGGAACGTCTTGAAATCTTGCCGACCGGATGCAGATGCCCGGCCACCTCGCCGGGCGTGCTGCCCCTTTGCGGCTGGTGGCGAAAGGTCAGATTGCCGATCAGCATTTCGACGGCGCCGGTGCCGCCAAGCTCCGCCGGCGGCGCCGGATCGTGATTGCCGGTGATCCATATCCATTCGCGGCCCTTCATCAGGCCGGCCAGCGTCTCGCCGTCGCGGGGGTGAAGCCGCTCGCAGGCGAAGGGATCGTGAAAACTGTCGCCGAGCGAAATCACCCGCCCGGGCTGCCAGTGGGCGATGCGTTGCGCCAGACGGGCAAGGGTTGCCGCCGTGTCATAGGGCGGCAGGAACGGGCCGGAGCGGGCGATCGACGAGCCCTTTTCAAGATGCAGATCGGAAACGATCAGCGTTTCTTCCTCGCGCCAGTAGACGCAGCCCGCCCAGTCGCAGGTCAGCCGCTCGCCATGAACGATGATGTCGGTCTGCGGTTCGCGTTCTTCCAAGGGGATCGTTCCGCCAGTCTCAGCCGCCGCGCCGTACATGCTTCCCCGCGTCAAATGCCGTCTCAAAGACCGGCTGCGATATCGGCAAACAATTCATCCGCCGCTTCCGCCAGCAGCGCATCCTCCGCTTCGCCCGCTATCGTTTCGCGCCCCACTTCCAGCATGATCGGCACGGCAAGCGGCGAAATGCGGTCGAGCCCGCGATGCACCAGATGGCCCTTGATTCGCTTCAGCATATCGCCAAGCCGCCTGACATCCAACAGGCCGAAGGCGGCTTCCTGGCGGGTCGCCTGCAGCAGGATGTGATCGGGCTCATGCTCGCGCAGCACGTCATAGATCAGGTCGGAGGAGACCGTCATCTGTCGTCCGGTCTTTTCCTGCCCCGGATGGCGCTTCTCGATCAGCCCGGCAATCGTCGCGCAGTGCCGGAAAGTGCGCTTCAACATGAAGGATTCGTCGAGCCAGGTCTCGAGATCGTCTCCCAGCATGTCCTCGTCGAACAGCTGCGACAGCGGCATCTCGCCCGTCTCGATCATCCGGCCGAAATCCCTCAGCCCCCAGATGCCGAGCGCATAGTCGGTGGCGACGAAGCCGAGCGGCCGCGCCTTTGAGCGCTCCATGCGGCGCGTCAGCAGCATGCCGAGCGTCTGGTGAGCCAGCCGCCCCTCGAACGGATAGGCGATGAGATAATGTTTCCCGCCGCGCGGGAAGGTTTCGATCAGCAGATCGTCGCGGCCTGGCAGGACCGACACCCGCCTCTGGATGGCAAGCCAGTCGGCGACCTGCTGCGGCAGTCTCTGCCAGGTTCCGGGATCGGCCAGCATCTGCCGCACCTGGTCGGCGAGATAGGTCGAGAACGGAAACTTGCCGCCGGCATAGGCGGGCACCCTTGCGTCGCTCCCCTCCGCATCCGAGACGAAGCAGGTCGCCTCGTGAATGCCCTCGAACCGTACGGTGCGTCCGGCGAAAATGAACGTGTCCCCGGCGCCCAGCGACTCGAGAAACCCCTCCTCGATCTTGCCGAGCTTGCGCCCCCCTCGAAACGTGCCGGCGCTTCGAAGCGCCTTGCCGCTCATCCGCGTCAGCCGCACTTCCAGCATCGGCGCCTCGAGGATCGTGCCGGCATTGAGACGGTATTGCTGGGCAAATCTGGGATGGGAAATCCGCCAGCTTCCATCCGCGGTTCGGCGGATCTTGGCATAGCGCTCATAGCTCCTGAGCGCGTAGCCGCCGGTGGCGACGAAATCGACCACCCGGTCGAAATCGGCCCTGTCGAGCGCCGCATAGGGGGCTGCGGTGGTGACTTCGGCATAAAGGGCGTCGGCCTGAAACGGTTCGGCCACCGCCATGCCGAGCACATGCTGCGCCAGCACGTCGAGCGACCCCTCGCGCAGCGGCGGCGTATCCTGCGCGCCGAGATAATTGGCGTCGAGTGCCGCCTGGCATTCCAGCACCTCGAACCGGTTGGCCGGGATCAGAATGGCTTTGGACGGCTCGTCCATCCGGTGGTTGGAGCGGCCGATGCGCTGGGCAAGCCGGCTCGCCCCCTTCGGCGCGCCCACATGCACGACGAGGTCCACATCGCCCCAGTCGATGCCGAGGTCGAGCGTCGAGGTGGCGACGATGGCGCGCAGGCCGTTTTGCGCCATCGCGGCTTCCACCTTGCGCCGCTGGCCGACGTCGAGCGAGCCGTGATGCAGCGCGATCGGCAGCGTTGCCTCATTGATCCGCCACAATTCCTGAAACAGCAATTCGGCCTGGCTGCGCGTGTTGACGAAGAGCAGCGTCGTCCTGTGATCTCGGATCGCCTCGTAGATTTCCGGCATCGCATAGCGCGCCGAATGGCCCGACCAGGGCACGTGCTCGCCGGATTTCAGAATGCTGATTTCGGGCTTCGCCCCGCCGGCAACCTCGATCAGCCCGGCCTCGCGGATTTCACCCTCCATGCCCTGCGGCACCAGCCAGCGGCACAGATCGGCCGGCTCGGCCACCGTCGCCGACAGGCCGATCGCCCTGAGCCCCGGTGCCAGCCGGTTGAGCCGGGCGAGCGCCAGCGACAGCAGATGGCCGCGCTTCGAGGTCACCAGCGAGTGCAGTTCGTCGAAGATGACGAAGCGCAGATCCCTGAAGAACCGCGTTGCGTCTTTCGAGGCGATCAGCAGGGAGACCTGCTCGGGCGTCGTCAGCAGGATGTCCGGCGGATCGAGCTTCTGGCGCTGGCGGCGATGGCTTGGCGTGTCGCCGGTGCGGGTTTCGATGTCGATGTCGAGCCCGATCTCGCCGATCGGGGTCGACAGGTTGCGGTGAATGTCGACCGCCAGCGCCTTGAGCGGCGAGATGTAGAGCGTGTGCACGCCGCGAAACGCTTCCCCCGGCCTGCGTTTCGGCCGCTGGTCGAGATCGGTGAGCGAGGGCAGGAAACCGGCCAGCGTCTTGCCGGCCCCGGTCGGCGCGATCAGCAATGTGGAGCCGCCCGCTTCGGCGCGTTTGAGCAGTTCGAGCTGATGGCGGCGCGGCCGCCAGCCCTTGGCCGCAAACCAGGCGGCAAAGCGCTCCGGCAGCAGCGCCGGCAGTTCCAGTTGGGTTTGCGTGGGTGCGGCAGGCTTGTTCACAGGCCGCAGGATAGTCGCGCCGGCCGGTCCGGTCGACCGCAAACCCTCGGTTGGACAGGCAATCCGCGCGGCAAGCGCTGAAACAATTCGTGATTGTGCCGCACGAACATTGCCGCAAAGGGCCGGTTTCTATCCTGTCTGGACAATTGGAGGTCAAACGATGCGAAACTGGAACAAGAACCGCAACAGATGGGCCGCTCCGGCCGTATTGGCGCTGACTCTGGCGCTAAGCGGCTGCGACACGGTCGACCGCGACAATGCGGTGCTGGGCGGCGCGGCGGGCGCCGTCATCGGCGGCGTTGCCACCGGCTCCCTGGAAGGGGCGGCGGTCGGCGGGGCGATCGGCGCAAGCGCCGCGGTATTGCTCGGCCGGGTCGCCAACTCGCTGACCGATTGCCGCTATCGCAACCGGCGCACCGGTCGCGTCTTCATCGCCCGCTGCCGATAGTCTAATCGAAGCCGATCATCAGCAGGACGGCGGCGTGGCAGAGCGCTACCGCCGCCGTCAGCAGGATGCGCAGGGGCGCGAACCAGCGCGGCAGGCCGCCGCCCCGTGCGGAGAAATGGGCCGAGAAATGGGCTGAAAAACTGTCCCAGACGCCCTGAATGCAGAACGCGATCAGCAGCAGCGCGATCGCCGCCGAGCGCGGCAGGAACAGGGCACCCCAGCCGAGAACCACCGGCAGGACGGAAAGGCAGAGCACGACCGGCCCGGCGCGGTGCCCGGTGCTGTGTCCGGCGCCGTCGTCGTCCTGGCGCGGCATGACATGGCCCCAGCGGATGCCGCCGAGAAACGACAGCACGGCGATCGAATAGGCTGTGAAGATGTCGCCGACCGGCCGGACAAGGGCGCCGCTCGCGAGCGAGAAATACAACAGAGCGACGCAGGCAAGGAACGGCAGCAGGCCGGCGAAGCCGAGCAGATAGGCGGTTTTCTCAAACCGCTTGGCGGCTCTGTCCGCGGCCGCCTGTCCGGCGCCCTGATCATCGCTTGTCATGGCGCCGTCTCACCGTTCAGGCAGCAAGCTTTGCCAGCGTGTTGACCAGTTCCTGCGTGATCTTGCCATTGACCTTCAGCCCGTTCGACTTCTGGAAATCGCGGATCGCCTGTTCGGTCTTGGCGCCCATGATGCCGTCGGCGGGGCCCGCATCATAGCCCATCTTGCCGAGGGCGTATTGCGTCTGGCGGACGAGTTCGGGCTCGGCCTTGCTCGACTGCTTCGGCGCGGTCTCCTGTTTCCACTCATCCCGGACATGGGCGACATTGGCAGCGCGGTTGAGCTGGGCCGGCTGCCACAATTCGGCTTCGCCGCGCGCGCGCTCGAGCTGGTCGGGCCGCATGTTCTTGGCCACCGTGTCGCGCTTGCTGGCAGCGTCGTTATCGCCTCCCTTGGCCGCGATGGCGAACCATTTATAGGCCTGTTCGAGATCAGCCTCGACGCCCATGCCGCGGGTATAGAGAATGCCGAGATTGACCTGGCTGTTCTTGACGCCGAGATTGGCGGCCTTTTCGAACCAGCCGATCGCCGTTTCCATGTCGGGGTCGCTGCCGAGCTTGCCGCTGACATTGAGAACGGCGAGATTGTGCATGGCGAGCGCATTGCCGGCCGCCGCCGCCGTCGCATACCATTTGGCGGCCTCTTCGATGCTGGCTTCGACGCCATGGCCGTTTTCGTAGAAATTGCCGAGCCGGTACTGCGCCGGAGCGTGGCCGGCCTTGGAGGCGGCAAGATACCATTCGGCGGCTTTTGAAAGATCGCGGGTCACCCCTTCGCCCTCGGTATAGCGGCGGGCGATTTCGAACAGCGCATTGCCATTGCCCGATGCCGCCGCCGCAAGCAGAGCCTCGTTGCCGGCTTCCTTCGGCAGGGAGGCGATATCCATGACGGGCTTGCCGGCGGTGTTCGCCGTTTCCGCCGTATCTTCCACGGCTTTGCCCTCGGTTTCGATCGAGGCGGCTTCCGCCCCGGGCGCCGCCTTCGTCATGGCGTCGTCTTCGCCGGAGGCCGCGAGGTCATTTGCCGGCTCATGGCCATCGGCGGCCATCATTTCGTCCGGCTCGCCATCCATCGCCTCGCCGTCATCGGCCATCGCGTCGTCGCCGTCTGCAATGGCGTCATCGACCGGTTCCGCACCGGCGACCTTTTCCTGCTGCGCCTGCGGGTCGCTCATGCCGCTGTCTGCGGCCCGGCTTGCCATATCCTCGCTCGCGGCCGGTTCGACCGATTGGGAAACGGCGGCCGGATGCGAGTTGCCGAGGAATTTCGGTACGATGACCCAGCCGGCAACCGCCACGACGACGGCGGCCGCCGTCAGCATCAGCGCCTTGCGCCCGCCAAAGACCGGCATCCTTACGCCGGGCAGCTTGACGCCCGGCAGCCTGCGGCCCTTCGGAGGCTTCGCCCCCTCGCGCAGGTCGTCGCGGTGCAGGTCGGCGGAAGTCTGCTGCGAGGCGGCGCGCGCCGCGCGCCGGGCCGCCGCCATCAATTCGTTGATGCCGTCATCTTCATTGCCGCCTTCGGCATTGGGCGCCTTTGCCGCGCCGCGCTTGCGGTCACTCGCCATGCGCACCAGCGCCTCGAGATCCGGCATGCCGGAGCCCGGTTCGAGCGGAATGTCCTCCGCCTCGCCTTCCGGCTGTTCGGGCAGCAGGCTGTGCGCCGCGCTGCCGGCCGTATCGGCCTCGGCGGCATGCTGCATGGCGCCGGCCGGCAAGGCCGTGTCGACCGCGTCGGACGGATGGGCTTCGGCGTATTCGGGCGCCATGGAGGGCGCGTCCAACTCCGGCAGGTGGAGATCGGCGGCGGCCATCGCCATCTCGTCAGGCGCTGCGGCATGCAGCGGGGCCGCCGGAAGGCCGCCGATATCCGCAAGACGGACCTGAATGTCCTGGATCGCCCGGCCGATCTCGCCGAGCACGCGTTCGGAAGGCTGTTCCTCGCTGGCGGCGCGCAACAGGCGCAGTTCGGCAAGGATGGTGTCGATCTGTTCGGACTGTTCCGCCGTCATCCCGGCCGGGACGCCGGACAGGCCGGCACCCTGGCCGGCGGAGCCGATCGCCTTCTGCGCGGCATCGTTGGCGATGTCGATCGCGATGTCGCGGCTGGCGGCGATCTGGCCCTCCAGATTGTCGAGGCGCTCGGTGATCGGCGACATGTCGAAGGCGGAGACCGGGCCGCCCGCTGCGGAAAGAGAGCCCAGTTGGGCGGTAATCGCGGAAAGCTGGTTTTCAAGTCCCGACAGTCGGTCCTGGTCGAACCCGCCCGGACCGGGAGCCGCATCGCCATCCATCGCCGAGGCTTCGGCGGCGATGCGTTCGATCGCTTCGACCCTGCCGACCAGATCGCGCAATACCGAAAGGATTTCCTGGCTGCTGCCATTGGGGTTTTCGCCAAGCCCGTCGGCCATGCCCGAACCCAGCGCGTCGAAACGGCCGGCCAGTTGTGCGATGCTTTCTTCCAGAGCCCTGAAATTGCTGGAAAAATCAGCTCCCTCAAAACCGGCATGAACCGCCGCCGGCGCATTGGCCAGACCCTCGACGCCCGCCGCGATGAGGCCGAGTTCGCCTTGAAGCCCATCGATCCGCGTGGCGAGCGCCTGAATGTCCTCGACAATCTGCGGGTGCGCGTCGCCGCCCGCATGCATCGCATCGAGCCGTTCGGAAAGCCGCGCCAGTTCGCTGACCACGCTTTCCTGATACCCTGCCCAGTCCGGCTGGTCGCCGATCGCCGCAAGGCCGCCGGCCTCCTGAATTTCGTTGACCGCCTTGGCAAGGCTCTGCAGCCGCGCCTCGATCCGTTCGAGTGCGTGCTGGTCGAGCGCGTCCTGTGGCGCGACGCTCATCGAAACGACGGCACGGCTCACCTCGGCAAGCCGCTCCTGAACGGTCCTGAATTCCGGCATATAGTCGGGAAGCCGGATCTCCGGCAGTTCGCTGCCGCGCTGTGCCAGCACCTGGTCGAGCTTGTTGACGATTTCCGAGTAACCGCTTTCGATCGACCGCGAGACATCGGAAAGGTCGATCGCGCCCGCCGCAATACCCGACGCGGCCGCCGATGCGGCACTGGCCTGGTGGTATGAAATCTGTTCGACGCCCTGCTTGAGCGCCCGCAATTCGGCCTGCATCGCATCGACATAGTCGGGATGCACGGTGCTGCTCTGCTGCAGGGTCGCAATGCCGTCGGCAATCCGCTTGAGATCGCTGGTCAGCGTTCCCTCGATCTCCTGCCGCGAGCGGTTCATCTCCGCCCGCATCTGTTCGAGGCCGCGGTTGAGCTCGCCACGCAGGGCCGCCATCTCGGCGCTGCCCGCAGCCTGCGGGGCGGCAGGGCGTGGAGCGGCCACCGGCAGAGAGGCTGCCGCCTGGCGCGGCATTGCCGAGATGCGCGCGGTCAGGTCATCGAGGCTGCGGTGGATCGCATCGAGTTCGAGCGAGGTCCGGCGCGACGCAACGCCGCCCTCCTGGGCAGGGGCGGGGGTAAGGCCGGGGGCAGGGGGATAAGCCTGCCGGGGAGCGGCCGAGGCGGCCTGGTCGGAGGCGGCCTGGTCGGAGGCGGCCTGATTGGAGGCGGCCCGGTCGGAGGCGGATCGTCTCAGGCTACCGGTCGCACGATCTGCTGCGATCATGTCAAGATGAGATCGAATCCTGCTCATTCTCTGCTCCGTCATTCCGCTCGCCGGAAGCGCCGCTGGCTGGAGGAACGCTCGCCATGATCCTGCTGAAACCATCCGCAGGCGGCTTGGCCCGCCACGACAAACGAATCACACGCCTGCGACGGTGTTCCGGTTGGTTCCACCTTTCACAAAACAGGGTAAACAAGCCGTTAATGGATCGCCGGGAGAGAGCCGGCCCGGCGGGCCCTATGGTTGGCGGCGGGCCGGGATGCGCTGCCGGCGGAAGCTCTCGACCGCCGCGCCATGCAGCAATTGGCGGCCATCGTCGGCGATGGGGCCGGAGCCAAACCGGAACCGGGCGCGAAGCCGGAGCGGTGCGTGCCTGGGGGTCGCGGGAAAGAAATTTTCAGGGAACCTGCAACCGGCGGTATACTGGATGGTGTCGGTCCCCGCTTAGGTACCCGCAAATCCCGAAAATCTCACAGGACAAGCCGCCGAAAGCGGGTGCCTTGCTTGATAGAAGTGAAAATTATTTATACACCGCTACCTGGGCGGTGGTGTGGAAAGTTGACACCGTCCGAACGGGGCAACAGGGGTCTCAAGATGAAGGAACGCACCGCGACAGGCGGTCTTTTGGCGCTGGTCAGGGATCACGGCGAGGAAAAGACCGATATAGTTTATCGTATAGGCGATCTTGCCAGAGAGTTCAATGTTACTTTACGGACGCTTCGCTTTTATGAAGATCGTAAGTTGATAGAGCCGAAAAGGTCTGGGTCTACCAGGTTATACAATCGTGACGATCGCGAAAGACTAAAGCTGATCTTGCTTGCAAAGCGGTCCGGCTTTTCCCTGATCGAGATCGAGGAAATCCTTGCGCTCAACGATCAGGGCGCGCTGAGCCCGGGCGCGATCGAGAACCTGGTCGGCAGGTTCGAGCGCCAATTGGCGGCCCTCCTGGAACACAGGCGGGAATTGGATGCGGCGGCCGAAGAGGTCGGCGATGCCATCACCTATCTGAAGGGCCGTATCGCCGGATAGGGCGCTTGCTTGCAGCCGGCTGCGACGCGTTTCCCGGCCAACGGATTGTCGCGGCCGGGCTTCGGGCATTGATGCATCACAATGCCGCCTGCGGGACGGTCCGTCGGCACCGGCGCGATCCGCTTTGACCCGATCTGCATTGACCCGGATCGACCCGCAGCGATCTGCCGGGCGGGCTTGCACGGCGGAAAAGCGCCTGTGACAAAATCGAAAAATTTTGACGTTTACGGAAGCGTAAGAATTTGCTACAAGCGACCCGTCTCTTGATGCCGCATGCCAAAGGCACAGATACAACGCAGACAGAATGAAATCTCCGGCTCCTGCCGCGCCACCCCGGTTTCAGATCCCAGATCGCCGGCTTGCGAATGAGGCGCTTGAACCAGGGGTGGAGCCAGCCAAGCCAACGAGGTTCCCATGCCCAGCTACCACGCCCCGGTCGAAGATTCCCTCTTCCTCGTCAACGAACTCCTCAATCTGGAGAAATACCACAACCTGCCCGGTTTCGAGGAGGCGACACCCGACCTGATCGAAGCCATTCTGGGCGAGGCGGCGAAACTGTGCGAGGGCGTGCTCCATCCGCTCAACCAGTCGGGCGACCAGGAGGGCTGCACCCGCCACGACGATGGCTCGGTGACGACGCCCAAGGGCTTCAAGGAGGCCTATCAGGCCTACCGCGAAGGCGGCTGGATGGGGCTTTCCGCCGATCCCGAATATGGCGGCCAGGGCCTGCCCTACACGCTGCATTCGGCCGTCGGCGAATATCTTTCCGCCTCCAACATGGCTTTTTCCATGTATCCGGGACTGACCCAGGGTGCCATCGCCGCCATTCAGGTGCACGGTTCCGGCGAGCAGAAACGGGCCTATCTGCCGAGGATGATCGAGGGCGCCTGGACCGGCACCATGAACCTCACCGAGCCCCATTGCGGCACCGATCTCGGCATGCTGCGCACCAAGGCGGTTCCCGCCGGCGACGGCAGCTACAGGATCTCCGGCCAGAAGATTTTCATCTCCGCCGGCGAGCACGACATGTCGGACAACATCATCCATCTGGTGCTTGCCCGCATCGAGGGCGCCCCCGAGGGCACCAAGGGCATTTCGCTCTTCATCGTCCCCAAATTCATTCTGGATGCCGACGGCAATCCCGGTGAGCGCAACGGCGTGTCCTGCGGCGCCATCGAGGAGAAGATGGGCATCCACGCCAATTCCACCTGCGTCCTCAATTATGACGGGGCAACCGGCTATCTGATCGGCGAGGAGAACCGCGGCCTCAACGCCATGTTCGTCATGATGAACGAGGCGCGCCTCGGTGTCGGCATGCAGGGGCTGGCGATTTCCGAGATCGCCTATCAGAACGCCGTCGCCTATGCCAATGAGCGCATTCAGGGCCGTGCCCTGACCGGCCCCAAATTCCCCGACCGCAAGGCCGACCCGATCATCGTCCATCCCGATATCCGCCGCATTCTGATGACCATCAGGGCGATCAACGAGGCCGGCCGCGCCTTCATGCTGTGGACCGCGCTCAAGGGCGACATCTCGCACCGCTCGCCGGACGAGGCCGAGCGCCAGGCCGCCGACGATATCATGGGCCTCGTCACCCCGATCGTCAAAGGCGTGCTCACCGACAAGGGCTTCGAGAACACCGTCATGGCGCAGCAGGTCTATGGCGGCCATGGCTATATCGAGGAATGGGGCATGAGCCAGTTCGTGCGCGATGCCCGCATCGCCATGATCTATGAGGGTGCCAACGGCATTCAGGCGCTCGATCTCGTCGGCCGCAAGCTGGCCAAGGATGGCGGCCGCGCCATGCAGGCGCTGCTGGCCGAGATCAACGGCTTCACCAAGAAGCACATGGAAAACGAGGCAATGGCGCCCTTCACAAAGCCGCTGCGTGGCGGCACCAAGGCGCTTGAGGCCGCGACCCTGTGGCTGATGCAGAACGGCATGAAGAACCCGGACAATGCGGGAGCGGCCTCGACCGACTACATGCATCTCTTCGGCCTCGTCGTGCTCGGCTATATGTGGGCGATGATCGCCGAAAAGGCGCTGGAAGCCCTCGCCAACGGTGCCGGCGACCGCAAGGCGTTCTACGATAACAAGCTCGCCACCGGCCGCTTCTTCTTCGAGCGCATCATGCCCGAGGCGCAGGCCCATCTGGCGCGCATCGAAGCGGGCGCGGATTCCCTGATGGCCCTCGACGCCGAAGCGTTCTAAGCTTCCACTCGCAACAGGGAGGAAATTGCGAGATGCGTCCGATCGAAGTGCTCGACGTCAAGCGTCCCGACTGGGAGACGGAAGACGTCGCCATGCTGCGCGACATGACCATGCGGTTTTGCGACAATGAGATCGTGCCGCGCTACGATGATTTCGAGAAGGCGGAGATCGTCGCCCGCGACGTCTGGCAGAAGGCCGGCGAAAACGGCCTGCTCTGCGCCGCCATGCCGGAGGAATATGGCGGCGCCGGCGGCACCTACGCCCATGAGGCGGCGATCATCGAATCCTTCGGCCATTCCGGCGCCGACGGTTTCGGCGCACCGCTCCATTCGGCCATCGTCGCGCCCTACATCCTTCACTACGGCTCGGAGGAGCAGAAACGCAACTGGCTGCCGAAGCTCGCCAGCGGCGAGTGGGTCGGCGCCATCGCCATGACCGAGCCCGCCGCCGGTTCCGATCTCCAGGGCATCAAGACGACCGCTGTGCGCGACGGCAACCAGTACCGCATCAACGGGTCGAAAACCTTCATCACCAACGGCCAGCATGCCAATCTGATCATCGTCGTCGCCAAGACCGACCCGGCCAGGGGCGCCAAGGGCACGTCGCTCATCGTCATCGAGACCGACGGGCTGGAAGGCTTCGAGCGCGGCCGCAATCTCGACAAGATCGGGCTCAAGGCCAACGATACGTCGGAACTGTTCTTCAGCGAGATGAAGGTGCCGACCTCCAACCTGCTCGGCGCCGAAGAGGGCATGGGCTTCATCCAGTTGATGCAGCAATTGCCCCAGGAGCGCCTGCTGATCGCCAACCAGGCGCTTGGCGCCATCGAACGGGCGCTGGCGCTGACGATCGGCTATGTCAAGGAGCGCAAGGCCTTCGGCAAGGCGGTGATCGAGTTCCAGAACACCCAGTTCAAGCTGGCCGAGCTGAAGTCCGAGGCGACCATGATGCGGGTCTTCGTCGACCATTGCGTCGCCCGCCATCTCGACGGCGCGCTCGACCCGGCCACCGCCTCCATGGTCAAGTATCTGGCCTCAGACCTGCAATGCAAGGTGATCGACGAATGCCTGCAACTGCATGGCGGCTATGGTTACATGAACGAATACCCGATCGCCCGCATGTTCCGCGATGCCCGCGTCCAGCGCATCTATGGTGGCACCAATGAGATCATGAAACTGCTGATCGCCAGAACACTTTGAGGAGAACCTGGAATGCCCAAGGGATATTGGATCGCCCACATCAACGTGCACGACCCGGAAAGCTACAAGAACTATGTCGCCGGCGCGATGCCGGCCTATCAGGAATATGGCGCGAAATTCCTGGTGCGCGGCACGCCATCCGAACAGGTCGAGGGCGAGGGGCTGGGGCCGCGCCATGTGGTGATCGAGTTCCCGACCATCGAGGCGGCGAGAGCCTGTTACGAAAGTGCGACCTATCGCGCGGCCCGCGAACACCGGCTCGCCGCGTCGACGGGCCATATCATCATCAGCGAGGGAGCGGAATAATGCCCAAGGCCTATTGGATCGCCCATGTCGATGTGCGCGACCCCGAACAATACAAGCTCTACGTCGAGGGCGCCGGCCCGGCCTTTGCCGAATACGGCGCGAAATTCCTTGCCCGGGGCGGCGCGAGCGAATCCGTCGACGGCATGGATCTGGGCACCCGCCATGTGGTGATCGAGTTCAAGGATCTGGAAACGGCAAGGGCCTGTTTCAATTCCGAGACCTATCAGAAGGCGCGTGCCCATCGCCTGCCGGTCTCGACCGGTCATCTCGTGCTGGTCGAGGGGATCGAGTAATGGCGGATTATACGCTCCATTGCTTTCTGGAATCCGGCAATTCCTACAAGCCGGCGCTGATGCTGACGCTTGCCGGTTGCAACTGGCAGCCCTCCTGGGTCGACTACTTCCAGGGCGCCCACCGCACGCCGGAATACCGCGCCCTCAACGAAATGGGCGAGGTGCCGGTACTGATCGATCACACCGAGAACGATCTGACGCTCAGCCAGTCCGGCGTCATCCTCTACCACCTTGCCGGCAAGACCGGGAAATTCATGCCCGAAACGCCGCAGGAAGAGCGCGAAGTGCTGCGCTGGATCCTGTTCGACAACCACAAGCTGACCGGCTACATCTCGGTCTTCCGCTTCCTGAACCGCTTCCTCGGCAAGGGCGACACGGCGGAAGGCCAGTTCATGAAGGGCCGGATGATCTCGGCGCTCAAGACCCTGAACCACCATATGAGCGGCCGCGACTGGGTGGCCGCCGACCGGCCGACCATCGCTGACATTTCCCTGTGCGGCTACCTCTTCTGGCCGGATCACTACGACACCGATTGGGCTGACTACCCCTATATCGGCGCATGGCTTGAGCGCATCAGGACCCTCGACAACTGGGCTGCGCCGGAGGCGCTGCTGCCGACCGCGCCCACCGCCGCTCAGGTTGCCTGAAGACAGAACCTGACCAGAACAAACGGAGCTGAAGAATGGCCGACGCTTACATTTACGATCACGTCCGAACCCCGCGCGGGCGCGGCAAGAAGGATGGTTCCCTGCACGAAGTGCCCGCGGTGCGGCTTGCCGCCAAGGCGCTGGAGGCGCTGCGCGACCGTAACGGCATCGATACCCGAACCGTCGATGACGTCCTCATGGGATGCGTCGATCCGATCGGCGAGGCGGGGTCCGATATCGCCCGCGCCGCCGTCTTCGAGGCGGGTTACGACAATTCCGTGCCCGGCATGCAGATCAACCGCTTCTGCGCCTCGGGGCTCGACGCGGTCAATTTCGGTGCCGCGAAGATCCAGTCCGGCATGGACGACATCGTCATTGCCGGCGGCGTCGAATCGATGAGCCGCGTCGGCATGGGCATGTCGGGCGGCGCCTGGCCGATGGATCCCTCCGTCGCCATTCCCTCCTATTTCATGCCGCAGGGTATTTCCGCCGATCTGATCGCCACCAAATACGGCTTTTCCCGCGACGATGTGGATGCCTATGCGATCGAGAGCCAGAAGCGCTCGGCCCGGTCCTGGGAGGAAGGCCGCTTCAAGAATTCGGTCATTCCGGTCAAGGACCAGAACGGCATCACCCTTCTCGACCGCGACGAGCACATGCGCCCCGGCACCGACATGCAGTCGCTCGCCTCGCTCGATCCCTCCTTCGTCATGATGGGCGAAATGGGCGGCTTCGATGCGGTGGCGATTGCCGCCCACCCCGATGTCGAGGCGGTCCGGCACGTTCACCATGCCGGCAATTCCTCCGGTATCGTCGATGGTTCCGGCCTCGTTCTCCTCGGCTCGAAGAAGGGCGGCAAGGCGATGGGGCTGACGCCGCGGGCGAAGATCCGCGCCTTCACCAATATCGGCTCCGATCCGGCGCTGATGCTGACCGGGCCGATCGACGTCACGGAGAAACTCCTGAAACAGGCGAAGATGAAGATTTCCGACATCGACCTGTTCGAGTTGAACGAGGCCTTTGCCTCGGTCGTGCTGCGCTTCATGCAGCATTTCGAGATTTCCCATGACCGGATGAATGTCTGCGGCGGGGCGATCGCCATGGGCCATCCGCTGGGTGCTACCGGCGCGATGATCCTCGGCACGGTGCTGGACGAGTTGGAACGCCGCGGCGAACAGACCGCGCTGGTGACATTGTGCATCGGCGCCGGCATGGGCACGGCGACGATCATCGAGCGGGTTTGAGAAATTCAGGACAGAGCAACCACATGACCTACACCAATTTCACCCTTGAAACCGATGCCGACGGCATCGCCCTCGTCACCTGGGACTCGCCCGGCAAGTCGATGAACGTGATCGACCGGTCGGTAACCGAGGAATGGGCGAAGATCATCGACCGGGTCGCTTCCGACGAGGCGATCAAGGGCGTCGTCTTCACCTCCGGCAAGAAGGCCTTCGGCGCCGGCGCCGACCTTTCCATGCTGGGCATGATGATGGGGCAATACGAGAAGCTTAAGGCAAAGGATCCGGAAGCCGCCGCCAGGACCCTGTTCGAACAGGCCGCCCATCTGTGCCTCCTGCTGCGCCGGCAGGAGACCTGCGGCAAGCCCTTTGCGGCTGCCATCAACGGCCAGGCGCTGGGCGGCGTCTTCGAAATGCTGCTCGCCTGTCATGGCCGCGTACTGGCGAACGATCCGGCCGCCAAGCTCGGCCTGCCGGAAGTCAAGGTCGGCCTGCTGCCCGGTGCCGGCGGCACCCAGCGCCTGCCGCGCCTGATCCACACGCAGGAAGCGCTGCAATACCTGTTGCAGGGCAAGAACTTCTCGCCGGACAAGGCGAAGAAACTGGGCGTCGTTCACGAACTGGTCGAACCGGGCCAGGAAGTGGAAGCCGCCAAGAAGATGATCCGCGACGGATTGAAACCGGTTCAGCCCTGGGACGAAAAGGGCTTCAAGCTGCCCGGCGGCGCGGTCTATTCGCCGGCCGGCTTCCAGCTCTTCCCGCCGGCGAACGCCATCTATCGCCGCGAGACCCAGGACAATTATCCCGGTGCCCGCGCGATCATGAAATGCGTCTATGAAGGCCTGCTGCTGCCGATGGACACGGCGCTGCGCGTCGAAAGCCGCTATTTTGCCAACGTGCTGCGGTCGACCGAGGCAAAGCACATGGTGCGCTCGCTGTTCCTTTCCCTGCAGGCGCTCAACAAGGGCGCGCGCCGTCCCGAAGGCGTCGAGAAATCCAGCATCAGGAAGGTCGGCATTCTGGGCGGCGGCGGCTTCATGGGCGCCGGCATCGGCTATGTGACGGCGAAGGCCGGCATCGAGGTCGTGTTGCTCGACCGCGACCAGGCGGCGGCCGAAAAGGGCAAGGCGCATGCCGCCGGCATCGAAGACAAGGCCATGGCCAAGGGTCGCTCCACGGCGGATGCCAGGGAAGCCCTGCTGTCGCGCATCCACTGCACGACGGACTATGCCGCGCTTGCCGATTGTGATCTCGTCATCGAGGCGGTGTTCGAGGATTCGAACGTCAAGAAAGCCGTCACCGAACAGGCCGAGGCCCATATGCGCAAGGATGCGATCTTTGCTTCGAACACCTCGACCATCCCGATCACCTCGCTGGCGAAGAATTCCAAACGGCCGGGCCAGTTCATCGGCATCCACTTCTTCTCGCCGGTCGACCGCATGATGCTGACCGAAATCATCCTGGCGAAGAAAACCGGCGACAAGGCGCTGGCGGTGGCGCTCGACTACGTTCTGGCGGTCAGGAAGACACCGATCGTCGTCAACGACACGCGCGGCTTCTACATCAACCGCATGGTGCTGCGTTATATGAGCGAAGCCTATAACATGCTGATCGAGGGCGTTCCGCCGGCGATGATCGAGAACGTCGCCAAGCAGGCCGGCATGCCGGTCGGTCCGCTGGCGCTCAACGACGAGACGGCGATCGATCTCTCCCACAAGATCCTGCACCAGACGATCCGCGATCTGGGCGAGAAGGCCGTCGATCCGCGCCATGTGGAACTGGTGGACAGCCTGGTGGAAAAGCACGGGCGCTTCGGTCGCAAGAACGGCAAGGGCTTCTACGATTATCCCGATAAGCCGGCGAAGAAGCATCTATGGCCCGATCTCGCGACGCTCTATCCCCAGCAGGACGCGGACCGGATCGACGTGCGGGAACTGCGCAACCGCTTCCATGCCGTGATCGCGCTCGAAGCCGCGCGCTGCGTCGAGGAAGGCGTCGTCACCGATATGCGCGAAGCCGATGTCGGCTCGATCCTCGGTTTCGGCTTCGCGCCGTTCACCGGCGGCGCCATCAGCTATATCGACGGCATGGGCACGGCGGCCTTCGTTGCCATGTGCAGGAAGCTGCAGAAGAAATACGGCGCCCAGTTCAAGCCGAACAGACTGCTGATCGACATGGCGAAGACCGACGAGAAGTTCTACGACCGCTTCAATCCCGAAAGCGATACGCCGCGCAGGCAAGCCGCCTGATCGCGCCCGGCTTTGGTGGAAAACGGCCCCGGCACACGAACTGTGCCGGGGTTTTTCATTGCCGCAATGCCGGCAGGCCGATGCCGGTGCCCTCGAAGCCGCCGTCGACCGAGAGCAACTGCCCGGTGATGTAGCTCGCCTGGTCGGAACACAGGAACCAGATCGCATTGGCGAGTTCATCTTCGCTGCCATAGCGGTTGAGCGGGATCGCATCGTGATAGGCGTCGATGATGTCCTGGCTATGCACCGCCATGGCCAGCTTGGTGCGCACCGGCCCCGGCGCCACCGCATTGCAGCGTATGCCGTATTCGCCCAGTTCCGCCGCCTGTTGCAGGGTGAGCTGGATCACCGCCGCCTTCGACGTGCCATAGGCGACCCGCAGGGTCGAGGCGCGCAGCCCCGAGATCGAGGCGATGTTGACGATTGCGGCGCCGCCCGCCGCCTTGTGCCGGCGGAGCAGGCGGATTGCCGCCTGCGACATCAGGAAGACGCCGTCGAGATTGGTTTCCATCACCCGGCGCCAGCGCTCGAACGTGGTTTCCTCGATGGGGCCGAAATCGGCGACGCCGGCATTGTTGACCAGCGCGTGCAGGCCGCCGAATCGGCTTTCGATCTGCGTGAAGAAGTCTTCCATGCGGGCCGGGTCGGAAACATCGCCCTCGATCATCAGCGCGCCGGGGAGCTCGGCTTCCGCCTTTTTCAGTTCCGGGCCGTCGATGTCGACCACGGCGACATTCCAGCCTTCCTTCAAAAAGCGCTTTGCCGTCGCGAGCCCAATGCCGCGCGCAGCCCCCGTTACCAATGCGGTTCTTTTCATCCATCCCTCCGTGCCCGGTTAACCACCCCTTAAATATATCTTAAAGCCTCAAGGGTTAAGCCTGCCAGTGACAAGCACACAGGGTTTGGTCATGGCGCTTCCGGCAGCAGCAACCATCGAGACGGACAGGACGCTCTCCCTGTTCGAGATCGGCGAACAGATGGTCCGGCTCCTCACGTCCAGGGAAATGGTCCTGCTCTATGCCGGTTCCGTCGCGCTGCTGTTCCTCGCCGCCTGGCGGCAGGGATGGCGCGAGACCTTCACCCGGCGAGCGCTTTCCGGCACGCTCGCCACCCTTGGCGTGACGGTCGTCAACCTGCTCTTCGTGCCCGTGGTGGTGATGGCGTCGCAATGGCTGCAATCCGGCTATGACCGGCTGGGCATCGCGCAAATCCCCTCCAGCTTCTGGGACGGCGTTCACTGGCTGCCGCTGGCCCTTGTCGTCATCGTGGTCAAGGATTTCGCCGACTACTGGAACCACCGCGCCATGCATCTCAAATGGCTGTGGCCGCTGCATGCCATTCACCATTCCGACGAGGAAATGAACGGGTTCACCACCCTGCGGGTCCATTTCCTCGAGGGCTTCGTCATGGCCGCAAGCTATGTCTTCATCCTCTCCTGGCTGAACCTGCCCGCCGGCGCCGCCGCGGGGTCCGGCATTCTGGTGGTGCTGCACAACGCCTATGTGCACACCAATCTCGACTGGGACCATGGCCCCCTGCGCTGGCTCGTCGCCTCGCCGCGCTATCACCGCTGGCATCATGCGAAGAATCCGGCTGCCTATGGCAAGAACCTCGCCAATGTCATTCCGGCCTATGACTGGATGTTCGGCACCTATTACAACCCCCATCCCTGCCGCGACGCCATCGGTGCCGACGGCGTACCCCATGCCGATGTGACCGGGTTGATGACCTATCCCTTCGTGCAATGGGGCCGCATGATCCGGCAAGGCCCGGCCGCCGGCAGGTCGGATTTTGAGCCGCAAGACGACCGCGCGCCGGACGCAGGCCGCGCAGCGCCGATGCGCGGCGCATAGCGGCCCGATCATCGTCCGCAGCAGATCGTCACCCTGCGCTCTTTCGAGGCGATTTGCAGCTTTCGCCGAATGGGCGTAGAATCCGAGCCATGAGAAGGCTTCGGGCCATGCTTGCCGGTCTGGCAGCGAGCATCGCCGTCGCGGGATCACAACCTTCGGCGGCCGCCGAAAGCGCGCGCCCGTTCGAACGCCCGGACCTGCCGCAGCATCAGTGGCAGGCGGGAACTTTCCTGTTTTCCGACGAGTTGGGCGGCTTCACCATCAACGCCGTTCGCGGCAGCGGATCGCGGTCCGATCCCGTCGTGATCACCCAGAGCATCCATTCCGTCGGACCGAGCGTGCTGACCGTCCGCATGGTCGACACCACCCGCGCCATGTTCGATCTCGGCAGCACCTGGAAGACGCTCTACCTTCAGCTCGAAACGCTCAATTCAAGCCCGGCGGGCTGGATCGGCTACGGCCTCGAACTGCAGAAGGTCCGCGGCGAGCCGAGCATTTACGGCGACGGCCTGTCCTTCAACCAGTTGAACCGGGATGAATCGGCGATTGTCTCCGACCGGTTCGCCAGATACGAGGTCGAATACGAGCCCGGCGACCGGCTGGTCTTCACCGGCGGATGGGTCGATCCGCGCATGGCGGCCCGCTTCCGCCTGTTTCTGCTCGATCTCTCCCCCAACGGCGTTTTCTACATCGAGCAGCAGCCGCAACTGCCGGCTTTCTGACGGTGCCGCGGCGATACGGTCCGTTCATCCCCCGTTATTCAAATGACAGGGTGCCGGATTGCAAATGCTGGACTCGCCTCCCATTCATTGCTAACAAGGAATAATTTCCTGCCGGATGCGCCTCCCCGGCATCCGCTTCGCCGTTCGCCAAACCGATTTCGCCGCGCCTCCGTGGCGCTTGTCATGGAATTCGACATGCTGTCGCACGACCGTATCTGGGCCGCCATCGATGCGCTTGCCAGCAGCCACTCCCTCTCCGCCTCGGGCCTTGCCCGCAAGGCCGGTCTCGACCCGACCTCGTTCAACAAGTCGAAACGCTTCACCGGCGAAGGGCGGCCGCGCTGGCCGTCGACCGAAAGCGTCGCCAAGGCCCTGCGCGCCACTGGCACGTCGTTGGGCGATTTCCTCGGCATGGTCGAGGACCGCAAGCCGGACGTGACGGAAATCACCTCGCGCTACGCCATGATGCCGTCGCGCAACGTCCCGTTGCTGGGATTTGCCGAGGCCGGCACTGGCGGGTTTTTCGACGATGGCGGCTTTCCCGTCGGCCAGGGCTGGGACGAGGTGCAGTTTCCCGGCCCCGAGGGCGATACGATCTATGCGCTCGAGGTTTCCGGCACCTCCATGGAACCGCTCTACCGCGATGGCGACATCATCATCGTTCAGCCCGATGCCAATGTGCGCAAGCGCGACCGGGTGGTGGTGCGCACCCATGAGGGCGAGGTGATGGCCAAGGAACTGGTGCGCAAGACGGCGACCCAGATCGAGTTGAAATCCCTCAATCCCGAGCATGAGGACCGCGTCATCGCGATGCAGGATGTGGAATGGGTGGCGCGCATCGTCTGGGCAAGCCAGTAGTCGTCGGCATCCTGCTTGCCGCAGCGATGGCGCTCGGCGCGTGCGACGACCCGAAGCCCGCCGCCGGGGGCGGCAGCGGCGCAGATGCGGATGCCGCTGCGCCGATCGTACCCGGCCCGCCGATCCAGGCACGGGAGGCGTCGCCGACACACGAGCCTGCGAAAGAGGATGTGCGCATCATCGGCGGCGGCAAGTTGACCGGTCCCACCGAGGCGCCGGAGGGCGAACTGATCCGCCTGCCCGCCGAACACGCCGCCGAAGAGGCCAACCGGCGCGAGGCAGCACGCCTGCCGAAGGCGCCGACGAGCTTTGCCCGCCCTCTGGCGATCGACGCTGCGACGCTGCGATCGGGCGGCACGGTGATCGAACTCGCGGGGGTCAGGGCCCATCCCGCCACCCATCGCTGCGAAATCGGTGGCGCTTCCTGGCCTTGCGGCAACTTCGCCCGCGCCGCCCTGCAGCGGCTGATCCGCGCGCGCTCGATCGCCTGTGACGGCGAATTCACCGGCGAAGCCCGCTTTCGCGGGCAATGCCGTCTCGGCGGAACGGATCTCGCCGCCTGGCTCGTCGCTCAGGGCTGGGCAGCGGCCGCAACGGATGATCTCAAACCGCTCGAAGCCGAGGCGCGCAAGGCCGGAAGAGGCATCTGGCGCAGCACGCCGCCGCCGCAATGATCCGTTACGCTACGAGCTTGCCGGCAAGCGCCTTGGCGATCAGCTCGCGCGATTGTTCGATGCCGTAGAGCGCCACGAAGGAACCGAAGCGCGGCCCCTGATCCTGGCCGAGCAAGATCTGGTAGAGCGCCTGGAACCATTCGCGCAAATTCTCGTAGCCGTGATCTTTTCCGGTGGCAAAGACCTCGGTCTGGATCGTTTCGGCATCGGTATTGGCGGGCAGTGCCGCCAGCCTTCCGTCGAGATCGGCAAGCGCTGTCCGCTCGGCCTCGTCCGGCGCGCGGAACTGCTTGGCCGGTTTGACGAAATCCTCGAAATAGCGGATCGCATAGCCGACCAGTTCATCGAGCTTGGGATGGCTTGCCGGCGACAGGGCCTTGTCATAGTTCGAGATGAAGCCCCACAGCGTCGCCTTGTCATGGGCATTGGCCGCGCTGACCAGGTTGAGCAGCATGGAAAAGCTCAGCGGCATCGGCTGCTGCGGAACCTTGCCGCTGTGAATGTGCCAGACCGGATTGTTGAGCTGCTGGGCGATATCCTGCCGGTGAAAGGCGTCGAGCTGCTGGAAATATTCATCCACCGCCCGCGGGATCACGTCGAAATAGAGCCGCTTCGCGGTGCGCGGCTTCTGGAACATGTAATAGGCGAGGCTTTCGGTCGGCGCATAGGTCAGCCATTCGTCGATGGTCAGCCCATTGCCTTTCGACTTGGAGATCTTCTGGCCCTGATCGTCGAGGAAAAGTTCGTAGACGAAATGCTCCGGCGGCCTGCCGTCCAGCGCCGAGCAGATCCGGTCATAGACCACCATATTGGGCCCGTGATCCTTGCCGAACATCTCGAAGTCGACGCCGAGGGCTGCCCAGCGCGCGCCGAAATCGGGCTTCCATTGCAGCTTCACCTTGCCGCCGGTGACAGGCAGCGTCACCTCGCTGCCATCCTCGTCGTCGAAGGTGATGGTGCCGGCTTCGGCATCGACGCGCTTCATCGGCACATAGAGCACCCGGCCGGTGGTCGGCGAGATCGGCAGGAACAGCGAATAGGTCGCCTGGCGCTCCTCGCCCAGCGTCGGCAGCATGATCGCCATCACCTTGTCGTAGTTTTCGGCGGCCCTCTTCAGGATGCCGTCGAACCTGCCGGACTTGTAGTAATCGGTGGCGCTGGCGAATTCGTAGTCGAAGCCGAACGTGTCGAGAAAGCGGCGCAGCATCGCATTGTTGTGGTGGCCGAAGCTTTCATAGTCGCCGCCGAAGGGGTTGGGTACGACGGTGAGCGGCTGATGCAGATAGGGTTCGAGCGCCGCCTTGTCCGGCACGTTGTCCGGGATCTTGCGCATGCCGTCCATGTCGTCGGAAAAGCACAGCAGCCGGGTGGCGACCTTGTCCTCCGTCAGCAGGCGGAAGGCGGTGCGCACCATGGTGGTGCGGGCGACCTCGCCGAAAGTGCCGATATGCGGCAGGCCGGAGGGACCGTAACCGGTCTCGAACAGCACTTCGGCCGGAAAGCCGCTTTTTTCATAGCGTTTGACGATCTTGCCGGCTTCCTCGAACGGCCAGGCCTTGGAAGCGCGCGCGGCCGCGACCGCTTCCGCGGAAAGGTCGAGTTCGGGCAGATTTGCGCGCAGATTTTCTCCGGGCATGATGGTGTCTCTCAATTCGGCTGATGCGGGGCGAACGGGCACGGATCGCTGCCGGCATTCGCTGTTTTGCAAGCCGTTTACTTCAAGGCAGAGCGGATTCCAAGCCTGCGGACCGGATTTGGCGCGGCTACCTTCATCGCAAGACCTGCGACAGATTTCCCGCCGCTTTCACCGATCTTTGACTTGTCATCGCCGCTCTGGCGCACGACCTTGCACCCTGCCGGCGACAGGCGCCGGGGACAGGAAGAAAGCCAATGCCGGAACTTGCCGAACCGCAACTGCGACTAGGGGTCTTCATCGGGCTCTTCCTCGTTCTGGCGGCGCTTGAGGTTTTCGTGCCGCGGCGCCGGCCGAAGCCCGTCAAGGCGCGCCGTTGGCTCATCAACTGGGCCATCGTCGTCATCGATTCCGTGTTTCTGCGCCTGCTGTTCAAATCCGCGGCGGTGGGCGGCGCGCTATGGGCGGCCGACAACGGCATCGGGCTGTTCAACCTCGCAGGCGCGCCCGTCTGGCTTGCCTTCGCCCTATCCTTCATCGTGCTCGATTTCGCCGTCTGGCTCTCCCATCTCGCATCCCACAAGGTGCCGCTGTTCTGGCGCATCCACCGCATGCACCATTCCGACATCGATTTCGATGTCACCACGGCGATCCGCTTTCACCCCATCGAGATCGTGCTGTCCATGCTGTGGAAATATGCCGTCGTGCTGGCGCTCGGCGCGCCGCCGGCATCGGTTTTGTTCTTCGAGATCGTGCTCAATGGCGGAGCCATGTTCAACCATTCCAATTTCAGACTGCCGCTTGCCGCCGACCGCTGGCTGCGCCTCCTCATCGTGACGCCCGACATGCACCGGGTGCACCATTCCGTCGAGCGGCGCGAGCATGACAGCAATTACGGTTTCAACCTCTCGGTCTGGGACCGGCTGTTCCGGACCTATACCGCCCAGCCGGATAAGGGCCATGACGGCATGCGGATCGGCCTTGAAAAATGGCAGGACGAGCGGCCCGTCAATCTTGCCTGGACGCTGGGCGTACCGTTCAACGGCGACAGGCAATAGCGGCGACAGGCAATCGGTATCAGAACAGCCCGAGCGGAAAATAGCGCAGATACAGTTCCTCGAACTTGCCGCTGTCGTTGATCGTCTTCAGCGCGTAGTTGAAGGCGTCGGCCAGTTCCCGGTCGCCCTTCTTCACCGCGATCGCCAGCCCCCGGCCGAAATATGCTTCGGACAGATAGGGCCCGCCGGCAAACTCGCAGCATCCCTCCGCGCCGGAAGAGGAGAGCCAGAAGGCGGCCGACACCGCATCGGTGAACATGGCGTCGATCTCGCCGTTCTTCAGCGCCAGAAAGGCCGACTGCCGGGTTGGAAAGGTCTTGGCGGTTCGGCCCTGAAAGCTCGCCTCGAAATAGGCCTGATGGCCGGAACCCTCGACGACGCCGATCGTCTTGCGGAACAGCGCCTCATAGACCGGCTCGCCGATGCCGCTGTCGCGGCGCACGACGAAACGGCCCGGTATCTGAAGGAAGGAGCGCGAGAAATCATATTTTTCCCGTGCCTGCGCGGTCACGGCGAGGCCGGCGATGATCGCCTCGCCCTTGCCTTCCTCCATGGCCTTGTCGAGTTCGTCCCAGGGCAGCGCCTGGATCTGGCAGCGCCCGATAATGTCGAGCGCGTTGCAGATTTCGCGCGCCAGATCGACATGAAACCCCGACAGCCGCTTCTTGCGGTCGACGAAGTTGAAGGGCGGAAAATCGGTCGTCGTCAGGAACAGGACGCGCTGGCGCTTGCCGAGATCGGGTTTGACGAACCGTTCGTTGGGGTCCCAGAAATTCGGGATGGTGAGCGTCTGCGCGATCGCCGCACCCATGCCCATCGCCATCAGCAGCGCCGCCACAAGGCCCCGAAGAGCGGTTCGTTTCAACATCGTGCCTGTCTTTACTTGCCGTATCTTTTTCCGGATACTCTTTCAGGGGCTGGTGCCCGCCATTGCTGCCGGGTGAAGAGTCATGGGGTCATAGCAGTTTGCACGGGGCAGGGGAACACCGGCAATCCTTGGGTCTTGGTCGCGACCTCCGGGAGATGTCGCTGCTCAGCAGGGCGCCGCCCGTGGACCGGCACGAAGACCCGGCCACGATCGCATCTGAAACGCGCGACTTTCTGCTGCTGCGGGAAGAAGCCAGCGCAAAGCGGGTGATGACGCGCGGCCAGTTCGCCGTCTTCCTCGTTCTTTTCGCGGCCATCATCGCCTTTGCCGGGGTTTCGCCGCAATACGCGATCCTTGCGCTCTCCATCCTGTTCAGCCTGTTCTATATCTCGGTCATTCTGTTCCGCTCGGTGGTTCTGGCCGCCATCGACAGGCTCGGCCGCGACCAATGGCTCCCGGTGCCCCGCCTGGTGGATTTCTCGCTGCCGGACGGGCGCTACGTCATTCTCTCCGCACTCTACCGGGAGGCCGATCAGGTCGCCGATCTCGTCGAAAGCCTCGAGCGGCTGCGCTGGCATGTGCATCGCCGGATGATCGTGCTGGTCTGCGAGGAGGGGGATGGCGAGACGATCGCGGTCATCGAGCGCATGCTGCCCCGGCCGGGGCTGCGCCTGCTGGTCGTTCCGGCCGGCTCGCCGCGCACCAAGCCCCGGGCGCTGAGCTATGCCCTGCGCCATGTCGAGGGGGAATATCTGGTTGTCTACGATGCCGAGGACCGGCCCTATCCCGATCAGTTGATCGAGGCTGCCCGGCGCTTCGAGGCCGGCAGCGACAGGCTTGCCTGCCTGCAATCGCCGCTGATGATCGACAATGTCGCCGCCTCCTGGCTCGCCCGGCTGTTTGCCATCGAATACGACACGCTGTTTCGCGGCATCCTGCCGACGCTGGCCCGCTGGGGCGCGCCGATACCGCTGGGCGGCACCTCGAACCATTTCCGGCTGCCGCTGCTGATTGAGGCGGGCGGCTGGGATTCCTACAATGTCACCGAGGACGCCGATCTCGGCATAAGGCTGGCGCGGCGCGGCTTTTCCTGTGGCACGCTGATCTGCCCGACGCTGGAGGAGGCGCCGTCGCGCCTCGGGCCCTGGACCTTTCAGCGCACCCGCTGGCTCAAGGGCTGGATGCAGACCCTGCTGGTCCATCTTCGCCAGCCGCTGGTGACGGCGCGCGAGATGGGCTGGCGCAACTTCCTGCTTTTCCAGATCATCCTCACCTCGCTCGTCGTTTCCGTTCTGGTCCACCCGCTCTTCCTGATCGCCTATGGCTACCAGATGGCGCTGCTGGCCTCCGGCGCCAAGATCGGCACGCTTGCCCTCATCATCATGGGGATCAGCAATTTCAACCTCGCCGCCGGATACCTGATCTACGGTTCGCTCGCCTATGCCGTCGAGACCCGGCTCCGACGCCGCGAATATCTGTCGCTCGGCATGGCCGGCGCCCTGCTGCTGACGCCGATCTACTGGATGCTGATCTCATGGGCCGGCTGGCGGGCGCTGTTCCAGTTGATCCGCGATCCCCATGTCTGGGAGAAGACACCCCATGGCTGCAGCCACCGCACGCGGCCCTGGTGGATGTCGAAAAAGCCGGGCCGAACGCCTACTTGAAATGCTTGGACAGTTTCAGGCCCTGGGCCTGGTAGTTGGAGCCGAGATCGGTGCCGTAGAGCGCGCGGGGCTTTTCCAGCATGCGTTCATAGACCAGCCGGCCGATGATCTGGCCGTGTTCGAGGATGAACGGCACCTCATGGCTGCGGACTTCCAGCACGCCGCGCGCGCCCAGCCCGCCGGCCGCCGCATGGCCGAAGCCCGGATCGAAGAACCCGGCATAGTGCACCCGGAACTCGCCGACCAGCGGATCGAACGGCACCATCTCGGCGGCATAGAGCGGCGGCACATGCACCGCCTCGCGCGAGACGAGAATGTAGAACTCGTCGGGGTCGAGCACGATGTCGCGATTGCCCCGGTTGTAGATTGGTTCCCAGAAGTCATGCACCGAAAGGGCCGCCTTGCGGTCGACATCGACGACGCCCGTATGGCGCTTGCCGCGATAGCCGACGAGCCCGTTCGCGTCGCCGGTCAGGTCGATCGACAGGCCGATACCCTGATTGTGGATATTGGGGTCGGCGGTCGCCACCAGCGTTTCGTCACGGTGCAGTCGGGCCAGTTCGTCGTCGCTCAAAAGCGTATGGCCGCGGCGGAAGCGGATCTGTGACAGGCGCGAGCCGGTTCTGACGACCACCGGAAACGTGCTCGGACTGATTTCCAGATAGAGCGGCCCGCGATAGCCGGCGGCGATCTGGTCGAACCCCTGGGTATGGTCGGTGATCACCCTTGTGAAGATGTCGAGCCGGCCGGTGGAGCTCTTCGGATTGGCGGAAGCCGAGATTTCCTCAGGCAGGTCGAGGCTCTCGAGCAGCGGCACGATATAGACGCAACCGGTCTCGAGCACGGCGCCTTCCTCGAGGCTGAAGGCATGCAGTTTCAGGCGCTCGAGCTTTTCCTCGACGCTCGATCTGCCGGGCAGAAACGAGGCACGCACCCGGTAGGCGGTTTCCCCCAGCCTCAGGTCGAGGCTCGCCGGCTGGATCTGGTCGGCGTCGAGTTCGCGGCGCGACGACAGCGCGCCGGAAGCGAACAACTCACCGATCATCCGGTCCGGCAAGATTCCCGAATTGCTGCCGCTTGTTTCCGTCATGCGAAGTCTTTTTCCCGCTCGCCTGGCCCGTCTCCCCCTGCTCTAATCAATCCTCCCATTGACGCAAAGGGGTTTCGCCGGTAAACCACCGAAACTTGCACCAGGGTGCATTGTGGTGATTTGGGCCGGCCGGCTTGCAGCCACGTTAAAAAACTCGCTAAAAGGGCCGCCTGTGTGGACGACAACAACCCATGGGATCGGAATCCGGCTAGCGGTACGCGGCCGGATTTTTTGTTGGAGCATGTGTGATGACGGTATCTGAAAAGCGCAAGACCGCGGGAAGCAACTGGGGCGCGGCCACCAAGCTGGTCCATGGCGGCACGATGCGTTCGCAGTTCGGCGAGACTTCCGAGGCGCTCTATCTCACCCAGAGCTTTGTCTATGACAGCGCGGAAGCCGCCGAGGCCCGGTTCAAGGGCGAGGAGGAGGGCTTCATCTATTCGCGCTACGCAAACCCGACCGTCGACATGTTCGAAAAGCGCATGTGCCTGCTGGAGGGTGCCGAGGACGCCCGCGCCATGGCTTCCGGCATGGCCGCGGTGGCGGCTGCCATCGGCTGTCAGGTAAAGACCGGCGATCACATTGTCGCCGCCCGCGCGCTGTTCGGCTCCTGCCGCTGGGTGGTCGAGAAGCTGATGCCGAGCTACGGCATCGCCTGCACCCTGGTCGATGGCCGGGACATCGAGCAGTGGAAGGCGGCGGTGCGGCCGGAGACCAGGGTCTTCTTCTTCGAGACGCCGACCAATCCGACGCTCGAACTGGTCGACATCGAGGCGGTCTCAAGCCTCGCCCATGAGAACGGCGCGACGGTGGTCATCGACAATGTGTTCGCGACCCCGGTATTGCAGCAGCCGCTGGAACTGGGCGCCGACATCGTCTGCTATTCGGCGACCAAGCACATTGACGGCCAGGGCCGCTGCCTCGGTGGCATCGTCCTGTCGTCGAAACAGTGGATCGATGACAATCTGCACGATTATTTCCGCCATACCGGCCCCTCGCTGAGCCCGTTCAATGCCTGGGTGCTGCTGAAGGGGCTTGAGACCATGCCCTTGCGGGTGCGCCAGCAGACGGAGTCGAGCGGCCGGGTTGCCGAGTATCTCTCCGGCCACAAGGCAGTCGGCCGCGTGCTCTATCCCGGTCTTGAGAGCCATCCGCAGTATGAACTCGCGCAACGCCAGATGAAGGGCGGCTCGACCCTCGTCGCGTTCGAACTGACGGGCGGCAGGGATGCCGCCTTCCGGTTTGAAAACGCGCTCGAGATCATCGGCATCTCCAACAATCTGGGCGATGCCAAGAGCCTCGTCACCCATCCTGAGACGACCACCCACAAGAACCTGTCGCCGGAGGATCGGGCCGAGCTCGGCATCTCGGCCGGCCTGGTGCGCCTGTCGATCGGGATCGAGGACGTCGAGGATCTGATCGGCGACATCGATCAGGCGCTGGCCGCCGCGAGCCGGTAGCAACCGCCACGGGATGGGATTGCGGCAGCGCTGCCGCCGGCTCAGGCTTCCCGCCGGCCTTCCGCGATCTCTGGCGCGATCTCTGGCGCGATCCCGCGCGCGATCTTCGGCGCGATCTTGGGCCCGATCTTGGATAGCGGGCCGAGATTGGCCGCAAGCCAGGTGGTCGCCAGGACCGCGATTGCCGCCGTCAGTCCGTACAGGCCGCCGAGGCTGCCCGGCAGCGGGCCCGTCAGGCCGAACAGGCTGACGGCGATCTCGTCGCCATTGCCCGCGATGAGATCGATGCCGACGGTCGAAAGGATGAAAAACAGCAGCGTTACCGCAAAGCCGGCGCCGATCGCCGAACTGACCGCCACCTTGCCGAAGGCCGGCAGATAGAGCGAGACCAGCAGGGCCGGCAGCGCGGTGGCCGCGATGAGGGAAAAGCCGAGCAGCAGCGGCTCATAGCCGTCGGGCGCACCGCTGCCGGCATAGGTCGCAAGCGCCACCAGCAGCGTCGCCAGCAGCCGGTTCCAGAACACCCGGCGGCTGCCGGTCGCCTTCTTCTTGGTGGCATAGAAGGCACCGGTGATCGTGTTGGCGGCCGCCAGCGCCTGAAACCCCGCAATGGCGATCAGAACCAGCAGAAAGGAGGTCGCCAGCAGGGCGGTGATCGCCAGCGGCTGGCCGTTGAGATCGGGTGCGGCGACCGCGAACAGGCCGCCGGCAATCGACAGATCGCCGGTATCGACAATGTGGCTGCCGCCGCCATTGCAGGCTTCCATCAGGCCGTCCGGCGTCACGACGGCCTTGCCGCACACGGTGATGAGCGGCGGCTGGTGGTGGGACCAGGAATAGAGGACCGGTGCTTCGACGCGCGCTTCGCTGACCGGCAGGCCGAGCATCGTCTGATAGAAGCCGAAGCCGGCAAACATCAGGAAGGCGAAGAAGGACAGGGTGAAAAAGGCGCTCGCCGCCATGCCGCGCGCCGCCACCCGGCCGGCCCTTTGCGGCTCGGCGCAGCTTGCGTAGAGATGCAGCGCCGGCGGAAAGGCGATGAGGCCGAGGATGAGCGTGATCCCGGCGGCGATGTGAACATCGGCGCCAAGCGCCTGAAACCCCGCAGCGCCGCCCAATACGCCGGCAAGGCGGGCAATTCCCAGGCTGCGCAACTGGTCCTCGAGATCCCACATCGGCTCGACCGCATTGCTGCCGACGCTCAGCTGGCCGACCGGAAAGCCGCCGGTATCGAGCACCAGCAGCAGCAGCGCCAGATTGACGGAGATCAGCAGCACGACGAAGGCGACGGCACCCAGCCGGGTGGCCGAGTACAGGCCGCCCAGGATGGCGCTGAGCGCCACCAAGGCTGCGATCGCCACGGAGGTGGCAAGCGGGGAGGAGGCGAAATACCAGCTCGCAAGACGGGTTGCCGCTGCGATCGCAGGCAGCATGAGCAGCACCAGCGCCAGCGCCATTGCCGGCGCCATCAGGCGGCCTGGAAGGCGCGATTGATAGCGCCGGAAGAGATATTCGCCGAGATCGCTCTGGCCGGCGGCATTGAAACGCCGGCTCACCAGCAGGGCCGAAAGGGCGAGCCCGCTGGAGACCGCCCCCGCCAGGCAGACCAGCAGGCCCGGATTTGCCGCCGCGAGCAGGCCACCATCGGAGAAGAGGACCGGCAGGGTGACCGCGCATCCCAGTGCTGTTGCGGCGATGGCCGGGTTCACCGAACCGTCGGCCAGCAGGAACCGCCGCGCCCGCGTCGTGCCGCCCGAAAAGGCGGCGACCGCCCAAAGGCCGAGCGCGAAAAAGGCGCTGAGCCCGATGCCGTAGGAGCGCGGCACGCCGATCTTCTCCATCGTGTAGACGATGATGGTGAAAAGAATGCAGGCCGTTACGAGCGCAAACCCGGCTTTGGAAGGATTGACGCTGTCCATCAGCGCTCCCGGCGGTTCATGCGGTTGAGCACCCATTCGACCAGCAGGAACAGGAGGCCCGGCAGGATCAGAAGCGCATAGGACCAGGTCGCCGGAAGGCCGAACAGCGTTGCTGCCTGGCGTTCCTGCAACGCCGAACCCAGACCGATCGCAGCCAGCACCGCCACGATCCCCACCGCCAGCCAGAACACCGGCGCTGTGGAGCGCTTCAAGCTGTACCAGTTCGCGAGTTTCATGCCGGTTTTCCGCCTTTGGCCGTCTTGCTGGGAGATTTTCTGGCGAGGCAACCGTCGATAGCATAACTCGGTGAAGGTCATAACCCCCCACTTGCGTTTCCCGCCGCTTTTGGCAACACTCCCCGCCGAGGACCAAACTCCCTGCATTCAAACGATTCCGGCCGAGCGTGAAAGGCTTCAGCTTGTCGAATGAACTGACCATTCTGGTTGCTGACGATCATCCTTTGTTTCGCGACGCGTTGCAAAGCGCGATCGACGGTCTCGGCAGAAAGGTGTTCGTCAAGATGTCGGGGACCTTCGGCGAGGCGATCGAAACGCTCGAAGACGGCTCGGGCGCCGACCTTCTCCTGCTCGATCTCAACATGCCGGGTTCGCAGGGCCTGACGGGGCTCACCCAGATCAGAACCCGGTTTCCCGACGTGCCGGTCGTCGTCGTTTCGGCTACCGAGGATGCGGCGACGATCCGCAAGTCGCTCCGGCTCGGGGCCTCTGGCTATGTCCCCAAATCCTCGAGCCTCGGCGACATTCGCCGGGCCATCGATACGGTGCTTGCCGGGGATCTGGCGGTGCCCGCCGATATCGATCTCGAAGCCGGGGACCATGACGAGACGGCCGAGTTTCTCGAGCGCCTGCAGAGCCTGACGCCGCAGCAGATGAAGGTGCTCGGCATGCTGGGACAGGGGCTGCTCAACAAGCAGATCGCCTATGAGCTCGGCGTTTCGGAGGCGACCGTCAAGGCCCATGTTTCGGCCATCCTGCTGAAACTCAATGTCGACAGCCGCACCCAGGCCGTCATCGCCTATTCCCGCCTTGGTCAGGGCGCCGCCGGCTAGAGCCTTTCACGCTCAGATGGAAGCAGTTTGAATGGACGGATTTTTCGCCTCTGACGAGGAGAATACCGCAGAGCGATGCCCCTTGGTTCATTGGGCATCGGTCGAGGATTTCGACAAAGTCAGAGCGGAAAGGACACCACAGCAGGGAGTTCAGGCATTTGAAAAATAAATGGTTTCTGCAATCGTCTGAACTTGGTTCTTTGACCTTCGGCCATGGGTGTTCTTTGGGTCGCGAAAAGCTAACAGTGCCTGCACTGCGTCGCTTTCCGCTTCTAGCCGAAGACCAAACTCCCGGCGTCCAAACGATTCCATCTGGGCGTGAAAGGCTCTAGAATGTCGGAAGACCAGCGGGGGCCGCGATCATCGGCACGTCTGTTTCGCCTTGATCTGACCCGTTTCACCGCTTACCTCATCGGCAAACGGCGCATCATCTCAGGGAACAAAGCATCATGGCCGACAGGCTGACGGATTTTCTCGGCGATACACCGGGCCGCACGCTCATCAAGCTGATCGTCATCTCGCTGGTGGTCGGCATCATCATGAGCGCCATCGGCTATACGCCGGTCGATGTCTGGCACGCGATCACCGGCTTTTTCGAACGCCTGTGGCAATTGGGCTTCCGCGCCTTCGGCCGCTTCGGCGAATATCTGATCTACGGCGCCATGGTGGTCGTGCCGCTGTTCCTGCTGACCCGGCTGCTCTCGATGCGGCGATAGGGATCAGGCAAATTCCGCCGCGACGTGGTGCACGATGGTGTGGCGGCGGGCGATCTCGGCAACATCGCTGGAATAGCCACCGCCCTGGACGCAGGCGACCGGAATGGCGCGCTGGCGAAAGAAGCCGATCACCGCCCGGTCGCGGCGGGCGAGCCCCTCATCGGTCAGCGCCAGCCGTCCCAGCCGGTCGTCGCCATGGGGATCGACGCCGGCATTGTAGAAGACGAGATCGGGCAGGCCGAAGGCAAGCGCCCGGTCAAGCGTATCCTGCACCGTTTCCAGATAGGCGTCGTCGCGGACGTGATCGGGCAGGCCGACATCGAGGTCGGAGGCGATCTTGCGCAGCGGATAATTCTTCTCGTTGTGGATCGAGACGGTGACGACCCGCCGGTCGCCGCGAAAGATGTCGGCGGTGCCGTCGCCCTGATGGACGTCGCAATCGAACACCAGAATGCGCCGGGCCTCGCCGCCGGCGATCAGATTGGCGGCGGCAATGGCGACATCGTTGAAGACGCAGAAGCCGGCGCCCTGTGTCCGCCTGGCATGGTGCGAGCCGCCGGCGGTGGAGGTGGCGATGCCGAGCGCGAGCGCCAGACGCCCCGCCGCAAGGCTTGCGCCCGAAGACAATCGCGCGCGGCGCGCGACGGCGGGGGAAACATCGAAACCGATCTCCCTCGCGATCCGGCCATCGACCCTGGCATCGAAGACCTGGCGAACATAGGCCGGGTCATGGGCGCGGGCCGCCTGATCGAACTCGACCGGCTCCGGCTGAACGAAATCCGATGCGGCGAGGAGACCGTCCTCAACCAGATAGCGGGCGATCAGCCCGTATTTTGCCATCGGAAAACGGTGGCCCGGGGCGAGGTCGGCCTGAAAGTCGGGATGGTGCAGAACCGCAAGCGTCATGACTGCCAACGATAGCGCCGGCGGGCGCGCGGGCAAGCCCCGCGGGCGCGTGAAAATTCGATTGGCCTGCCTCGTGAATGCTGATAGCGCAACGCCATGGACACGCCGTTTCCACCCCTTTCCCCGCAGCCTTCGCAACACCCGGCAAGACCGTTCGACGTCACCCATCGCATGGTGCTCGGCCTTGCCGTGCCGATGACGCTTGCCTATCTGACGACGCCGGTTCTGGGCCTGGTCGACACTGCCGTGGCGGGCCGTCTCGGCAGCGCGGCGGCGATTGGCGGGCTTGCGGTCGGCGCCGTCATCATCGACGTCGCCTATACGACGATGAATTTCCTGCGCTCGGGCACGACCGGGCTGACGGCGCAGGCGGTGGGCGCGGGCGAAGAGAAGGAAAAACAGGCCGTCCTGTTCCGCTCGCTGCTGATCGCGCTCGCCGCCGGGCTCCTGATCATTGCGCTCGCGCCGGCGATCCTCCGGGCCGGCCTCGGCCTGATGGCGCCGGGTGAGGCGGTCGCCGGCGCCACCCGCCGCTATTTTGAAATCCGGGTCTTCGGCTCGCCCTTCGCCTTCGCCAACTATGCCCTGCTCGGCTGGCTGATCGGCCTTGGCCGAGCCGGCCTCGGCCTGACGCTGCAACTGGTGCTCAACGGCACCAATGTCGCGCTGTCCGTCCTGCTCGGCCTGACGCTGGGCTACGGCCTGCCGGGAATCGCGGCGGCGACCCTGATCGCCGAATTCACCGCGATGGTGATCGGCGGCGCGATCTGCTGGCGGCTGCTCGATCCGGCGGTTCGGCCGTCCTGGGCGCGGGTCAGGGACAAGGCGGCGCTGATGCGCATCGCCAATCTCAACGCCGACATCATGCTGCGCTCCTTCCTGCTGCTGTTTGCCTTCGCCTTCTTCACCGCCCAGGGCGCCAAACTGGGCGAGACAGTGCTGGCGGCCAATGCGGTCCTGTTCAATTTCTTCCTGATCGCCGGCTATTTTCTCGATGGCCTGGCGACGGCGGCCGAACAGATCGTCGGACGGGCGGTGGGCGCCCGGCACCGCGAAAGCTTCTGGCGCGGCATCTGGCTCAGCTCGCTGTGGAATGGCGGCATGGCGCTGGCGCTCACCGTCTTCCTGCTGGTCTTCGGCTACTGGCTGATCGATCTCATCACGACGCTCGAGCCGGTGCGCGAGGAAGCCTATCGCTGGATGACGCTGGCCGCGCTCACGGCGCTGACCGGCGTCGCGGCCTTCCAGATGGACGGCATCTATATCGGCGCCACCTGGTCGCGGGAGATGAGCATGATGATGGTGGTCTCCTTCATCCTCTACCTTGCCGTCTGGTGGCTCCTGAGGGACTGGGGCAATCTCGGCCTGTGGCTGTCGCTGCACGTCTTTCTGGCGGCGCGCGGGATCACCCTGTCGCTGCGGCTGCCGGTCCGGGCGCGGCAGATCTTCGGCACCGAATAGAGCCTGAAAGGCTCAAATGATTTCCAGCACCTTTTCGGGCGGGCGGCCGATCACCGCTTTGCCCTTGTGGAAGACCACCGGCCGCTCGATCAGGACGGGATGAAGGTGCATGGCGGCGATCAGCTTTTCGCCATCGGCCTCATCCGCCAGATGCAGATCGCGATAGACCGCCTCGCCGGTGCGCATCAGCGCGCGCGGCTCGATGCCGAGAACATCGAGCGCGCCGGCAATCTGGCTCTTTTCCGGCGGCGTCTTCTGATAGTCGACAACGTGCGGCTCGATACCGCGATCGCGCAGCAATTGCAGCGTCTGGCGCGACTTGCTGCAGCGCGGATTGTGCCAGATGACGGTCCTTGCTTCACTCATCGGTCAATTCTCCAGTGATCCGCCTTCCAGCGGTTTGGCGGCCCATTCGGCGCTGGCGCGGCCGGTCAGTTCCGAGATCGCGCCGATCTTCTCGCGGTCCATGCGGGCGATCAACCCCTTGCAGATGTCGCGCGCCACGAACGGCCCCTCATAGACCATGCGCGAATAGAGTTGCACCAGCGCGGCGCCGGCTTCGAATTTCGCCCAGGCCGTGGCGGCATCGCCGACCCCGCCAATGCCGATCAGCGGCAGGGTCGCGGGCAATTGCTGCCGGAAGCGGGCCAGCATGACGGTCGAGCGCTGAAACAATGGGCGGCCGGAAAGTCCGCCCGCCTCGCCCGCATGGCGATGGCCTTCGACGCCGGACCGCGAAAGCGTTGTGTTCGAGATCATCACGCCGTCAAGCGGAGAAGCGGCGATGACCCCGGCGATCTCGCCAACCGCCGCGGCGTCGAGATCGGGCGCGAGCTTCAGGAAGACCGGCGGGCGGCGGCCCTGCTGCGCAAGCGCCTCGAAAACCGCGTCGAGCAGGCGCTTCAGCGCTTCGCCGGCCTGCAGGTTTCTCAGCCCCGGCGTGTTGGGCGAGGAAATGTTGACGGTGAAATAGGATGCGAGATGGCTGAAGGCGCGAATGCCGGCGACGTAATCGGCGACGAAATCCCCGCTGTCCTTGTTGGCGCCGATATTGACGCCGACAATGCCGGACCTGCCGCCACGCGCCTCGAGACGGCGCAGCACCGCGTCATGGCCCTCATTGTTGAAGCCGAGCCGGTTGATCACGCCCTCGTGCTCGACAAGGCGGAAGAGCCGCGGCTTCGGATTGCCGGATTGCGCGCGCGGTGTCACCGTACCGACCTCGGTAAAGCCGAAGCCGAGCCGCAACAGGGCATCCGGCACTTCGCCATTCTTGTCATAGCCGGCGGCAAGGCCCACCGGATTGGGGAAGGCCAGCCCGGCAAGGGCAACTTCCAGGCGCCGGTCGGCCACCGGCGGGCAGGTTGGCAGCAATCCGCTCCTGAGCCCGGCGATCGAAACGCCGTGAGCGGTTTCGGGATCGAGGGTGAAGAGCGCCTTGCGGCCAAGCGCGGAAAACAGGCTCATGCGCCGCCTTCCTCTTCCACAAACCAGCGCGGCAGGACGTGGCCGCCATCCGCCCGCATCTCCATCTCTTCCCAGATCACCGCGTCGGATACCGGCAATCGGGCGTAGAGATGGGGGAAGAGATCGCCGCCGCGGGATGCTTCCATCCGGTAGTGGCGGGCCATCGACGCGGTCGCGACCTTGATCAGGAACAGGCCGTCCCTGCCCCGGAAATGCCTTGCGGCGGTCTCGCACACCTGCGCGGCGGTGGAAAAATGGATGAAGCCGTCGGCAAGATCGACGGGCGCGCCGTCAAACGTGCCCTTTTCGAGCGCCGCATCCCATTCCTCGAAGGTCGCAATCTTGTACACATGTTCGGGTAGCATGGAGGGGTCCGCCGGTTGGAAACGGTGCAGGATGCACGCCTTTTGCCCCGGAAATCACACCGGGCGCAACCTGCCACAGCTACCGGCTTGTGTATTATTGCACTGCACGCGGCGTGAGACCGGTTAGAACCGGTTTGACGCCGGGTGTATCCGGATCATGCCCGAGGGACCAGATCCGACGGGCCAGATCTGGCGGACCCAACCCGCCGAACAGGGTGTTTCGGCAACGACACCGCCCTGACAAGACCGCTCTGACAAGGGAGCCAACCGATGAGACCTTCCGCAACCGGCCGTGCCTGGTTTCGCAGCCAGCTTCGAAACGGCACCGCGACGAGGCGCCTTGGCGTGCTGGCAGTGCCGCTCACCCTGGCGGCACTCGCCGTGACCGGCCTTTCTGGTGCCCTTGCGGCCAATGACGGCAAGACCGCGGAAAGCGGGAACGGCAACCGTTTCACCATGATGCGCGATGGCGACGACATCATTCGCATGGACAATGAGACCGGCCAGATGTCGGTCTGCAAGCGGCGTGGCGAACAGTTGGTGTGCCAGATGGCGGCCGATGACCGCGCGGTGATCGAGGAGGAGTTCGAAACCCTGCTCGGCCGCATCGACCGGCTGGAGAAGGATCGCGTCGCCCGCAACAGCGATGACGAGGATTGGGATCACGATCCCGATTTCAAGCAGTTCGACAAGGATCTCGACACGCTGCTGCGCTATTCGACCCGGGCGATCAAGCGCTTTCGCGGCACGATCCAGGAACTCAACCGCGACACCTATGATTGAGCGGCGCTCCGCCTACTCCACATCACGAAACGTGCTGCGCGCCTGCAGGATGCGGGCGAGCGCCGTGTAGAAGCAGATCGCCGCAAAGACCCAGGCGAGAACGGCAAACCAGGCCGGAAACAGGCAGGCGAGCACGAACACGGCGAGCGTCTCGGTCGCCTCGGCCAGTCCGGTGGTGAAGAAGAAGCTCTTCGTCCCGCGAATGGCGGTCGCAAGCTGCCGTTTCTCCGCCAGGGTGGCATAGGCGAGAAAGCTCGCCCCGTTGACATAGAAGGAAAAGATCAGGGTGGCGCCGGCCAGCGCGTTGGCGGACGGATCGACAAAGACGAAGCCGAGCGGAATGATGCCGTAAAATCCGAAATCGAGCACGATGTCGAGATAGCCGCCGAAATCCGTCGGGCGGGTCAATTTGGCGAGCGACCCGTCGAGCCCGTCGGCAAGCCTGCTTGCGAGCAGCAGGACGAGGCCGGTCCAGAACCCGCCAAGGGCAATCGCCAAGGCCGCCGCCAGGCCGATCACAAAGCCGGCGACCGTCACCTGATCGGCCGTTATCCCGGCGCGGGCGAGCAAGCCGGCAAGCCGCATCAGCAATGGATCGATCTTCCTGCGGGCGAACCCGTCCAGCATGGCGATTTCCTCAACCGGTTTTCCCAGCAGGACCGTCATAGGCAATTTCCATCGCCGGGAAAACGCTTTAGGCTGTATCGACATTCAGGATTGGTGCGCGGTAGGGATGAAAATCGGCCAGTTTCAGGAGCGGAGCCGCGGCAAGGCCGGTCGCCTTTCAAGGCTCCGCGACGCCGAAATGGGCGATTTTCGCCCTATCCCTGCGGGACGCGGCGGATTTTTGCCCCTGGCTGCGTTGAAAACCCCTTATGGTGGGCGGCACCATGGCGGTCTTTTCGCCTTGCCAGAGACAAAATCCGTCTCGCGCCGCGCCCGAAACCTGAAGGTCGATACAGCCTAGAGTCCTGCCATGTACCGAGAGACCACCCGCAAGATTTCCGTCAGCGTGCTACCCGTCTATATCGACGAGCGGTCGGATCCCGAGCGCAATCTGTATTTCTGGGCCTACCGGGTGCTGATCGAGAATGGCGGCGAGGAACCGGTTCAGCTCGTCAACCGCTACTGGCACATCACCGACGAGACCGGCTCGATCGAAGAAGTATCGGGCGACGGCGTCGTCGGCGAACAGCCGGTGATCAAGCCGGGCGAAGCGTACGAATATACCAGCGGCTGCCCGCTATCGACGCCATCGGGCATCATGGTCGGCCATTACGGCATGCGCTCGGCCTCGGGCGCCGATTTCACCATCGCCATTCCCGCCTTCTCGCTGGACCTGCCCGATGCCAAGCACGTCTTCAATTGACCTCAGGCCGCAGCACGGCCTGCTGCAGGCGATCCGGCCGATCCTGCTGGTCAACGGCCTGTTGCTGGCGACGCTCGGCGTCTCCATGCTGCTGCCGGCGGTGGTCGATCTCGTCGCCGACAATGACGACTGGCAGGTCTTCGCCACGGCCAGCATGGTGACCATTCTGGTCGGCGCCGGCATGTATGGCGGGGCGCGCGGAACGGTGACCGACATGAGCACGCGGCAGGCCTTCGCCCTGGTGACCTGTGCCTGGATCCTGCTGCCGCTGTTCGGCGCGCTGCCCTATATGTGGTCGGGCATGGTGCCGAGCTTCACCGATGCGGCCTTCGAATCGATGTCGGGCATCACCACGACCGGTTCGACCGTGATGACCGGGCTCGACTTCGCGCCGCCCGGCATCTTGCTGTGGCGCGGCATCCAGCAATGGCTCGGCGGGCTCGGCATCATCGTCATGGCGGTCGCCGTGCTGCCGATGCTGCAGGTCGGCGGCATGCAATTGTTCAAGATCGAGGCCTTCGACACGGCGGAGAAGATCATGCCGAGGGCGACCCAGATTTCCGGCTCGCTCACCGCCATGTTCGCCTTCATCACCCTGTTGTGCGCGCTTGCCTATCTTGCCACCGGCATGGCGGTGGACGATGCGGTGATCCACGCCATGACGACGGTGGCGACCGGCGGGTTCTCCACCAAGGATGCGTCGCTGGCCCATTTCGACAGCTTCGCCATCGACGGGGTGGCGACGCTGTTCATGATCGCCGGCTCCATTCCCTTCATCTTCTATGTCCAGGCGATGCGCGGCCAGCCCCAGGGCCTGTTTCGCAATTCGCAGATCCGCGTCTTTCTCGTCACGCTTGCGGTGCTCACCCTGTTTGGCTGGTGGCTGCATCCCGAACCCGACAATCCGCTGCGCGGCTTCTTCCATTCGCTGCTCAACGTCACCTCGCTGGTGACCGGGACAGGCTATACGACGACGGATTACAGCTCCTGGAGCTCGGCCTCGCAGGTGTTCTTCTTCCTGATCATGTTCATCGGCGGCTGCGCGGGATCGACCTCCTGCGGCATCAAGATCTTTCGCTTCCAGATCGCCTTCGAGACCATCCGGCAGCATTTGTGGCGCACGGTGCGGCCGAACGGCATCGTCGTCATGCGCTATAACGGCCTGCCGCTGAAGGACGAGGTCTCGGCGGCGGTGATGAACTTCTTCTTCCTGTTCGCACTGGTCTATGCGGTCGTCACCCTGGCGCTCAATCTTGCCGGGCTCGATTTCATGATGGCCTCGTCGGCCGCCGCCACCGCGCTTGCCAATGTCGGCCCGGGCATGGGCGACGTGATCGGACCGGTGGGCAATTTCCAGAGCCTCAACGATACGTCGAAATGGATCCTGACGCTGGCGATGATGATCGGGCGGCTCGAGCTCCTGACCGTGCTCGTCTTGTTCATCCCCGCCTTCTGGCGGGCATGATGCCCCTTCGGGCGGCGCCTATTCCATGTCTTGCGGCAGGATGGTGTATTTCGTGCTGCAGAACTCGCAATTGGTGGCGATGACGCCATCCTGCCAGGATTGCGCCAGTTCGTCCTGCGGCAGCGATTTCAGCACGGTGATGATGCGCTCGCGCGAGCACGAGCAGCGGTCCTCGACCAGGCTCGGCTCATGGACATGGACGCCGTGTTCGTGGAACAGGCGGTAGAGCAGGCGCTCGGAGCCGATCTCGGGATCGGTCAGTTCGTCGTCCGAAATCGTTTCGGCGAGCAGGCGCGCCTCGACCCAGCTATCGTCGGTTTCCTCGCTTTGCGGCTCCTCGGCATCGTCGGGCCTGTCGCCGCCCGGAATGTCGCGTACCGTCAGCCGCTCCTCCTGCTCGGGCAGGAACTGGACGAGCACGCCGCCGCCGCGCCAGGTCCTGGAGGAACCGCCGCCGCTGGCCGGCGTGACCAGCCTGGAAACGGCGAGGCGGACATGGGTCGGGATCTGTTCCGACTGGCGGAAATAGGCCTGCGCCACTTCTTCGAGCGTCGCGCCCGCCAGTTCGACGATGCCCTGATAGCGCTGGGTGTGGGCGCCCTGATCGATGGTCATCGCCAGGATACCCTTGCCAAGCAGATCCTCGGGCCTGGCTTCGCCATCGGCAACGGCGCCGGCGATCCGCTCCTCGTCGAAGCTTGCATAGGCGCGCACGTCGCCCGGCGTCTTGAAGTCGACGACGAGCAGCGAGACCGGGCCGTCGGTCTGGGTCTGGACGGTGAAGCGGCCGTTGAACTTGAGCGAGGTACCGAGCAGCACGGTCAGCACGATCACCTCGCCGAGCAGGCGCGAAACCGGCTCGGGATAGGCATGGCGATCGAGGATCGAGGACAGCATCGGGCCGAGCTGCACCGCGCGGCCGCGCACATCGAGCGGCGCGACGTGAAAGGGCAGAACGCGGTCATCGCCGGCAAGGCCGGTATCGCCGGAACGGTTCTCGGCGTCGGAATGGAGCACGGGCTCACGCATCGGGAAAACTCTCTTGAAACCGCCCTGCCCGGGTCACCTGTCGAGGCCCAGGCACCAGGCGATGATGCCCTTCTGGGCATGGAGGCGGTTTTCCGCTTCATCGAACACCACCGAATGGGGGCCGTCGATCACCGCATCGGTCACCTCCTCGCCGCGATGGGCCGGCAGGCAATGCATGAACAGGCTGTCGGGCCGGGCCTTTTCCATCAGCGCCTCATTGACCTGATAGGGCGTGAAGACGTTGTGGCCGCGGGCGCGGTGCTCCTGGTTCATCGACACCCAGCAATCGGTAAAGACCGCATCGGCATCGCTGACGGCGGCCTGCGGATCGTTGGTCACCACGACGGTGCCGCCATTGGCGCGCGCCCAGTCGACATAGGATTGTTCGGGCTCCGAACCCTGCGGCACCGCGACGTGCATTTCGTAGCCAAAGCGGGCAGATCCCTCGATCAGCGAATGCAGCACGTTGTTGCCGTCGCCCGACCAGGCGAGTTTGCAGCCCCTGAGATCGCCGCGATGCTCGCGGAAGGTCATCAGATCGGCCATGATCTGGCAGGGATGGGTGTCGTCGGTAAGGCCGTTGATCACCGGCACGGTGGCGTATTCGGCAAGCTCGGTCAGGCGCTCATGGTCGGTGGTGCGCATCATGATGATGTCGACATAGCGCGACAGCACCCGGGCGGTGTCGGCAATCGTCTCCGACCGGCCAAGCTGCATTTCCGTGCCCGAAAGGACAAGCGTCTCGCCGCCCAGTTGGCGCATGCCGACGTCGAAGGAGACGCGGGTGCGCGTCGAGGGCTTTTCGAAGATCATCGCCAGCACCTTGCCGGCCAGCGGCTTGTCGGCGCCCTCGCCGGCCTTCAGGGCCGACTTGATCGAAGAGGCCTGATGGAGAATGCCATCCAGCGTGGGGCTGTCGAGCTTGGAAAGATCGAGAAAATGCCGGGGTTGATCCGTCATTGCATGTTCCAGTCCTGACGTTTTCGTATTACTTGCCCAATCAGGCCGTTTTCTGTGCCGGAGCCGACAGGCTGCCGAGTGCTGCCATCATCTTGTCGCGCGCCTCGCGCAGATCGTCGCGGGTGACGATCAGAGCCGGCGCGAAGCGCACGACATTGTCGCCGGCGCCGATCGCCAGCAGTTTCTCGCCGCGAAGCGCCGCGATGATGTCGGTGTTGGGGATCTTTCCCTTGAGCCCCATCAACAGGCCCCTGCCGCGGACATCCTCGATGAGATCGGGATAGCGGTCGGCGACCTCGGCCAGCAATTGCTTGAGCGCGATGGCCTGTTCGCGAACGGTTTCGAGAAAACCCTCGGCGGTGACGATCTCCAGCACCTTGGCGGCGACCGCCATGGCGAGCGGGTTGCCGCCGAAGGTCGTGCCGTGGGAGCCGGTCGTCATCGCCGCCGCCACTTCCTCGCGCGCCAGGCAGGCGCCGACCGGGAAGCCGCCGCCGAGCCCCTTGGCGAGCGCCATGATGTCGGGCGCGGCCTCGCCGTTTTCGCCGGCCCATTCATGGGCAAAAAGCTTGCCGGTGCGGCCGATGCCGGTCTGCACCTCGTCATAGATCAGCAGGATGCCATGCTTGTCGCACAGTTCGCGCAATCCCCTCAGGCACTGGCCGGGCACCTCGCGGATGCCGCCCTCGCCCTGGATCGGCTCGACCAGGATGGCGGCGGTCTCCTCGTTGATCGCGGCATGAAGCGCGTCGTGATCGCCGAAGGGAAGCGAGATGAAACCCGGCGCCCTGGGACCGAAGCCCTCGAGGTATTTTTCCTGGCCGCCGGCCGCGATGGTCGCCAGGGTGCGGCCATGGAAGGCCCCCTGGAAGGTCAGGATGTCGACCCGCCCGGGCCGGCCGTTGGCGTAGTGATAGCGCCGCGCGGTCTTGATCGCGCATTCGAGCGCCTCGGCGCCGGAATTGGTGAAGAACACACGGTCGGCGAAACTGTTGGCGCAGAGGATTTCGCTGACCTTTTCCTGGCCCTTGATCGAGAACAGATTGGCGGTGTGCCAGAGCTTGCCGGCCTGCTCGGTGAGCGCGGCGATCAGCTCGGGATGGGCATGGCCGAGCGCGTTGACGGCGATGCCGCTGGTCAGGTCGAGATAGGCATTGCCCTCGCTGTCGAACATGCGCACGCCCTCGCCTCGCACGAACTCCACGTCGGGATGCGCGTAGGTCGGAAAGACATGCGTGTCGGCGCTCATGGCAGTCTCCATTCAACAGCAGGCGAGCCGGTCTCGATCGCTGGCGGGTACCTGCCGGGCGTATCTGACGATAGCTGCCGGGAATTTCCCGCCCCAGAAAGCAAACAGCCCGCCCATGGGCGAGCCGATTGCTGCATTTGGCCGCATATATCGCGGCGAAAGCGCGAAATGTCAAACAAATCCATGAAACGGGCAAGCAGCAAGGACCGCCCTGTGCAGCCGTTTGCGGAGCCGGTTTGCGGCGAGGGAGGGTGGTCATCCCGCAGCGGCGCCCGGCGCTGTGGAAAATTGCAACACACCGGGCAAATCCGATTCCCCTTTCCACAGTTATCTGGAATTCGATTCCCGAAGATGGGGATAAACTGAAAAATCGATTCTGATCGCCCCGGTGCCGCTTGTCTAGGAGTCAAGCGCTACGCTAGGGTTTTTCGATCCCGAGAATAGCAAGGGACCCGGGAGGAATAATTTTGGGGACCCGACAGCAGGGTTGGCCTTTGCCAGCCCCGGGTTTTTTTGCGGCAGAAATGGCGGCGGCGGAAGTTACAGGACATCGACTATGGGATGGACAGACGAACGGGTTGAATTGCTCAAGAAGCTGTGGATGGAAGGCCTGAGCGCCAGCCAGATCGCCGCGGAACTTGGCGGCGTGACCCGCAATGCGGTGATCGGCAAGATCCACCGGATCGGCCTTTCCGGACGGGCCAAGGGCACCGCTTCGAACGCGGCGCGGCGCAAGCCCGCGGCTACCCGCAGCACGGCCTCACCCAAGGCGGCACGTCAGACGAACGGCACGCGCAGCACGTCGCAGCCGGTCGCCGTGGTCAAGACGGCGGCCGCCACCGATATCGAGAAGCCGGAAATGCTGCTGCTCGATCTGCTGCAGCTGACCGAGCAGACCTGCAAGTTTCCCATCGGCGACCCGCAGGAAGAAAACTTCGCCTTTTGCGGCGTTCGCTCCAAGGATGGCGAACCTTATTGCGAATACCATTGCAGCCTGGCCTATCAGCCCAATGCCGACCGGCGCAACCGCGCGTCGCGCGGCGCTGCAAAGTCGCCAGCGGCGGCATCGGGTACCTATCGGGCGGTGTAAGCCACAACAAACCGGCATGGTTTTCGGACGGATGAGGCGCGGCGCGGGGCCGCGCCTTTTTTGTTGCGGCGCGCCGGCGACCGTGGAAGTCTGTCGGCGATTGCCCGCCAGCCTGGCCGCCCCACATCCAGCCTGGCCAACCCATACGGAGACCTCCCTTGAATATTCCCGATGCCCCTGTCGTCGAGCTCGATATCGACGGTATCCAGCGCAGCTTCGATCTCGACGATCCGGCGCTGCCGGACTGGGTCAAGGACGAGGCCTTTGCGAGCGACGGCTATCCCTATGGCAAGAAGCTCGGGCGCAGGAAGTATGAAAAGACGCTCTACGCGCTGCAGGCCGAACTGGTGAAGGTGCTGTTCTGGCTGCAGGAGAGCGGCGGGCGGGTCATGGCGGTGTTCGAAGGCCGGGACGCGGCAGGCAAGGGCGGCACGATCAATGCGATCCGCGCCAATCTCAATCCGCGCCATGCGCGCGTGGTGGCGCTGTCGAAGCCGTCCGATACCGAGCAGGGCCAGTGGTACTTCCAGCGCTATGTCGACCATTTCCCGACCCGCGGCGAAATCGTGCTGTTCGACCGCTCCTGGTACAACCGCGCCGGCGTCGAACCGGTCATGGGGTTCTGCACGCCCGAACAGCATGCCAAGTTCCTGGCCGAGACCCCCATCTTCGAGAAGATGATCACCGGCGAGGGCATTCACTTCTTCAAGTTCTGGCTGACCATCGGCCAGGAGATGCAGCTGAAGCGGTTTCACGACCGGCGGCACGACCCGGTCAAGGTCTGGAAGCTGTCACCGATCGACATCAAGGCGCTGGCGAAGTGGGATGCCTATGCATTGGCGCGCGACCAGATGTTCACCGCCACCCACAGCGCCTATGCGCCCTGGACGATCGTGCGCTCGAACGACAAGCGGCGGGCGCGGATCAATGTGATCCGCGCCATCCTTCACGCCCTGCCCTATGACGGCAAGGATGAGCGCGTCATCGGCGAGATCGACCCGCAGATCGTCAGCGCGCCGGAGTAAGCCGTCAAATCCGATCGGCTCTCCCCGAATTGCTTCCCGAACGGTTCAATGGCGGGCGACGAGGACGAGATTGTTCTCGAAGGCGAAGGCGCCGGCTTCCGCCATGCCCTGGCAGACGGCGGCCAGATTGCCGGTCGCCGAAAACACGCCGATCCCGCTTACCGTTTCACCGGGATGGTTCTCGCTGTCGGGATGGGGCACAGATACCGGCCTGAGATAGGCGATATGCCCCTCGCCCAGCAGCCGCAATTCCTGCTCGGCGACAGCCGTGATGTTGGCATCGGCGCCCTCGCCGGAGACCGGATCGAGGGGGCCGGTGTTGCGGTTGTCCTTGATGTCGATCATCGGACCTACTCCTTACTACTCGCTGGACTCGCCGGGCTCTTGTCGGCCGCATTGATCTGGATCCGCCGCGCCGTCTGCTGCGGCTTGGGCCCGATCAGTTCGATGGCAAGAAGGCCGTTTTCCAGTTCCGCTCCCGCGATCTCGATGCCGTTGGCCAGCACGAAGGTCTTCTGGAACTGGCGCGCGGCGATGCCGCGATGGAGGTATTCGCGCGACGGATCGTTTTCCTGCCGGCCCGAAATCACGAGCTGGTTGTTTTCGACCGAGACGTCGAGTTCGTCGCTCGCGAAACCGGCGACCGCGAGCGTGATGCGCAGCCGCGTCGCGCCATCCTTGTCAAGGCGCTCGATGTTATAGGGCGGATAGCCGTCTGCGTTGGAGCGGGCGATTTTTTCAACCATCCGCTCGATCTCCTCGAATCCGAGCAGCAGCGGGCTGGCAAGTTGCGTAAGGCGCGTCATGTCTTTTTCCTGATCCCTGGCCGACGCGGACGGACCGCAACCGGATGGCAATCGTCTCGGGCGGCCCGGATGGCACCGCCTGTCCCGCAATATGGGGATATTGCGGGGCTGCTTCAAGATTGGGTAATTGGCCGCTCATCTGTCTCGAAGGGATGACAAAACCCTTGATGCTGACTATGAACGGGCGTCATATCGGCCGCTGCGATCCGCAGGCGGTTGTTTTCGAGAGAGTCGCAACATTGGAGAGAGTATATGAATGCTCCCAGGTCAGCCGGCCGCGTCAAGGCCGGCGGATTGCAGGTCGATGCGAATTTGTATGAATTCATCAACCGCGAGGCCCTGCCGGGCAGCGGGGTCAGCAAAGCGGACTTCTGGAAGGGCTTCGGCGAGATCGTTCACGCGCTCGCGCCGCGGAACCGCAAGCTCCTCGACAAGCGCGACCGGCTCCAGGCGCTGATCGACGACTGGCACCGGGCCCATCCCGGCCCGGTCGAAAGCCCGAGGGCCTACAAGGCCTTCCTGAAGAACATCGGCTATCTCGTCGAGGAAGGCCCGGCCTTCGAGATCAGCACCCGGAATGTCGACCCGGAACTTTCCACCATTGCCGGCCCGCAGCTTGTCGTGCCGGTGATGAATGCGCGCTACGCGCTCAACGCCGCCAATGCGCGCTGGGGCTCGCTCTACGACGCGCTGTACGGCACCGATGCGATCCCGCTCACCGGCAAGACGAAGCCCAGCAAGGGCTACAATCCGGCGCGCGGCCGGGCGGTGATCGCCTGGGCAAAGGACTTTCTCGACGCGTCGGCGCCGCTTGCAGGCACCGACAAATGGGCCGATGCGACCGGTCTCACGGTCGAGAACGGCGCCCTTTGCGTTGCCATCGGCAGCCGGAAAACGGTGCTCAGGAATGCCGGCCAGTTCGCCGGCTATCGCGGCAAGCCGGAAGCGCCGACGGCCATACTGCTTGAAAACAACGACCTGCATATCGAGATCGCGCTCAATCCCGGCCATCCGATCGGCAAGACCGACCCGGCCGGCATCAGCGACATGATCATCGAAGCGGCGCTCACCGCGATCATGGATTGCGAGGATTCGGTCGCCGCCGTCGATGCCGAGGACAAGATCGTCGCCTATCGCAACTGGCTCGGCCTGATGAAGGGCGACCTCGCCGATACGTTCGAGAAGGGCGGCCGGACCGTCATCCGCAAGCTCAATGCGGACCGCGAATACCTGTCGGCGAAGGGCAAGCCGTTTTCGCTGCCCGGCCGGGTCGTCATGCTGGTGCGCAATGTCGGCCACCTGATGACCAATCCGGCGATCCTGGACGGCGAGGGCCGCGAGGTGCCGGAGGGCATCATGGACGGGGTCATCACCGCGCTCATCGCGCTGCAGGATGTCGGGCCGAAGGGCCGCGGCGAGAATTCGCGCACCGGCTCGGTCTACATCGTCAAACCGAAAATGCACGGACCGGAGGAAGTCGCCTTCGCCAACACGCTGTTCAGCAGGATCGAGAGGCTGCTCGGCATGAAGGCCAATACGCTCAAAATGGGCATCATGGACGAGGAGCGCCGCACCACCGTCAACCTCAAGGAATGCATCCGCAAGGCAAAGTCGCGGGTGGTCTTCATCAATACCGGCTTCCTCGACCGTACGGGCGATGAAATCCACACCTCCATGCTGGCCGGGCCGATGATCCGCAAGGGCGACATGAAGACCGCCACTTGGATCGGCGCCTATGAGGACTGGAACGTCGATACCGGCCTTGCCTGCGGCCTTGCCGGCAAGGCGCAGATCGGCAAGGGCATGTGGGCGATACCCGACCGGATGGCGGACATGCTGGCAACCAAAATCGGCCATCCGAAAGCCGGCGCCAACACCGCCTGGGTGCCCTCCCCGACGGCGGCGATCCTGCATGCGACCCATTATCACCGGGTCAATGTGGCCGCGGTGCAGGAAAAGCTGAAATCGCGCAAGAAGGCGAAACTGGACGATATCCTGACCATTCCGGTGGCCGTGCGCCCCAATTGGGACAAGGACGAGATCAGGCGCGAACTCGACAACAACGCCCAGGGCATTCTGGGCTATGTGGTGCGCTGGGTCGACCAGGGCGTCGGCTGCTCGAAAGTGCCCGACATCAACAATGTCGGCCTGATGGAAGACCGCGCGACCTTGCGCATTTCCTCGCAGCATATGGCAAACTGGCTCTATCACGGCGTGTGCAGCGAGAAGGACATCATGGCCTCGCTGAAGCGCATGGCGAAAATCGTCGACAAGCAGAACAGGGACGATCCCGCCTACCGGCCGATGGCGGCGGACTTCGAGGGATCGATCGCCTTCCAGGCGGCCTGCGATCTCGTCCTGAAGGGCATCGAGCAGCCCTCCGGCTATACCGAGCCGGTCCTGCACCGGCGGCGGCTGGAACTCAAAGCAGCGCAATCGTAAGACGAAGCTGAAATGAAAAGCCCGCCATCCGGCGGGCTTTTCATATCCGATATCGAATGCAGCCTACTGCTTGACGATCACCCTGGCGCTGCCCTGGACCCGGTCGTAGAGATCGATGATGTCCTGGTTCATCAGCCGCACGCAGCCGGAGGAAGCGGCCGTGCCGATCGAATTCCATTCCGGCGTGCCGTGCAGGCGATAGAGCGTATCCTTGCCGTCCTGGAACAGGTAGAGCGCGCGGGCGCCGAGCGGGTTTCCGACGCCCGGGTCCATGCCGCCGTTTTCGGCGCTGTATTTGACCAGTTCGGGCTTGCGCGCGATCATCGTGTCGGGCGGCGTCCAGCGCGGCCATTTCTGCTTCCAGCCGATATAGGCGGTTCCCGACCACTCGAAACCCTGACGGCCGACGCCGACGCCATAGCGCATGGCGGTGCCGCCCTGCTCGACCAGATAGAGGAAGCGGTTGGAAACGTCGACGATGATCGTGCCCGGCTTTTCGCGCGTCTCATAGGCGACGCGCTGGCGCAGATAGCGCTCATCCATCTTTTCGACCGGGATGCGCGGCAGTTCGAACCCGTCGTCCACCAGGGCGGCATATTGCGCCTTGAAATTGGTCGGGCTCTGATGGCGGCGGAAATCGAATTTCGGGAAATTGGCGACGAAGGCGGCGCGGCCCTGCTGGCCGCCGGTAGAGCTGCAGCCGGTCAGCAGCAGCGAGAGGCCCATGACGGCCAACAGGGCCGCAGTGCCGGTGTTCAGGGTCTTGATCATGTTCGGGGTCCGCAAGCAGGCGTCAGGCACCGCGACCGCATATCGGGCGTCACTGTCCGCAGGCGGGCCAATACCAGATTTGCCGGCACCGCTCCAAGCGGATTTCACCCGGCCCTTTCATTTGCCCTAACGTAATGTTGCAAAAATAGCACGAGGCGCACGGCAGCGGCAGCGGTTTGTCCGGCGCGCTTACGGTGGTAGGCTGGCGGTCTGATACGCTTGGAGAGATTCGAACGCCCATGCCGCTGATCGCGATCAACGAGGCCAATCCGCTGACCGATGGCCGCCAGTCGGAAAAGGCGCTGACGGTGCAACGCGTGATGATCCGCCATCTCGAACAGGCGGGTCACGCCGTGCTGGCGGAGTTTCCGCTCGTCAGCGGCAGGCGGGCCGACCTTCTGTCGCTCGACCGCAAGGGCCGCTTTACCCTGATCGAGATCAAGTCCTCGGTGGAAGACTTCCGGGTCGACCGCAAATGGCCGGAATATGCCGCCTTCTGCGATTGTTTCGCCTTCGCCACCTGGCATGGCGTGCCGGTCGACATCTTTCCGCAAAGCGAGGGGCTTTTCGTTACGGATGGCTATCAGGCGGAAATGCTGCGCGAGCCCGGCGGCGAACCGATGCATGCGGCAAGCCGCAAGGCGCTCACCCTGCGCTTTGCCCGGCTGGCGGCGCGACGGGCCGAACGGGTGACCCGCTATGCGGAGGCCAACAATCTGCTGGGCGGCCTCACTGGCGACGATGACGGCGATTTGTGAGACGGTCTTGGTGAAAGGGTCAGCGCGGCGCGCGCTTGGCGAGAATGCGCTGCAGGGTGCGGCGGTGCATGTTGAGGCGGCGCGCCGTCTCCGAGACATTGCGGTCGCACAGTTCATAGACCCGCAAGATGTGTTCCCAGCGCACCCGGTCTGCCGACATCGGGTTTTCCGGCGGTTCGGCCCGCTCCTCGGGCTTACGCATCAGCGCGGCATAGACATCGTCCGCGTCGGCCGGCTTCGAGAGGTAGTCGACGGCGCCCATCTTGACCGCGGTGACCGCCGTGGCGATGTTGCCGTAGCCGGTCAGGATGATCGCCCGGCAATCGGGCTTCGCCTTGCGGATGATTTCGATCACGTCGAGCCCGTTGCCATCGCCGAGCCGCATGTCGACCACGGCGAAGTCCGGCGCATTGGCGCGCACGGCGGCAATCGCCTCGGAAAGGGTCTCGGCGGTATCGATCGTGAAGCCGCGCGTTTCCATGGCTCGGGCGAGCCGCGTCAGGAACGGCCGGTCGTCATCGACCAGCAGCAGTCGGCCATCGGCCGGCAGCGTGTTCTCGGGCTCATGCGCATCGCTCATGAACATCTTTTAGTGTCCGCCGGCAAATTAGAAAACCCCTGATGACGCAATCCCGGTACGGCAAAATTGCAGGCGTTACGGCCGCTTTTCAAACTCGTCGCGCGGCCAGACGATGGTGACCTCGGCGCCCGCCCCGCCCTGGCGGTTGTCGAACCGCAATTGCGCTCCGCTGCGTTCCAGCAACGTCTTGGCGATGAACAGGCCAAGCCCCATGCCGCCGCCGGTTTCGGCCCGCTCATCGTCGCGGCGCGACAGATAGGGCTCGCCGATCCTTTCCAGAATGGCGGGCGTGAAGCCCGGCCCGTCGTCGAGAATGCGGAAGGTCACCTGGTCCTGATCCCAGCGGGCCTCGAAACGGACCGTCTCGCGGGCAAAGTCGGCGGCGTTTTCCATCAGGTTGCCGAGCCCGTAGATGATCGAGGCGTTGCGCCGGACGACGGGTATCGGCGGATCGCCCTGGCAATCGATCTCGATCTTGCCGGCACCGTAGCGGTGCGGCTCGGCCACTTCCTCCATCAGCACCGGCACCGAGAGCCGGGCGATATTGTCGTCGCCCTCCGAGGACAGGGTCGAAATCTTGCGCAGGATTTCGCGGCAGCGCTCGGCCTGGCTGCGCAGCAGGGTCAGGTCCTCGTGCTGGGGCGTGCCTTTGCGCGAGTCGCGCAGCATCTCCTTGGCGACGAGGGCGATGGTTGCCAGCGGCGTTCCCAGTTCATGGGCGGCGGCGGCGGCAAGCCCGTCGAGGTTCGAGACGTGCTGCTCGCGCTCCAGCACCAGTTCGGTCGCCGCCAGCGCATCGGCGAGCTTGCGCGATTCGTCGGCCACCCGGAAAGCGTAGACGGCGGTGAACGCCATGGCGCAGGCGATCGCCACCCACATGCCGACCTTGAGCTCGATCGCCAGTTCCAGCCCGCCCGGCTCGAACCAGGGCAGCGGCTGATGGAAGAAGACCAGCACGGTTGCCGAAGCGAGTGCCAGCAGGAACAGGAGCAGCGTGAAGCGCATGCGCTGGGTCGCCGCCGAGACCACGACCGGCACGATCAGCAGGATCGAAAACGGGTTCTGCACCCCGCCGGTCAGGAAGAGCAGGGTCGCAAGCTGAATGATATCATAGGAGAGAAGCCCGGTAAGGGCCGGACCGCGCCAGCGCTCATTGCCCGGATAGCGCAGCCGCAGGAAGATGTTGAGCCAGGCCGACAGGCCGATCACCAGCAGGCAGGGCAGGAGCAGAAGTTCGAACTCCATGACGAAGTGGACGAACAGGACGGCCAGGGTCTGGCCGACAATGGCAAGCCAGCGGATGCGGATCGTCGTGTTGAGGCGGACGACGAGATTGTCCCGCTCGTTGCCGGCAGACTGCATGCCCGTCGTCTCGACCTTCAGCAGGCGCATGGTTCGTCATTCACTTTAGAGCGTGTCTTGTTTAGATGGAATCGTTTGAACGCCGGGAGTTTGGTCTTCGGCTAGGAGCGGAAAGCGACGCGGTGTGAACACCGTTAGCTTTTCGCGACCCAAAGAACACCCATGGCCGAAG
>JAGRLT010000013.1 GCA_020441665.1 Nitratireductor sp.
CCTCTAGCCTCGCAGCGGCGCCCGCCGGCGCCGAGACGCGCTACACGCCGCCGCCGGCGACGGTGCTGTCCGGCGATCTTGCCTCGCCCTGGCTGCTGCAACTGAAAAACCGCGAGCAATACCAGAAACGGATGCAGCGCAACCAGCAGGCGCTGCTGCGCTGGCAGGCACAGGAACAGAAGCGGCAGACGGCCCGGGTGGCGTTCCGGCCGAAGCCGGCGCAACCATCGCCGCAGCCGCAAACCGCCCGGAGCAAGCAGGCAAACGATCCCAACCGGCTCGATCCGCAATTCCTGCCGCAACGGGTGGAATATGCCTCCGGCGAGAGGCCCGGAACGATCATCATCGATACCGAGCGGCGCTATCTCTATCTGGTCGAAGCCAACGGCGTGGCGACGCGCTACGGCGTCGGGGTCGGGCGCGCCGGCTTCGAATGGTCGGGCACCGAGAAGATCTCGCGCAAGTCGGAATGGCCCGAATGGCGGCCGCCCGAGGAAATGCGCGAACGCGAACGCGCGCGCGGCCGCGAGTTGCCGGTCGTCATGGCGGGGGGACCGGAAAACCCGCTCGGCGCGCGCGCCATGTATCTCGGTGGAACGCTTTACCGCATTCACGGAACCAACCAGCCCTGGACCATCGGCAAGGCGATGTCGTCGGGCTGCATCCGCATGCGCAATGAGGACGTGACCGAGCTTTACGAGCGAGTCGGCGTCGGCACCAAGGTGGTGGTGCTTTAGGTTATGTACTCATGACAGATCGGTGACGGTCGGCCGGTTTCTGGCGAAACCAGCCGCCGGAATTGTTGCGATTTTTCAACACACGATCAGCAAATCGCCCATTTGGGCCCTGTTGGCGCCAAGCTTGGCGGCATGGCCCTTGAACTCTCCCCGTCCACTCCCCTACATTTCCGGCAGAAGGCGGCAACACCGCGTTGCGGCCAGGAAATTGACTGGGAATACCGATGCTGACGAGGAGAAAAGTCGTCACGGCGCTGGCTGCGGGGGCAGTAGTTGGCACCGGTGCGTTCAGGGGCACTGTCGCGCAGGCGCGCTACTTCGACCCGCAGAAGAAGCAATGGGTCGATGGCGAGCCGGTCAAGCGCCGGCTGGACCAGCGCAAGACGCCCTCGAAGTTCAAGCGCCGCAATGTGCGCGTTCAGACTTCCCAGGCGCCGGGAACCGTGATCATCCACACCGATGAGAAGTTTCTCTATCTCATCACCGGGCCGAACAAGGCGACGCGCTATGGCGTCGGCGTCGGGCGCGAGGGCTTCGGCTGGAACGGCGAGGTGACCATTCGCCGCAAATCGGAATGGCCGGTCTGGATTCCGCCGAAAGAGATGATCGCCCGCGAACGTGAGCAGGGCCACATCCTGCCCGCCCGCATGGAAGGCGGACCGGAAAACCCGCTCGGCGCGCGCGCCATGTATCTCTATCAGGGCGGCCACGACACGATGTACCGCATCCATGGCACCAATCAGCCCTGGTCGATCGGTCTCAACCTTTCTTCCGGCTGCATCCGGATGATGAACGAGGATGTCGAGCATCTCTATGACCGGGTCGAAATCGGCACCAAGGTGGTGGTGATCGGCCCGGGACAGGATCCCGGCCCTTATCTCAACGCGCCCAGGAACCCATTCCTGTCGATCTTCAACGGCGGCTGAGCCGTCCGGAAGATCGAACAGAGTAAGGCCCGCTTTCCTCCCGGCGGGCCTTTTCTTTTGTCCGCAAGCCTGGTGAAGGCGGCAATCGCTTATCGCGGCAGCCGGGCCGGCCGCTTGCCGCCATGGGCCCAGTTGAGCAGTTCGACCGTGTGCAGCACGGGCACCTTGCTGCCGCTGGCGATCTGGGTGATGCAGCCGATATTGCCGGCGGCAATGGCGTCGGGACGGGTCGCCGCGATGTTGGCGAGCTTGCGCGCCTTCAGCTTTTCGGAAATTTCCGACTGCAGCATGTTGTAGGTGCCGGCCGAGCCGCAGCACAAATGGCCTTCCGGCACGTCGAGCACGGTAAAGCCCGCCTGGCGCAGCAGGGCCTTGGGCGCATCGGTCACCTTCTGGCCATGCTGCAGCGAGCAGGCGGAATGGTAGGCAAGCCGGATGCCCTCGCCGACCCTGCTTTGCGGCAGGTCGATGGCGGCGAGAAATTCGGTGATGTCCTTCGCCAGCGCCGAGACCCGCGCCGCCTTCTGCTGATAGGCGGCATCGTTGCGCAGCATGTGGCCGTAATCCTTCACCGTCGTGCCGCAGCCCGATGTGGTGATGAGGATGGCATCGAGCCCATCCTCGCCGGCGGCGTCGAGCCAGGTGTCGATGGTGTGCCTGACCGAGGCATGGGCGTCGTCCTCGCGGCCCATGTGATGGGTGAGCGAGCCGCAGCAGGCTTCCCTTTGCGGCGTCAGCACCTCATAGCCGAGGCGGGTGAGCAGTTCGATCGTGGCCAGATTGATCGCCGGATCGAGTACGCGCTGGGCGCAGCCCTGCATGAGGATGACGCGTCCCCTGGCTTTTGTCGCATCGGCGGCGTGGCGCTCGCGGGCAAGCTTCGCATCCGGCCTGGGCAGCGCGGAAGGCGCCAGCGCCAGCATGGAGACGAGCGGTCTTGCCGCCGGGATTTTCTCGATCAGCCCGGCGAAGGGCTTGCCGGGCCGGGCCGCCATCAGCGCCAGGCGAAACCGGCCTGGATAGGGCAATACCGCCGCCAGCAGGGCGCGGTAGAAACGGTCGGCGAGCGGGCGCCGGTAGGTTTTTTGAATGTGCGCCCGGGCATGATCGACCAGATGCATGTAATGCACGCCCGAGGGACAGGTGGTCATGCAGGCAAGGCAGGAAAGGCAGCGGTCGATGTGCTTGACCGTGCGGCCGTCCGCCGGCCGGTCATTTTCCAGCATGTCCTTGATGAGATAGATGCGGCCGCGCGGGCTGTCCAACTCGTCGCCAAGCGTCAGGTAGGTCGGGCAGGTGGCGGTGCAGAAGCCGCAATGGACGCATTTGCGCAGGATTTCCTCGGCGCGGGCGACGCCGGGATCGGCCAGTTGTTCGGGGGTAAAGGAGGTCTGCACCGTTCAGGCTCCTTCCACCAGGGCGGCGAGCTTCTTCGGTGCGATCAGGGCGTAGCTGCGGCGGATGACCGTCGCGACCTCGTCCCAGTCGGGCGTGCCGTCGATGCGGACACCGACCCAGCCCCTGTGACCGACATAGGGCGGCACGAAAAAGGTTTCCGGATCGGCGCCGACAAGGATTTCCTGGCTGCCGGGAGGCGCCTTGCACCACACCGAGATGCGACCGTCGCCGCGTTTTTCCATGGCGAATATCCTGTCCTTCACCCGGAAGGTCGCGTCACCCCAGGCCTCCTTCTCGGTCGCCTGCGGCAGTGAAAGGCAAATCCTGCGAAGATGATCGGTCGGTGTCATCGGCCCATCAGCCCGGGATTGAGAATGCCGGCGGGATCGAATTTCCGCCTGAGCGCCTGCGAGAGGGCGGCGATCCGCGCGGCTTCGGGATGAAAGGCGGGCACGGCGGGATCGCTCGCCGCGCCGCGGCGCATCAAGGTCGCGTGGCCGCCGCGGGCATTGACCGCGCCGCGGATGACGGGAGCTGCCTCGGCATCCGGCGCCGGCGTCAACAGCCAGATCAGCCCGCCGCCCCAGTCATAGAGCGCACGGCAATCGACCGCCCTGGCAATATCCGCGACCACGCCCGGCCCGTCGGTGGGCTTTACCGACAGTTTCCAGACCGAGCCGGGCTTGCCGGCAAAGCCTTCCACATCACGCACCCATTGCCAGCCGGCGGCGGTCTTTGCCGCATCGCTCTCGATGGCGATATCCGCGCCGGCAGGCAGGACCGGCGCCAGCCATTCCCGCAACCGTTCCGTGCGGTAGGCGACCGATTCGGGCAGGCCCTCGACGCGGATCAGGGTGAGCGGCCGGCCCTCGGGTCTCGTCTGGGCGTGGGCGGCACCGCTGACGTCGAAGGGCGAGCCGAGCGCCCGTGTCAGCGCTGTGATCGCCGTCGCATCATCAAGCCCCTCGATGCGCAGCATGCCGGTTGTCGATGGCTTCGGCAGCAGTTTGAAGGAAACCTCAGTCAGGATGCCGAGCGTGCCGTGGCTGCCGCAGAGCAGCTTGACGAGGTCGTAGCCGGTGACGTTCTTCATCACCCGGCCGCCATTCTTGATGATTTCGCCCTCGCCCGAAACGAAGCGCAGGCCGATCAGGCTGTCGCGCGTGCTGCCTGCCTGAATGCGGCGCGGGCCGGAGATGCCGGCCGCCGCCACGCCACCGATCGTCGAGCTGCCGTCGGTGCCGAGAAGTGCGCGATGGTCGGCCGGTTCGAAAGGCAGATGCTGGCCTTCCGCCGCCAGGGCCGTTTCGATCGCCGCAAGCGGCGTGCCCGCCTTCGCCACCAGGGTCAGCGCGTCGGGCTCGTACAGGGTGATGCCCGACAGGCCGCAAGCGCTGACAGCGGCAGCGATCTCCGGGACATCGCCAACGGGCCTTGTGCCGCCGCCGAAGATGCGCATCGGCGCGCGCCGCGCGGCGTGATCGCGCACGACATCGGCAAGTTCTTCTTCCGATGCTGGCCTGGCGGTGACCGGCATGTCAGGCCGCCTTTTCGTGGTTGCCGGCGGGGCCATTGCCGGCGGGGCGGTTCGCGGTGCGGCGGCTGTGGCTTGCCGCCATCGGGAAGACCTTGGCCGGATTGAGCAGCCATTTGGGGTCGAAGACGTCCTTCACCCGCATCTGCATTTCGAGATCGGCCTCGTTGAACTGATGCACCATCAGGTCGCGCTTCTCGACGCCGACGCCGTGCTCGCCGGTCAGGCAGCCGCCGACTTCGACGCAGAGTTTCAGGATGGCGGCGCCGAATTCCTCGCATTTTTCCTGATCGCCCGGCTTGTTGGCATCGTAGAGGATGAGCGGGTGCAGATTGCCGTCGCCGGCATGGAAGACATTGGCGACGCCGAGCCCGTACTGCGCCGACATCTCGCCCATGCGCTTCAGGACGAAGGGCAGTTGGGATGTCGGGATCGTGCCGTCCATGCACATATAGTCGGCGATCTGGCCCATGGCGCCGAAGGCCGCCTTGCGGCCCTTCCAGATCAGGTCGGACTGGACGGCGGAATGGCTTTCGCGCATCACCTTCGGCGCGTGCCGGGCGGCGATCTCGCGGATCTTGGCGAGCTGTTCGGCGATTTCGGCGTCCGAGCCCTCGACCTCGACGATCAGCAGCGCCTCGACATCGGTCGGGTAGCCGGCCTTGGCGAAATTCTCGCAGGCGATGATGGCCGGCTTGTCCATGAATTCCATGGCGACCGGCAGCACGCCCGAACGGATGATGTCGGCGACACAGGCGCCGGCGATCTCATTGGCGTCGAAGCCGAGCAGGATCGGCCGCGCGCCTTCCGGTTTGGGAAGGATTTTCAGCACCGCCTCGGTGACGATGCCGAACTGGCCTTCCGAGCCGCAGATCACGCCGAGCAGGTCATAGCCGGCGGGATCGAGATGCGGTCCGCCGACCTCGACGATCTCGCCCTCCAGGGTGACGAGGGTGACGCCGAGCAGGTTGTTGGTGGTGACGCCGTATTTGAGGCAATGGGCGCCGCCCGAATTCATCGCCACATTGCCGGCGATGGCGCAGGCGAGCTGGCTCGAGGGATCGGGCGCGTAGAAGAAGCCATGGGCCGCCACCGCGCCGCTGACGGCAAGATTGGTCATGCCCGCCTCGACGCGCATGAAGCGGTTCTCGAAATCGGTCTCGAGCACGCGGTTGAGCCGCGCCACGCCGATGACGATGGAATCGGCGGTCGGCAGGGCGCCGCCGGCAAGCGAGGTGCCCGAGCCGCGCGGGATCACCGGCAGGTTCAGGTCGTTGCAGATGCGCAGGAGCTTCGCCACCTCACCGGTCGAGGCCGGCAGGCAGACGGCGAGCGGCGGGCAGCGATAGGCGACCAGCGCATCGCATTCATAGGCCAGCGTCTCTTCCGGGTCGTGGATCACCGCATCGACACCGATCGCATCGATGAGCCGGGCGACGATCTCGTCCTTGCGGGCAAGGATGGCGCTGCTGGCCTCGGGCATGGCGATGGCGGTCATGGTGCATCCTCCGGCGGGGCGCGCGAAAACGCGTAACGGCGCATGCCGCGCGGCACACGCCTTCCTATGGCCATGTGGTAAGTAATTATTACCAATTAGGCAAGCGGTGTTATTCCGAATGGTGCCTGCGGATCTGGCGCACGATCAGCCAGACCAGGCCGATCGCCACCGGCACGAACAGGCCGGCGGCGACCTTGGGCGAAACGGGAAAGGGCATCACCGGCTCGATCGCCTGGATGAGATAGTAGAAAAGCCCGACCACATAATAGGAAACGGCGGCAACCGAGAGGCCCTCGACCGTCTGCTGCAGGCGCAATTGCAGCCGGGCGCGCCTGTCCATCGAGGCGAGCACGTTGCGGTTCTGGTTCTCGATCTCGACCTCGACCCGGGTTCTGAGCAGGTTGGCAATGCGGGCGAGCTTGCGCGACAGGTTGGCCTGGCGGTTCTCGATCGATTCGCAAGTCCTGAGCGCCGGCAACAGGCTGCGGTTGACGAAGCGGCTGATGCGCATATAGCCGGGATAGCTGACATCGCCGAGGCTTTCGAGGCGGTCCTGGACGATCGAGCCATAGGCGCGGCTGGCGCCGAAACGGAACAGGCTGGCAGCCGAATCGACCTCGATATCGGCGGCCAGATCGTTGATCTCCGACAGCAGCTTCTCATTGTCCTCCTGCGGCCCTTCGCGCACCGCGCGGGTGAGCCGCTCCAATTCGTGCTCGGAGCGGCTGAGATGCGCCGACAGGGTGCGGGCGAGCGGCAGGCCGAGCAGGGCCAGCGTGCGGTAGGTCTCGATCTCGATCGCCAGCTTGGTGTAGTAGCCGATCCGGTTTTCGATCAGCCCGGCATCGAGCAGCAGGTACTGGGTGAAGCCTTCCGCATTCTGGCGGAAATCGGTCACCAGCAGGCTCTTGCCGTCTTCGAGCACGGAAGCGCAGGTGGCATGGGGATCGAACTGGCCGACGAGCTTGCGGGTCGTCGGGGTCAGCTTGCGGATGTCGACGGTGCAGGCGGCGATGATGCTGCCGGGCTGCGAAAAGTCGCTGCCGAAGGGATGGCGGGCCGGCAGGGTCGCGGCCTTGCGCGGCGCCTTGGCGGTAAAGGTGAAGGTCGAAAATTCGCTGTGGCTTTCCCAGCTCAACTGGCCGCCGGAAACCGGCACGGTGCAGAAGCGGGCATTGGCATCGGGCGCCGGGGCGCCCGACAGGCGGCAGATCTCGGCCAGGACCGCCTTGGAGACCGAACTGCCGCCCTCCGCCATGAAGGCGTAGTGGATGACGGTGGAATCGGCGGGAACGCGCAACAGCGGGCGGGAATGGATCTCGCCCACCGCATCGCGATACTGGTGGTGATACCGTTTGCCGGCTCCGGCGGAAGTCGCCTCGCGCAATGCCTCGCCCTCGCCCATCTTTCCCAACCTCGTGCTGTATCGGCTGGCGGTGTCTTGCCCCACTACGGCGCACAAATACAAGGGTATTTTGAGGGATCGCCGGAACGAAAAAACCGACATCGCCGCCATCGGTCAATTTTCTTGACCACTAACCCGTTTCGCCTTAGACGATGCTTCATGACCGTTTTCAGCCAGATCCGCCAGGACCGTTCCGCCGACGAGGTGGCCCATCAGATCGAGGGGCTGATCCTGGAAGGCGTGCTGCGCTCGGGCGACCAATTGCCGGGCGAACGCGAGCTTGCCGTCGAGACGGGCGTGTCGCGGCCGGTGGTGCGCGAGGCGATCGAACTGATGGAGGCGCGCGGCCTGCTGCAAAAGCGTCATGGCGAGGGAACCTTCGTCTGCGACATCATCGGCCAGGTGTTTTCCGAACCGATCGCCGCGCTGCTGCCGCATCATCACAAGGCGACCCGCGACTATCTGGAATACCGCCGCGAGATCGAGGCCATCGCCGCCGGCATGGCCGCCGAACGGGCAACCCATTACGATCGGGAAATGCTGATGCGCTGCGTCGAGCGGATGAAGCGGGCGCATGAGCGCCAGGATTTCGCCGAGGAGGCGCGCGCCGATCTCGAACTGCATTCGCTGCTCGGCGAGATGACGCACAATCTGGTTCTGCTGCACACGCTGCGCGCCTGCTACAGATTGCTGTCGGAAGGCATTTTCCAGAACCGCAGCCGGTTCTACGAAAAAACCGGCGCGCGCCAATCGCTGCTCGACCAGCATCTGGCGATCGCCAATGCGGTGCTTGCCGGCGACCGCGCCGGCGCCATGCAGGCGGCGCGCGATCATGTCAGCTACGTGATGGAAAAGAGCCTGGAACTCGATGGCGATCTGGAGCGCGAGCGCATTGCCGCACTGCGCTATCGCAAGCGGGCAGGCTGATCGGCAAAGATGGACCGGTTCGGGAGAAAGCGGGTGAACATGTCTGGAGTGACCTCATGAGCGAACCGGTACGGATCGGTCTTTTCGTGACCTGCCTGGTCGATCTGTTCCGGCCAACCGTCGGCTTTGCCGCCGTCAAGCTGCTGGAGGAGGCAGGCTGCGAGGTGCATGTGCCGGTAAGCCAGACCTGTTGCGGCCAGCCGGCCTGGAACTCCGGCGATCGGGCCGATACCGCCGACATCGCCCGGCAGGTGATCGCGGCCTTTGAGGGCTTCGACCATATCGTCGCGCCGTCGGGCTCCTGCGCCGGCATGCTGTCGAAGCATTATCCCGAGCTTTTCGCCGGCGATGCGCAATGGGAGGCGCGGGCGGTGGCCTTTGCCGGCAAGGTACATGAACTGGTCAGTTTCCTCACCGACGTGATGGGCCTCGAGCGGGTCGCCGCACGGCTTGACGCCAGGGTCACCTATCACGATTCCTGCTCGGGGCTGCGCGAGCTCGGCATCGCCGAGCAGCCGCGCAAGCTGCTCGCGACGGTCGAGGGGCTCGAACTTGCCGAGATGAAGAACAGCAATGTGTGCTGCGGCTTCGGCGGAACCTTCGCGGTCAAATACAGCGATGTCTCCAACGCCATCGTCAGCGAGAAGGCGGCGACGATCGACGCCACCGAGGCCGATCTTCTGCTTGCCGGCGATCTCGGCTGCCTGCTCAACATGGCGGGCAAACTGCGCCGCAACGGTTCGAAGACGGAAGTCAGGCATGTCGCCGAGGTGCTGGCCGGCATGACCGATGCGCCGCCCATCGGCGGAAAGGCATAAGCAGCCATGGAAATCACCACGCCGCAATTCAAGCAAAACGTGACCGGGGCACTCGCCGACCGGCAATTGCAGCGCGCGCTGTCCCATGTGCGCGGCAATTTCGTCGGCAAGCGCGCGGCAGCCGCCGCCGCCCTGCCGGAATTCGAGGCGCTGCGCGACGAAGCGCGCAACATTAAGAACCACGTTCTGGAAAATCTCGACATCTATCTCGAGACCTTCGAGAAGAACGTCACCCGACAGGGCGGCAAGGTGCACTGGGCGGCGACGGCATCGGAGGCGCGCGGACACATTCTCGATATCTGCCGGAAGGTCGGCGCCCGGTCGGCGACCAAGGGCAAGTCGATGATCTCCGAAGAGATCGGGCTTAACGCATTCCTGGAGGAATCCGGCATCCGGCCGGTGGAAACCGATCTCGGCGAATACATCATCCAGCTTCGCGGCGAGCGCCCGTCGCACATCATCGCGCCGGCGGTGCATGTCAATGCCGATCAGGTGCGCGAGGATTTTCGCCGGGTGCACACCCATTTGCCGCCCGAGCGGCCGCTGGAGGAGCCGGAAAGCCTGCTCGCGGAGGCACGCGCCATCCTGCGCGACCAGTTTCTCAGCTCCGATGTCGGCATCACCGGGGCGAATTTCCTGGTCGCCGAGACCGGCACCTCGGTGATCGTCACCAATGAGGGCAATGGCGATCTGACGCAGATATTGCCGCGGGTTCACATCGTCATCGCATCGCTCGAGAAGATCGTGCCGACGCTCGAGGACATGAGCCAGATCCTGCGGGTGCTGGCGCGCTCGGCGACGGGGCAGGAAATGTCGGTCTATACGACGCTGTCGAGCGGGCCGAAACGCAAGGGCGATCCCGACGGGCCCGACGAGTTCCACGTCGTGCTGCTCGACAATGGCCGTTCGGACATGATCGGCACCGAGTTTCAGGACATGCTTCGCTGCATACGCTGCGGCGCCTGCATGAACCATTGCCCGGTCTATCAGGCGGTCGGCGGCCATGCCTATGGCTGGGTCTATCCCGGACCGATGGGCTCGGTGCTGACGCCGCAGTTCATCGGCGTCGAAAAAGGCGGCAACCTGCCCAATGCCTCGACCTTCTGCGGCCGCTGCGAGGAAGTGTGCCCGATGCGCATTCCCCTGCCGAAGATGATGCGGCACTGGCGCGAGAAGGAATTCGAACGCCATCTTTCGCCGCCCGCCCATCGCCGCAATCTCAAGGCCTGGGCCTGGCTCGCCAAGCGGCCCGGCCTCTACCGGCTGTTCACCCGGCTCGCGGCGCGCGGGCTGTGGGTTCTGGGCGGCGCGAAACGGCGCACCGGCTTCCTGCCGATGGCCGGCGCCTGGACCCGCCACCGCGACATGCCGACGCCCGAGGGCGGCACCTTCCTGGCGCAATGGAAGGCCGGAAGGCACAGAACTGGACAGGGGACAGGGGGCGCTTCATGAGCCGGGATCTCATCCTCGACAAATTGCGCCGGAACGCTGCCGGCGGGCAAAGCCGGGCGGAGCGCGAAAAGGCCGTCGCCAAGCGGATCCGGTCGGCGAGCAGGGGCGTCCTTCCCGCGCAGCCCCGGGCGGCGACGGCGCGCGTCACCCAATTCATGGAAAAGGCGGAAGCAGCCCAGGCAACCACGGTCATGACAACCCGGACAGGGGTCGCGGAGGCGATTGCCGACTGGCTGCGCGCGCACAACCTGCCGGCGGAAATCCGCACCGGCAAGGATGAGCGGCTCAAGGCGCTTCTCGGTGGCAAGGCCGGCAACCTCATCCTCCGGCAGGGACCGAGCGACGGCACCGACACCACCGGCGTCAGCCATGCCGAATGCGGCGTCTGCGAAACGGGGACGCTGATCGTGCTGTCGGGCGCCGACAATCCCACGACGCTCAACTTCCTGCCGCAGAACCATATCGTGGTGCTGCGGCGTTCCGACATCCTCGCCCATTACGAGGATATCTGGCCGCGACTGCGGACGGCTTACGGCAAGGGTCAGATGCCGCGCACGGTCAACATGATCACTGGGCCGTCGCGGTCGGCCGATATCGAGCAGACCCTGCTGCTCGGCGCGCACGGGCCGGTGCGGCTGCACATCGTCATCGTGCGGGATTGAGCGGGCCGCTGCAAAACCGGGTTCGGCCCGACGGTACGCTTGACGCCGATGGGGCGCGCGGCCTGTTCACCGGCAATCGCGGCATTGTCCACAACCCCGATACGAAGCGGCTTGCGGGCAGGCGCTGGACGACACCCGCCTGGATATGCTGCGCGCTTCGATACCGCGACCAGCATCGCGATGTCTGGGGGCGCAACGGACCCGATGGCGGGACGGGCTGGACCGAACTGTTCTTTCTCGATGAAATTACCGCGCTGGCGGCCGGCCACCGACCCTGTCATGCCTGTCGCCGGGAAGCGGCGCGCCGGTTCGGTGCGCTGTTTCACGCCGCACACGGCACGGCCAGCACTCCGCAGATCGACCGGATACTGCATGGCGAGCGCCAGCTCTCCTCGAAGCAGGAGCGGCAGGCGCTGAGCGCCATCGACCTGCCGGACCTGCCGGAGGGAACCATGGTCGAGGCGGATGGGCGGTTTCATGCGCTCAGGGGCCGGCGGGCATTGCCCTGGTCGCATTCGGGCTATGGCGGGGCCGAGACCTTCGGCGATCTCGGCCGGCACGCGCTGCGGCTCGTCACGCCCAAATCCATCCTGCCCGTGCTGCGCGCCGGCTATTCGCCCCATTGGCATCGAAGCGCAGAAGTGTAAGTTGCCGCCATGCCGGTTCACGATTTCAAAAGCCAGCGCCTGTTCGTCGATGCGCCCATGGCCTCAGGCGCCGCGGTCGAGCTCGATCGCGGCCAGGCGCATTATCTGATTTCCGTCCTGCGCATGAAGGACGGCGCGGGCATTCGCGTCTTCAACGGCCGCGACGGCGAATGGCAGGCCGTGCTTTCCATGACCGGGCGCAAATCCGGCGCGCTGCAACTTGTCGAACAGACCCGGCCACAGCCGCCGGCGGCCGATCTCGTCTATTGTTTCGCGCCGCTTAAACAGGCCCGGCTCGACTATATGGTGCAGAAGGCCGTCGAGATGGGTGCCGGCGCGCTTCAGCCCGTCCTCACCCAGTACACGCAGAACCAGCGGATCAACCTGGAACGCATGCGGGCCAATGCGATCGAGGCCGCCGAACAATGCAGCATTCTGAGCGTGCCCGAATGCCGCGAGGCGGTGCCGCTCGACGCGCTGCTCTCGGGCTGGGAAAAAGATCGAGCCCTGATCGTCGCCGATGAGGCGGCGGAGGAGAACAATCCGCTGGCGCCGCTCGCCCGCCTGCGCGGCCGGCCGCTGGGCCTGCTGATCGGGCCGGAGGGCGGTTTTTCCGGCTCCGAGCGCGAAACGATCGCCGCGATGGCGCAGGCCGTGACGATCAGCCTCGGGCCGCGCATCCTGCGCGCCGATACGGCGGCCGTCGCCGCGCTGACCGTCCTCCAGGCGGCCTGCGGCGACTGGTAGCCGGCCTGCTGCCGAAATTGCCCGCTGTTCAGAAAGATTCACTTGCGAACCGGGATTTGGCTCCATAGAGCGTGTCATGTTTAGCTGAAAGCAGTTTGTGCAAGTGAAAGGTCGCGCCGATGGCCCGCGATACGGTTGACGAAAGACCGCTCGAATCCGTTGATGAAATGATCCAGTGGTTCGCCCAGGGCTGCAAGCCGAAGGAAGACTGGCGGATCGGTACCGAGCACGAGAAATTCGCCTTCTATACGGACAGCCACGGGCCCGTTCCCTACGACGGCGATCGCGGCATCGAGGCCCTGCTCAAGGGCATGCAGGCCGAACTCGGCTGGGAGGCGATCACCGATGACGGCCGGATCATCGGGCTTGCCGGCGGCGATGGCGAAGGGGCGATCTCGATCGAGCCCGGCGGTCAGTTCGAACTTTCCGGCGCGCCGCTCGAGACGATCCACCAGACCTGTGCGGAATCGAACCGCCATCTGCGCGCCGTCAAGGCGGTGGGCAAGGCGCTGGGCATGGGGTTTCTGGGCCTCGGCTCAAGCCCGGTATGGACCGAGGCGCAAACGCCGCGCATGCCGAAAAGCCGCTACAAGATCATGGCCAACTACATGCCCAAGGTCGGCACGCGCGGCCTCGACATGATGTTTCGCACGGCAACGATCCAGGCCAATCTCGACTTTTCCGACGAAGCCGACATGAAGCGCAAATTGCAGGTCTCGCTGCGATTGCAGCCTCTCGTTACCGCGCTGTTCGCCAATTCGCCGTTTACCGACGGCAGGCCCAATGGCGAACTCTCCTGGCGCGCCGGCGTGTGGCGTGACGTGGACAATCAGCGCGGCGGCTATCAGCCGCAAATGCTCGATCCGGATTTCGGCTTCGAAGCCTATGCGCAGTGGTGTCTCGACATCCCGATGTATTTCATCATCCGCGACGGCAAGTACATCGACATGACCCACATCACCTTCCGCGACTTCTTCAAGGGCGGTGCGGCAAAGGACATGCCGGGCGTGGTGCCGACCATAGGCGACTGGTCGAACCATGTCAGCACGCTGTTTCCCGATGTCCGGCTGAAACGGTTTCTGGAAATGCGCGGCGCCGATGGCGGGCCGTGGCGACGCATCTGCGCGCTACCGGCGCTGTGGGCGGGCCTGCTCTATGACGACCAGGCGCTGGGCGAGGCGGAGGAATATGTCGCCGGCTGGTCGGCGGAGGCCGTCGGCGCATTGCGCGAAAGCGTGCCGCAGAGGGGACTGCTCGCCGAGATCAACGGCCAGTCCATGCAGCAGGCCGGCAAGGATATCCTGAAAATCGCCGGCAGCGGTCTCGAGCGGCGCAACCACCGCAACAGCGAGGGACTGGACGAGCGGCTGTTTCTCGTGCCGCTCGAAGAGGTCGTCTACGCCAAGCGCACATCGGCGGACAATCTTCTGTGGATGTATAGCGGACCCTGGCAGCAGGACATCGACCGGATTTTCGCCGAAATGGCCTATTGAGGACCGGCAAGCCGGTTAACGGTGGTCGTCGCGGAAGCGCACATTGTCGGTGCTTGAAAGGAAGCGCACCGATACCGTGTTGCCGCGCCTTTCGCGGACGCTGCAGCGATAGCGGATGGCATCGGGCTCGACATAGAGCAGGAACGTATCGGGAATGCCCATCAGGCCCGATATGGTCAGCGTTGCGCCGGCTGCATCGTATTCCCGCATCGAAGCATGAAAGCGCTGGCTCTGGCCCTCGACCACCAGCCAGGCGAGGCGGTTGAGGCGGCGCATTTCCCTGCGGCTCTGCTCCGTGGCAGCGCTGCCCAACCCACGGCCAGCGGCTTTCGGAACTTCCCTTGTCGAATTTGCGGTTCTTGTTAAAGACGTATTGAGCAACTACTTTATCCGTGAAAGTGACGCACCTGCGCTCAGGCTAGTGAAACATGGTTAATGCCGGCTTAAGCGGGCATGGCAAACTTTGTCGCCTGAAACCGTAATGCCAAAGGGAGAAACGCCGTGAATCCATTGTTCGACATGCTGACCGCGATGCAGGGGCAAGGACTGGGCCAGCGGCGGCAGGCCTCGATACCCGAGCAGATGGCGCAGCAGTTCGGCGTTCAGGCCGAACAGGCGCAGAAGGCCATCGAAGCGCTGATGCCGGCCTTCAGCGAGGGTTTGAAGCGCAACATGGCCTCGCCGCAGGGGTTGATGGAGACCCTGCAGGCGCTCGCCAGCGGCAACCATGCCCGCTACATGCAAAATCCGATGGAAGCCTTCTCCGCCGGCGGCATGCAGGAGGGCAATGCCATTCTCGGCCATCTGTTCGGCAGCAAGGAACTGAGCCGCGCGGTCGCCCAGCAGGCGGAAGCCGCCAGCGGCCTTTCCCAGAACATCCTCAAACAGATGCTGCCGGCGCTGGCGCCGATGATCATGGGCGGCCTGTTCCAGCAGATGACGGGGCAGAACCGGCAACCGCAGCAGCAGCAGCATGCCGCCAGCGGTCTGGGCGGTAATATTTTCGGCGAAATCCTCGAACAGATGATGCGCAACGGCATGCCCGGAGGGAATTCGGGCGGTGGCAGGCAGCAGGCGCCGCGCGGCGGCAATCCGTTCGAGGACTTCCTGAAGCAGATGACGGGCGGCGGGCGCTCCGGCGGCTCGACCACCCGCGGCAAGGATGCCAGCGAGACGCTGGGCGAGGTTTTCCAGGATATGCTGCGGGGCGGCCTGAAGGGCGGCTATCGGCAGGACGAACCGGAACCGGCGCCCGATCCCTATGCCCGCGCGCCGCGCGATCCCTATGAGGAGCCGCGCCGCAAGGACCCCTATTCCGACGACGCGCCGGAAACCGGGCGGCACGGCTATCCGCGCGGCACGGGGCTCGACGACCTGTTCGGCGATCTCTTCAAGCCGCCATCGGGCACCGCACCGAAGTATGAAAAGGACATCGAGTCGATCTTCGACCAGTTCCTCGGCAAGCGCTGACCGCTCCGGCAGGCCTCTCTTACGGACTTCTCCGGCAGGCCTCTCTGGCGGAGCAACCGCCGCAGCGGCTTTACCCCGATCGTTTACCGGACTGAAACCCGCCTTTCCTAAGGTGGCGCCGGCAATTCATGCCCTTTGCAGGCAAACGGGGAAGGACCGGCGCATGAGCGTTCCCGACGCATTGGCCATCGCGGCCCTGAACAAGCGGTACAGCCGTCCGGCGGTGCGCGATCTGACGCTGACGATCCGCCCCGGCGAGTTCTATGCCCTGCTCGGCCCCAACGGCGCGGGCAAGACGACGACGCTGAAAATGGTGGCCGGTCTGCTGGTGCCCGATTCAGGCCGGATTTCCGTCTTCGGCCACGACACGGTGGACGATCCGCTGGGCGCCAAGCGGGTTACCGCCTGGGTGCCGGACGAGCCGATGATCTATGACCGGCTGACACCGCTTGAATATCTCGAATTCGTCGCCGGCCTGTGGGAAGTGCCGCAGGAGCGGGCGAAAAAAACCGCCGGCGAGGTGCTCGACATCCTGCAGCTCGCGCCGCACGCCCATGAGCGCTGCGAGGGGTTTTCCAAGGGCATGCGCCAGAAGGTGGCGCTGGCCGGCGCGCTGATCCATGAACCGAAGCTGATCATTCTCGACGAGCCGCTGACCGGGCTCGACGCAGGGTCGGCGCGGCTCGTCAAGGACGTGCTGCTGCGCCGGGTCGAGGAAGGGTGCACGGTCATCCTGACGACGCATATTCTCGAGGTCGCCGAGCGCATGGCGCAGCGCATCGGCGTCATCGCGCAGGGGCGGCTTGTCTGCGAAGGCACGCTTGCCGAGCTCAGAATGGCCAATGGCGGCCGGGCCGGGAGCGGCGGCGGGCAGGACAGTCTTGAGGAAATCTTCCTCAAGGTGGTTGCCGACAGCGCCGCGTCGGAGGGGGCGGAACCCGCCGGCAAGACCGGGCGGGCTGCATGATCACCGCCAGTTCCTTCGCCTGGTTCGCCCGGCACGAATTGCGCCTTTCCTGGCGCGATCTCTATGCCATGCTGTCGGCCAACCGGCCCGGCCGGGGAAGGCGCATTCTGATTGCCGCCGCGACCATCCTCGCCACGCTGCACCTGCTCGCCTGGGCGGCGCTGAAGCAGGCGACCGATCACGGCATTGCCGCCGATCTGCCGACCCTGGTGATGGTCAGCGGCTTCCTGCTGCTGCCGATATCGCTGATGGCCTCGCAGGCGATGGAATCGATCACCCGGGCCTTCTATACCCGCTCCGATCTCGAACTGATCCTGGCCTCGCCCGCGCCGGCGCGCAAGCTGTTCGCCGTGCGCATGCTGGCGATCGCCATCGCGACCAGCGGACTGACCCTGATCGTCTCGGCGCCGGCGATCGACGTGCTGGCGGTAACCGTAGGCCCCCGCTTCCTGCTCGCCTATCCGGTGATCCTCGCCTTCGGCCTGTTCGCGGCGGCGACGGCGATCCTCTTCACCATGGGCATGTTCGTGCTGATCGGACCGGCCCGTACGCGGCTCTTCGCCCAGATCGCGGCGGCGATCGTCGGCGCCGGCTTCGTCATCGGCGTACAATTGCTGGCGATCGCCTCGATCGGCTCGATCTCGCGGTTCGAATTCCTGCGCTCCGACTATCTGCTGTCGGTCGCGCCGGCTATCGACCACTGGATCTATCTGCCGGCGCGGGGCGCTATGGGCGACGCGGCTTCGGCGCTGAGCGTGCTGGTTTTCTCGCTCGTCTTGTTTGCCGCGACCCTGCTCGCCACCGCCGGGCAATATGCCGGCATCGTGCTGAAGGCGGGCTCGATCGATATCGATCCGGGACGGCGGCGGCACACCAAGGTGTCGTTCGCACCGCGCTCGCCGGCGGCCATGCTGCGCGGCAAGGAGTGGAAACTGCTGCTGCGCGACAAATGGTTGATGTCGCAGACGCTGATGCAATTGCTCTATCTCATCCCCCCGGCCTTCATGCTGTGGCACAGTTTCGGCGCCGGCAATACGATGATGATCGTGGCGGTACCCGTCATCGTCATGGCGGCGGGCCAGCTTGCGGGCGGGCTCGCCTGGCTCGCGATCTCGGGCGAGGACGCGCCGGAACTGGTGACGACGGCACCGGTCAGCCCCGGCCAGGTGCTGCGCGCCAAGGTCGAGGCCGTGCTGTCGGCCGTCGCCATCGTGGTGGCGCCGCTGCTGATCGCCACCGCGTTCGCTTCGCCCGTGGCCGCCCTGATCGGGGCAGCCGGAGCTTGCGCCGCCGTCCTCTCCTCGACGCTGATCCAGCTGTGGTTTCGCAGCCAGGCCAAACGCAGCAATTTCCGCCGCCGGCAAACCTCCTCGCGGATCGCAACCCTCGCCGAAGCCTTTTCGTCGATCCTGTGGGCGGGCGCCACCGGCCTGTGGGTGGCAGGCTCCTTCGTGGCGCTGGCGGTCGCCTTCGCCGTGCTCACCGGACTTGCGATCACCTGGGCGATCAGCCCGGCGCGGATCGATTTCGCCGCCAGGCGCGCCCTGCGCCACCGGCCGGCACCCGCATAGGCCGCGCAAACCGCAGGTAGCGATATTTTCGCTGCCAATTTTCGCCCGATCTGTTAGGCAGGGACAGGCGGCGCCAATCCCGCGCCCCGTTCTCAAACACGTCAGATCCGTCCCATGTCGCTCAATTTCGGCCGTCAGCAGCTTGCCATTCCCGGCCCGTCGGTGATCCCCGACCGGGTACTTTCCGCCATGCACCGTCCCTCGCCGGATATCTATGAGGGCGAACTGGTGGAGATTTCCACTCGGGTGTTTGCAGATCTCAAGGCGGTGGCGCGCACGAAAGAGAACTGCGCGGTCTACATCTCCAACGGCCATGGCGCCTGGGAGGCGGCGCTGCGCAACACCTTTGCCGAGGGCGACGAGGTTCTGGTGCTGGCGACCGGGCGGTTTGCCGCCGGATGGGCCGAGCTTGCCCGCTCGCTCGGCCTCAAGACCGAGGTAATCGATTTCGGCATGACGGCGGATGCCGACCCGAACCGGCTGGAAGAAATCCTGCGGGCCGATACCGGGCGCCGGTTCAAGGCGGTGATGGTGGTGCAGACCGATACCGCCTCCTCGGTGCGCAACGACATTCCGGCGTTGCGCAAGGCGATCGACGATGCCGGGCATGACGCGCTGTTCGCGGTGGACTGCATCGCCTCGCTCGGCTGCGAACCCTTCGAAATGGATCGATGGGGCGTCGACCTGATGGTTACCGCCTGCCAGAAGGGGCTGATGACGCCGGCCGGGATGTCCTTCGTCTTTTTCGGCGACCGCTGCGTCGAAGCGCGCAAGCGGGCGCGGCCGGGCGGCTATTGGGACTGGGTGCCGCGAGCCGATCCGCAGGTCTTTTACCAGTATTTCGGCGGAACGCCGCCGACCCACCACCTGTTCGGCCTGCATGAGGCGCTGACCATGCTGGTGCATGAGGAAGGCATCGAGCAGGCATGGCGGCGACATGAAACCCTCGCGCAGGCCTATTGGGCGGCGATCGATGCCTGGGGCGAGGGCGATGCCATGACGCACAATATCCGCGACCGCGCCAAGCGCAGCCGCGCGGTATCGGCGGTGGTGACGCCGGCTGGCTGCGCCCGGCGCATCCGGGCATGGACCAAGCAGGAAGCCGGCGTCACGCTCGGTGTCGCGCTGGGGTTCGGCCAGGAGGGCGATCTCGAATACGATCGCCGCTTCCGCATCGGCCATATGGGACACCAGAACCTGCCGATGACCTTCGGCGTCATCGGCGCGATCGACGCAGCGATGAAGGCACTCGGCATCGGCCACGGCCGGGGGGCGCTGGAGGCCGCCTCCGCCGTGCTTGCAGCCCATGGCCAGGGCGCCTAACCTTTGGCCATGGCTGACAGCTTCATCGATCCCGAAACCGGCGAATTCCTTTCCGAGGCGCCGCCCGCGCCCAGGTCGAACGTGAGCGAGTTTTCCGTTTCGGAAATCTCCGGCCAGCTGAAGCGCATGGTCGAGGACACGTTCGGGCGGGTGCGGGTGCGCGGCGAGATCGCCGGCTATCGGGGGCCGCATTCCTCCGGCCACATGTATTTCGCGCTCAAGGACGACAAGGCGCGGATCGAGGCGGTGATCTGGCGCGGGGTTGCCGGCAGGCTCAAACACCGGCCGGAAGAGGGCATGGAAGTGGTGGCGACCGGCAAGCTGACCACCTATCCAGGCTCGTCGAAATACCAGATCGTCATCGAGGCGCTGGAACCCGCCGGCGCCGGCGCGCTGATGGCGCTGCTCGAAGAACGCAAGAAACGGCTCGAGGCGGAAGGCCTGTTCGCGCCGGAGCGCAAGCGGCCCCTGCCCTATCTGCCGCGCAGCGTCGGGGTCATCACCTCGCCGACGGGCGCGGTGATCCGCGACATCCTGCATCGCATCATGGACCGCTATCCGCTGCGGGTCATCGTCTGGCCGGTACGGGTGCAGGGCGAGACGACCGGCGCGGAGGTCGCCCGCGCGATCCACGGGTTCAACGCGCTTGGCGATACCGGCCCGGTCGTGCGGCCCGACGTGCTGATCGTCGCGCGGGGCGGCGGGTCGGTCGAGGATCTGTGGGGCTTCAACGACGAGGCCGTGGTGCGGGCCGCCGCCGGCTCGGCCATTCCGCTGGTCTCGGCCGTCGGCCACGAGACCGACTGGACGCTGATCGACCTTGCCGCCGACATGCGCGCGCCGACGCCGACAGGCGCGGCCGAATTCGTCGTGCCGGTCAAGGGCGAACTCGATGCCCATCTGGCGACGCTTGCAACGCGCCTTGGCTCGGCGAACACGCGGGAAATGGAGAACCGCCGCACGCAGTTGCGCGCCGCGAGCCGCGGCCTGCCCTCGCCCGACAGCCTGTTTGCGATCCAGAATCAGCAGCTCGACGCGGTTTCGGCACGGCTCGGACGCGGGCTGGTCTCGGCCATTCAGGCGAAATCGATCGACTTCGGCAGGGTTTCGGGCCGGCTCGGCCTGTCGCTGCTCAGGGCACCGGTGGAGCGCAAGGGCCAGCAGCTCGACTATGCGACGTCGCGGCTGGCGCGGGCGATCGGCTCCAGCATCGATCTCCAGCGCAACCGGATGGAACGGCCAAGGCTGACGGCCGCCATGCTGGAAATTCCGATCCGCGAGGCAAGGCGCAAGCTCGATTACGCATCCCGGATGCTGGCAGACCGCCGCGGTTCCGGTTTCGAACGCGCCGCGGCGAGGCTCGAACAGGCCAGCCGCCTGCTCACCTCCTTCAGCCATGAGGGAACGCTCGCGCGTGGCTTCGCGCTGCTGCGCGATGCCGGTGGCAATGTCATAACCCGCGCCTCGCAGACGGCGGCAGGCGCGGCCTACGGGCTGAGCTTTGCCGACGGCACCATCGACGTGGTGCGGGTGGATGGCGCCGCGGCGAAACCGGCACCGCGCAAAGCGGGCGCCAAGCCAAAGCCCGTAGCGGCGACCGGCGGCGGCGATCAGGGCGATCTTTTCTGATCGATACCGCGCCCGCCGGCCATCCCCCTGCCCTGTTTTGCCGATACCTGAACCGGCCCTGCGCGGGAAGGAAGCGCGCCGTTTTCGCGTTAACCCTTTATTAACCCTTGCAAATAGACTATCTCAGCGTGCTCCGACTGATTTGCCCATGAACCTGATCACACTCTCCCACTCGCCCCTTGGCCGGCTGACATCGATCTTCGGCCTGATGCTGCGGCGCCCGCCGCGCCGGCAGGTAGCCGCGCTTTGCTATCGGCGGCGCGGCAGCGAACTCGAAGTGCTGCTGATCACCAGCCGCGACACGCGGCGCTGGATCATTCCCAAGGGGTGGCCGGGCGCGAGACGGTCCGCCCGCAAGCAGGCGGCGCGCGAAGCCTTCGAGGAAGCCGGCATTCGCGGCGCCGTGGCGCGTCATCCGCTGGGCGAATACCGCTCCCACAAAGGGCTCGGGCGCGGCTTCAAGGTGCGCACCAGCGTGACGGTCTTTCCGCTCCGGGCCGAGGATCAGGCACGCGATTTTCCCGAACGGGGCGAACGCGACCTTGCCTGGATGCCGCTGCGGGAAGCCGCCAGTCGCTGCGGCGAGCCGGGGCTTGCCGCCATTCTGGGCTCGCGGGAGATCGAATCCCTGTTGATGGCCGGCTGACCGCGCCCGCCGCGCCGGCATTTTCCTTGCCTTCATGAAAGACCCGTCATAGGCAGTGCGAGCACTCCTGAAGCGCCCGGAAGCGCCCTGGGGCACAGCGCGAACAGCCGACCAGCGGGATTTTCCAATGGAAACCAAAAAAATCACCCTCGACAAGGACCTCGACAAGATCAGCTATGTCGAGGAAGCGGCCGGCAATCTGGCGCGCTCCTATGTGCCGCTCGGGCTGGCGCTGCTGTTCCTCGTCGTGGTGACGATGGCGGCAGCCGTCTTCGTCGCCGGCGAGGCCGGGGCCTGGATCATCGTCGCGGCGGCGGCGATCGGCGGCTATATGGCGCTCAACATCGGCGCCAACGACGTTGCCAACAATGTTGGGCCGGCGGTCGGCTCGAACGCCATGACGATGGGAGCAGCGCTGATCATCGCCGCGATCTTCGAAAGCGCCGGGGCGCTGATCGCCGGCGGCGACGTGGTCGGCACGATCTCCAAGGGCATCATCGATGTCGATGCGGTGTCCAACAAGGAAATCTTCATTTCGGCGATGATGGCCGCGCTGATCTCCTCGGCGCTGTGGGTCAACCTCGCCACCTGGCTCGGCGCGCCGGTCTCGACCACCCATTCGATCGTCGGCGGCGTGATGGGCGCGGGCATTGCGGCGGCCGGATTTTCCGCCGTCGACTGGGGCACGATGGGCAGCATCGCGGCAAGCTGGGTGATCTCGCCCCTGCTGGGCGGCATCATCGCGGCGGGCTTCCTGTTCCTGATCAAGGAAACGATCATCTATCAGGAAGACAAGATCGCCGCTGCCAGGAAATGGGTGCCGATACTGATCGCCATCATGGCGGGCGCCTTTGCCGCCTATCTGGCGCTCAAGGGCGTCAAGCAACTGATCAGACTGAGCCTTTTGAGCGCCGTCGTGATCGGTGTGGCGGTCGGCCTCGTGAGCTGGGTGGCGGCGCGGCCGTTGATCGCAAGACAGGCCATGGGCCTTGAAAACCGCAACCAGTCGCTGCGCAAGCTGTTCGGCCTGCCGCTGGTGTGTTCCGCCGCGCTGCTGTCGTTTGCCCATGGCGCCAATGACGTTGCCAATGCGGTCGGGCCGCTGGCGGCCATCGTGCACACCGTGGCGCTGGGCGATGTCGCCGCCAAGGTCAGCATCCCGCTCTGGGTGATGTTCGTCGGCGCGCTCGGCATCTCGCTCGGCCTGCTGCTGTTCGGGCCGAAGCTCATCCACATGGTGGGCGAACAGATCACGCGGCTCAATCCGATGCGCGCCTATTGCGTCGCGCTGTCGGCGGCGATCACCGTCATCGTCGCATCCTGGCTCGGCCTGCCGGTTTCCTCGACCCATATCGCCGTCGGCGCGGTGTTCGGGGTCGGCTTCTTCCGTGAATGGTATACGGAAAAATCGAAGAGGCGGCAGGCATGGGTCACGAGCCATGAGCAACGGCACCCGCCGAAGGACGACACGCCCGGCGACCGGCAGGAAATCGCCCGGCGCAAGCTGGTGCGGCGGTCGCACTTCATGACCATCGTGTCGGCCTGGATCATCACCGTGCCGGCGGCGGCAGTGCTTGCCGGGGTGCTGTTCCACGTTCTGTCGGCGATGCTTGCGTAAGACGGAAGCTATTTTCCGACCGCGTTGAGGCGGGCCAGCAGGCTCGACGTATCCCAGCGGTTGCCGCCGAGTTTCTGGACGTCCTTGTAGAACTGATCGACCAGAGCGGTTACCGGCAGGCTCGACCCGTTGCGATCGGCTTCCGCAAGGCAGATGCCCAGATCCTTGCGCATCCAGTCGACGGCAAAACCGTGCTCGTAATGGCCTTGATCCATGGTCTTGTGGCGGTTTTCCATCTGCCAGGAGCCGGCTGCGCCCTTGCAAAGGACCGCGATCAGCCTTTCCACATCAAGCCCGGCGTTCTGGGCGAAGTGAATGCCTTCCGACAGGCCCTGCACCAGGCCGGCAATGCAGATCTGGTTGACCATTTTCGACAATTGCCCGCTGCCGGCGGGCCCCATCAGGCCGACCATGCGGGCATAGCACTCGATCACCGGCCTGGCCTTTTCGAAGGTCGCCGCGTCACCGCCCGCCATGACGGTGAGGACGCCGTTCTCGGCACCCGCCTGGCCGCCCGAAACCGGGGCATCGAGAAAGCCGAACCCGCCCCTGGCGGCGGCCTTCGACAGTTCGCGCGCGACTTCCGCCGAGGCGGTCGTATTGTCGATGAAAACGGCTCCCGGCTTCATCGAGCCGAAGGCGCCATCTTCGCCGGTGGTCACCGCGCGCAGGTCATCATCATTGCCGACACAGCAGAAGACGAAATCGCAGTCCCTCGCCGCTTCGGCCGGTGTCGGCGCGTGGCCGCCGCCATGCTCCCTGGCCCATTTTTCCGCCTTGGCGGCGGTGCGGTTGTAGACCGTGACGTCATGGCCGCCTCTGGCGATGTGACCGGCCATGGGATAGCCCATGACGCCGAGACCGATGAATGCAACCCTTGCCATCAAACCCTCCGGTGAACGTGTTGTTGTCCCGGGTTTAGCGCCTTTGGGCGGAATGGCAATGGCGGACGCGGAAGATGGGCAACCGCCTGCCCTATGCCGCCAGCCCGAGCAGCCGGGCCGCATTGTCCTTCAGGATGCCGGGGCGCACCTCGTCGCGGAAATCGGCCTTGTCGAAAGCGTCGAGCCATTTTTCCGGCGCGATCATCGGCCAGTCGGAGCCGAACAGCATCTTCTTCCTCAACAGCGTGTTGGCGTAGCGCACCAGGATCGGCGGAAAATATTTCGGCGACCAGCCCGACAGGTCGATATAGACATTGGGCTTGTGGGTGGCGACCGACAGCGCCTCCTCCTGCCAGGGGAAGGAGGGATGGGCGAGGATGATCTTCAGGTCCGGGAAATCGACCGCCACATCGTCGACGAACATCGGGTTGGAATATTTGAGCCGCATGCCATTGCCGCCCGGCATGCCGGAGCCGACACCGGTCTGGCCGGTGTGGAACAGCGCGATGCCGCCCTCCGCCTCGATCGCCTCATAGAGGTCGTAGGCCATGCGGTCATTGGGGTAGAAACCCTGCATGGTGGGATGAAACTTGAAGCCCTTGATGGCGAAATCGCGCATCAGCCTTTTCGCCTCGCGCACGCCGATCTTGCCCTTCCAGGGATCGATCGAGGCGAAGGGGATCAGGATGTCGCTGTTTTCAGCGGCCAGTTCCGCCACTTCCTCGTTCCGGTAGCGCCGGTATCCGGTCTCGCGCTCGGCATCGACGGGGAAGATCACGGCGGCAATGTTCTGTTCACGGTAATGGGCGGCGGTCTGCGGCACGGTGGGCGGATGGCTCCAGGGCGCACCGAAATATTTCGCCATCGTCGTCTGCAATTCGTCATAGCCGTCATCGGCATGGCAGCCGCAGGGCTCCTCGGCATGGGTGTGGATGTCGATGGCGCGGACCTTGGCTATGTCGATCATGCTTTCTCCTGTCAAAGCCGGTTTCAGGGCCGATTTCAGCGTCGGTTTCAGGGCCGGATCACTGCCGGATCGTCGTCGCTGTACAGCCGTTCCAGCAGGCCGGCGCGACGCGCAAGAATGCGGTTGATGTTAAGCGACCCCTTGTCGGTGATTTCCTGGCCCTCGACGGAGGGCGGCTCGGCAAGCACCAGCGCCCGGGCGATGCGCCGGGCGGAACCCGTGGCGCCGACATTCGCGGCGCGCAGGCCTTCGGCGATGTCGCGGCCAAGCGCCGGATCGATCCGCGCACCGTCCTCCACATCGCCCTCCAAGGCACGGGCCGGTGCCGGAAAGATCAGCACTCCGATCTCGTCGCGGTCACGGCCACAGACGACCAGATCCTGGGCGAGGCCGGCGAGATGGCGGAGCAGATCGACACGCAGCGTTCCCGCCTGGACCCAGGTACCGGTCGCCAGCTTGAAATCCTCCGACACGCGGCCGTCGTAGACGAGGCCGAGCGCCGCGTTCCGCGGATCGACGAAGCGCACCGCATCGCCGGTAATCAGAAAACCCTCCGTGTCGAAAGCCTGGGCCGTCTTCTCAGCATCCTTGTAATAGCCGGGCATGATGTTGGGACCGCGCACGCGCAATTCGAAGCGGCCCGCATCGTTGGGCACCAGCTTCGCCTCGACCCCCGGCATCGGCACGCCGATGACGCCGGAACGGCCGATCGGCTGGTGGACGATGAGGCAGGCCGGTGCCGTCTCGGTCATGCCCCAGCTCGAAATCATCAGCGGCAGGCCGCCGCGTGTTTCGAGGGCATATTCTTCCAGCCGGTCCCAGACGTTCTGCGGCAGGGAGGCGCCGGCGTAGAAGATCAGGTCGAGATCGCCGAACAGCGTCCTGCGCAGTTCTCCGTCCCCGGCGACGGCGGCGACCGTCATGGCAAAGCCCGCCGGCACGTTGAAACTGAGCGTGCCGGGGCGTTCGGTGCGATTCTTCAGGGTCGTCGCAAAGCCGGGACCGGCCGGCTTGCCGAGATCGATGTTGAGCGTGCCGCCATTGGCGAGGATCATGTTGACGTTGTGGCTGCCGCCGAAGACGTGGTTCCAGGGCAACCAGTCGGTGACCACCGGCGGGCGGGAACCGAGGAAAGGCAGCGCGCCGCGCAATTGCGCCTGGTTGACGCACAGCATGCGCTGGGTGGTGAGAACCCCCTTGGGATCGGCGCTCGACCCGGACGTGAACATGATCTTGGCGAGCGTATCCGGCCCGACGCGCGAATGCGCGGCATCGATCGCGGCGCCGGCATCGCCGGCACAATCATGCCCGAGCAGGTCGGCAAAGGGCGTCACAGCGCCCGGCACACCACCGGTCTTCGAGGCGACGATCTCGACGCCGGAAAGACAGGGGAGCGACAGGGCTTGCGCATAGCGCCCGGCATCCTCGGCAAAGGCGAGCTTCGGTCGCACCTTGTCGATGATGTAGGTGAGCCGCGGATGGGCGCCGGAGATCAGTGAATACTGCTCGGCCAATGGGACGATCGGAATGCCGACATATTGCGCGGCGAGCGACAGCAGCAAATGGTCGATGCCATTGCCTGAAAGGATGGCGATGGCATCCCTGCCGTCCAGCCCGCGCGCCAGCAGGCCGGCGGCGACCGCGCGAACCTGTTCGAGCAATTCGCCATAGGTCAGTTCGCGCCAGGCATCGCCATCGCGCTCGGCAACCGCGACGCGGCCCGGCGCCTCGTCCGCCCAGCGATGCAACCACCGGCCGGTACTGTCGACGACCTCCCCCAGGGGATAGCCCGAGCGCAGCAGAATGGTGCCGTCTTGGCGGTCGTCGCGCTCGATGCGGTGCGGCAGGTATTCGACGACGGTGTTCTGCCGCGCCCACAAGGATCTGTCGGTGGCTCTGTCGACAGCTCCGTCGGTGCTTTCCGTCATCTCTCCTCCCTTGCGCGCATTGCTTGATGCGCGCATCACCTGAACTTTGGCGGCCGCTTTTCGAGAAACGCCTTCAACCCCTCCTCGGCATCGGGCGTGGTCTGCACCAGCGCTGCCGCCAGGCTTTCGGTAAACAATCCCTCGCCGCGCGGCATGTCGCCGATGCGGGCCAGGGCCTGGACCATGAAATAGTTCGACATCGGGGCGTTGTCGGCGATCCTGGCGGCGAGTTGCCGCGCCAGCGGCAATGCCTCGCCCTCGCCCACGGCATAATGGACAAGGCCGAGGCGCAGGCCCTCCTCGGCATCGTATCGGCGGCCGGTGAGCATCATCTCGGTCATCCGGTCGGGGCCGAGGATGCGGCCGACCCGCACGGTCGCGCCGCCACCGACGAAAATCCCCCGGCGGCCCTCGGGCAGTTGGAAAATGACCGAGGGTTCGGCAATGCGCACATGGGTGGCCGTGGCAAGCTCCAGCCCGCCGCCGATCACCGCCCCGGTCATGGCGCTGACGGTGATCGTGCCGCCGAACTGAATCTGGTCGAGCACACGGTGCCAGTTGCGCGAGTGATAGACGCCCTCCTCGGCGGTGCGCGAAACGTGTTCGGAAAGATCGAGGCCGGAGCAATAATGCCCGCCGCGGCCATGCAGGATGACCACGCGGACCGTATCGGGCAGGCCCGAGTAAAAGGCTTCGATCTCGGCCAGCAGGCTGTCGGACATGGCGTTGCGCTTGTCGGGGCGCGCCAGTTCCAGTTCGGCGACCGCGCCGTCGATCGTATGGCTCGTATCGGTGGCGGCCATGCCGGCTCCTCCCTTGTTTCGGCAATCGTTATACGCTGTGTCCGGCCGGGGCAAGTCGGCCGGGCGTCGCTGCCGCACATGAAAGCCGCGCGGCAACGGCGTTGATTGCCGCCGAAATTTCTGCAAACTCAATGGCGACCCCCGTCCTCCGTCCGCCAACGCAGCCAGGCCATTTCCATGAAAATTTTCTATTCGCAAGAGCATCGCAAACGTCAGCCGAAAACCGAACTCCATGGCGGCACGTTGCGGCCGCCCTTCGAATGCGCCGAGCGGCTCGATTTCATTCTCGCCGAGCTCGACAAGCGGCGGTTCGGCGAGATCGTGGCGCCCGGCTCCTTCGGCATCGAACCGGTAACCGCCATCCACGATTCCGGGTTCGTCGCCTTTCTGGAGACCGCCTGGCAGGAATGGTCGGCGCTCGGCTATGAGGGGGAAGCCATTCCCACCATCTGGCCGACGCGAACCATGCGCTCCGACATCATCCCCGAGCATTTCGAGGCGAAACTCGGCTACTACTGCCTGGCAAACGAAACCTCGATTTCAGACGGTACCTGGGAGGCTGCCTGCGCCTCCAAGGATGTCGCCCTGTCGGCGACACAAGACGTGCTGGGCGGTGCCCGCTCGGCATTCGGCCTGTGCCGCCCGCCGGGCCATCACGCCGCCATCGACCAGTATGGCGGCTACTGCTTTTTCAACAATGCCGCGATCGCCGCCCAACATGCCCGCGACCACGGCGTCGAGCGCGCCGCCATTCTCGATGTCGACTTCCACCACGGCAATGGAACGCAGAACATCTTCTACGAACGCGGCGACGTGCTGTTCGTTTCGCTGCATGGCGATCCCGACCAGGCCTTTCCGCATTTTCTCGGCTTTGCCGACGAGTGCGGCGCCGGCGCCGGCAAGGGCTGCAACCTCAATTTTCCGATGCCGCCGGGAACCGGGTTCGATGCCTGGCGCGCCAGGCTGAAGAGCGCCTTCGACCCTATCCGCCGCTTCGAGCCGGGCCTTGTGATCGTATCGCTCGGGGTCGATACGTTCGAGAAGGATCCGATCAGCTTCTTCAAGCTTGCGAGCGGCGACTTCACCACGATGGGGGCCGATATCGCCTCTCTCGGCCTGCCGACGGTGTTCCTGATGGAAGGCGGCTACGCGGTCGAGGAAGTGGGCATCAACACCGTCAACACCCTGCAGGGGTTTGCCGAGGCAAAACAGGTTCCGTACTCATAAACGGGCTTCCCCATCGGCACTGTTCGTGCTTCGAGTTTCTCCTGGGGAAGCTTGATGGTACGCTTTAATTTGGCCGATGGAGAATGGCCGCTGATAGCGCCGCCTTTGCCCGACAGATCGCGTGGTGCGGCCAGTGCAGATGCCTGCTACACTGCAGCCACATCTGCACTGGCCATGAGCGGCGGTTCCCTTCGAACCGGACGAGCCGGAAGAAGAACAGGCCGATGCTTCAGGAGAGGGATGCATCGGTATGGCCCTTGATGAACCTGGCCACATTCGTCGTGACTTCATCGATCAGAGCCGGCTTGTCGTAATAGTCGAAATGCGCTTCGGTGCCCCAGACCAGTTCCTTCTCCCCACCCAGATTGTCGTAGAATTTTCTTGAAGCCGCCGATGCGATGCAGTTGTCCGAGTGCAGAACGATGGCGGGAATCGTGATGTCTCCAGCCTTGCTCATCGGGTCGAACGGAAGCAAGGTCTCCAGACCGATGATGGCATACTCGTTCAAAAACTCTTGGACATTCCCTCTTTTCGGATTTTCGTAATAATCCACGTCGCCGAAATAGAAGGCTGTCGGATCGGTGCTGCTATACGCCGTCAGTCTCTGTGCTTCGCCCGTTTGCTCGTAGTGCTGTTTTGCCGCCCGTATCGTGCTCATCAGCGCGGCCACTTCCTCGTCGCTGGTATTTCTTTCCGCCGCGAGTTCGGCGGGGCCGCCAACCATGCCAGCCACGAATGCAACCGAACCCAATCTTTTGTCGGTGGCTGCGAGATGGGCGACATTGCCACCCGAAGCGCAAACCCCCAAGGCGCTTACCGAGGTCACGTAAGGAAGCGAGAGAAGGTAGCTGACGGCCGCCTCGAGGTCGTTTCTCTTCGCTTCGGGATTCTCGTATTGCCTTGGCGCCCCTTCGCTTTCGCCGTAGGTCCGGTAATCGAACGCAAGCGCGATGAAGCCGTTTTCCGCCATCTTTCCGGCGTAGGTGCCCGACATCTGCTCCTTCACGGAAAACGCGGAACCCTGGCAGATGATCGCCGGATATTTTCCGCCTTCATCGAAATTTCCGGGCTTGTACAGATGCCCGCACAGTTTCAGGCCGTCTGCCGGGAAGTGGATTTTCTGTCGTGATATTCCAGTATCCATTTTGCACTCCATGCGCCGGCCTGTTCGCGCCGGCATATCCAATCTGGATTGATCCGCCGGGCAACTTTGTCAACCCTTGCGCAAAAGGGCCGCGACGGGCAATGCGCGTCAGCCGGGCTACCTGCCTCGACGACCGGCCCATCTTCTCACAACATCGGATAGCGGAGGGGGCGAACTCCGACCAAGCAGCCGGCCGGCCGCGCCCGCACGAGCGTTGAGCGTGGCAAAACTGTCGTGCGCGAAATTATGGCGGAGAGGGAGGGATTCGAATCCACCCGTTTTGCGCCGCAAAACAGGCGCTAATTCCCGAGAGTTCGACCGCGATATCCGGCCGAGGATCGCGCAACGCTGCCAAACCGTTCAGAAGTGGCGGAGAGGGAGGGATTCGAACCCTCGGTACGCTCGCGCGCACAACGGTTTTCGAGACCGCCCCGTTCGACCACTCCGGCACCTCTCCGCAGATCTCAAGCTGAAGCTCGATCGAACGGCGCTTCCCATATCGGGAGTGGCCGAACCAATCCCGTAAGACCGGCGCAGTCTTGTTGCGCAGCGCCGTGTCAGGCTCGGTTGACTTTGAGGGCCATTTCGACCTATATGCGCGCCATCGGCGGCGCGGGAGATTTCCGCGCCCTGTTTTTTGGCGACCGTACAGCCGCTTCGGGCGTGCGGCGCGCCAACCAGACCGGAAACCGACTGACAAAAAGACAGGCTGGCTGCCTGACAGGGGCGGCCGAGACCTCGTGCGGGAACATTGAAAGGAAACAAAATGTTCGCAGTCATCAAAACCGGCGGCAAACAGTATCGGGTTGCCGCTGAAGATGTTCTGAAGATCGAGAAGGTCGCAGGTGACGCCGGCGACATGGTTGAATTCAGCGAAGTGCTGGCCGTTGGCGGCGAAATCGGTGCGCCGCTCGTCGCGGGCGCGCTGGTGACCGCCGAAATCCTCGAGCAGGGCCGCGCCCGCAAGGTGATCTCGTTCAAGAAGCGCCGGCGGCAGAATTCGCAGCGCACCAAGGGCCATCGCCAGCACCTGACCACGGTGAAAATCGCCGAAATCCTGACCGGCGGCGCCAAGCCGTCGAAGAAGGCCGCCGCAAAACCGGCCGCCAAGGAAGAAAAACCGGCTGCAAAGGCCGAAGAGAAAAAGGCCGCGCCGAAGAAGGAAGCAAAGACCGAGGCGAAAGCCGCCACGCTTTTCAGCGCGCCGGAAGGCGAAGCGGACGACCTGACCAAGATCAAGGGCATCGGTCCGGTTGCCGCCAAACAGCTCAACGAACAGGGCATCACCACCTTTGCCCAGATCGCCAAACTGTCCGACGCGGACATCGCCCGCATCGACGAAGCCATGCCATTCAGCGCCGACCAGATCTCCGACTGGCGCGATCAGGCCAAGGCAATGAAATAAGCGCAGACTGAGGAAGGAATACACCCATGGCACACAAGAAAGCTGGCGGTTCTTCGCGTAACGGTCGCGATTCGGAATCCAAACGCCTCGGCGTCAAGAAATTCGGCAATGAAATGGTCGTTGCCGGCAACATCCTGGTGCGCCAGCGCGGCACCAAGTTCCACCCCGGCAGCAATGTCGGCATCGGCAGGGACCATACGCTTTTCGCCCTTTCCGACGGCAAGGTGGCGTTCAGCGAAAAGGCCAATGGCCGCAGCTATGTCAGCGTGGAAGCGCCGGCAAGCGGCAAGTAACCGGCCGGACAGGCCGGCAGTTCCGGCTCGCTCTACTGGTTCTTGCGCAGTGGTTTTTCAGGAGCCGGTCAGCCGGCTCCTTTTTCGTTGTGCACAGGCTCGCGCATAGGTTTGACCGGCCTGTCACCCAAATGCCCCATCATGTGCTACAATCAGAATCGGACATGACGGGGCACATTACCAATCAAGCTACGGAACGCATTTCGCGTACGAAATGACCATGACCGATCCAAAAGCAGACTATACGGAATCAGCCCTGTTCCTGGACACGCCGCTGCTGACCACCGAGCGGCTCATCCTGCGCCCGCCGCATGACGAGGATGCGGAAGAACTGGCGCTGCTGGCAAACAACATCAACATTGCCCGCATGCTCGCCCATATGCCGCATCCCTATCGGCGCAAGGATGCCCGCGACTTCATCGCGCGCGCCAAGCGCAATGAGGGACGGGCCTGCGTCTATTCGATCACCGAGGCCGAAAGCGGCCGGCTGATCGGCGTCGGCAGCCTGCACGAAATCAGCGAGGAGCCGGAACCGCATCTGGGCTACTGGATCGGCGAACCCTATTGGGGCAAGGGCTTTGCGACAGAAGCGGCCCGCGCGCTGGTCGATCTCTATTTCAAGGTGACGCCGCGGCCGATCCTGCTGGTTTCGGCCCGCATCAACAACGAAGCGTCGAAGAAGATCATCCGCAAATGCGGCGGGCGGTATACCCATTCCAGCGAGGAAGTGCATCCGCTGCTTGAAGAAAGACAGCGGCTCGATCATTTCGAAATCACGCGCGCCAGCTGGATGGGTGAAATCGCGGCCTGACCCGCCCCGAAAAGAAGCGGGTCGCCGCAATGAAATTTCTCGATCAGGCCAAGATCTACATCCGTTCGGGAAATGGCGGGGCGGGCAGCATTTCCTTTCACCGGGCGAAGTTCCAGGAATTCGGCGGGCCGGATGGCGGCAATGGCGGCCGCGGCGGCGATGTCTGGGTCGAGGCCGTCGACGGGCTCAACACCCTGATCGACTACCGCTATCAGCAGCATTTCAAGGCCGAGACCGGCGTCCATGGCATGGGCCGCAACCGCGACGGCAAGAAGGGCCAGGATGTCGTCCTCAAGGTGCCGGCGGGAACCCAGGTCTATGAAGAAGACAATGAGACGCTGATCTGCGACCTCACCGAGACCGGCGACCGCCATCTGATCGCCAGGGGCGGCAATGGCGGCTTCGGCAATGCCCATTTCAAGACCTCGACCAATCAGGCGCCGCGCCGCGCCAATCCCGGCCAGGACGGCATCGAGAAAACCCTCTGGCTGCGACTGAAGCTGATCGCCGATGCCGGCCTGCTGGGCCTTCCCAATGCGGGGAAATCGACCTTCCTCGCAACCGTGACGCGCGCCAAGCCGAAGATCGCCGACTATCCCTTCACCACGCTGCATCCCAATCTGGGCGTCGCCTCGATCGATGGCCGGGAATTCGTCATCGCCGACATTCCGGGGCTGATCGAAGGGGCGCATGAGGGCAGCGGCATCGGCGACCGTTTCCTCGGCCATATCGAGCGCACCAATGTGCTGCTGCATCTGGTTTCGGCGCGCAACGAGGATGTGGCGGAAGCCTATCGCACGGTGCGCCACGAGGTCGAAGCCTATGGCCACGGGCTGGCCGGAAAGCCCGAAGTGGTGGCGCTGTCGCAGGCCGATCTGCTCACCGAAGAGGAACGCTGGGAAAAGCTCGCCGAACTCAAGACGGCCTGCGGCAGGTCTCCCCTGCTGCTGTCGTCGGCCACCGGCGAGGGGGTCGACGTCACGCTCAGGGCGCTGGCCGGCCGGATCGACGCGCTGCGCCAGGCCGAAACAGCGGATGCGGTCGACGAGGCCGGGCGCTGGAGGCCGATCGAATGACCATCTCGGCCGAAAAGCGCCTTGCAGCGCACAAGCGCATCGTCTTCAAGATCGGATCGGCGCTGCTGGTCGACCGCAAGTCGGGCCTCAAATCCGACTGGCTGAACTCGATCGCCGACGATGTCGCCATGCTGCGCGCTGCGGGCCATGAAGTGCTGATCGTTTCTTCCGGTGCCATCGCGCTGGGACGCGGTCTGCTGGGGCTCAAATCCGGGGCGCTGAAGCTAGAGGAAAGCCAGGCGGCGGCGGCGGCCGGACAGATCGGCCTGTCGCGGGCCTATCACGACGCGCTTGGCGGCCATGGCATACGGGCGGCGCAGATCCTGCTGACCCTCGGCGATACCGAGGAGCGGCGGCGCTATCTCAATGCGCGCGCCACGATCGAGACCCTGCTCAAGCTCGGCGCGGTGCCGATCATCAATGAAAACGACACGGTCGCCACCAGTGAGATTCGCTATGGCGACAACGACCGGCTGGCGGCCCGCGTCGCGACCATGATGACCTGCGACCTGCTGATCCTGCTGTCGGATATCGACGGGCTCTATACCGCGCCGCCGGCGCTGGACCCCGATGCCACCTTCATTGCCGAGGTGGAGGCGATCACGCCGGAAATCGAGGCGATGGCGGGCGATGCCGGCACCGAATTGTCGCGTGGCGGCATGGTGACCAAGATCGAGGCGGGCAAGATCGCCACCGCCGGCGGCACCACGATGGTGATCACTTCCGGCAAGCGGCTCCATCCGGTACGGGCGATCGCCGAGGGCGGCCGCGCCACCTGGTTCAAGGCGAGTGGCAGTCCGGTCACCTCGCGCAAGAAGTGGATCGCCGGACAATTGTCGACCAGCGGCAGGCTGCATCTTGACGCCGGCGCGGAACGGGCGCTGCTTTCGGGCAAGAGCCTGCTGCCGGCCGGCATCCGCCAGGTGTCGGGCATGTTCAATCGCGGCGACGTCGTCTCCCTCGTCAATGCGGCCGGAATTGAAATCGGCCGCGGTCTCGTGGCATATGACAGCAATCAGGCGCAGGCGATCTGCGGGCTCAAGAGCGCGGAGATCGAAGCAAGGCTGGGATTTGCCGGACGCAGCGAGATGGTGCACCGCGACGATCTGGCGCTGCGGCCGGGTGAAGGCCATGGCGATGGACCCGGCGATAATACCGGCGGCGAAACGGACAAGAGATGAACACGGTTGCCCAGACGGTCGAACAGGACGATATCGCCGCCAGCATGGCGGCGATCGGCAAGGCTGCGCGCGAGGCCGCTTCGGTTCTTGCCACGGCGACGGCGGAGCGCAAGCACGCCGCCCTGATCGCCATGGCGGATCGTATCTGGCAGAACCGGGACGCGATCCTCAACGCCAATGCGATTGATGTTTCGACGGCGAGGGAAAACGGCATTTCCGGCGCCTTTCTCGACCGGCTCGAACTCGATGAAGCACGCGTGCGCGCCATGTGCGACGGCATTCGCGCGATTGCCGATCTTGCCGATCCCGTCGGCACGGTCATCGCCGAATGGGACCGGCCGAACGGCTTGCATATCGAGCGGGTGCGCACGCCGCTCGGCGTCATCGGCGTGATCTTCGAGAGCCGGCCCAATGTGACGGCCGATGCCGGCGCGCTGTGCATGAAGGCCGGCAATGCGGTGATCCTGCGCGGCGGATCGGATTCGTTCCATTCCTCGCGCGCCATTCACCAATGCCTGGCCGAGGGGCTCAGGGCAGCCAGCCTGCCGCAGGCGGCGATCCAGATCGTGCCGACGACCGACCGCGCCGCCGTCGGCGAAATGCTGAGGGGGCTTGGCGGCACTGTCGATGTCATTGTCCCGCGCGGCGGGCGCGGCCTGGTCGAGCGGGTGCAGGCAGAGGCGCGCGTACCGGTCTTCGCCCATCTCGAAGGCCTCTGTCACGTCTATATCGACAAGAGCGCGAAACCCGACATGGCGGTCGAAATCGCGGTCAACGCCAAGATGCGGCGGACCGGCATTTGCGGTGCTGCCGAAACCCTGCTGGTCGACAGGGCGGTGACGGACACGCAGCTCGTGCCGGTGCTCGATGCGCTGTCGGCGGCAGGCTGCGAAATTCGCGGCGATGAAACGGTCTGCAAACTCTGGCCGAAGGCGAAGCCCGCCAGCGAACAAGACTGGCGCACGGAATATCTGGCGCCGATCCTGTCGGTGCGGGTGGTCGACGGCGTTTCCGGCGCGATCGATCACATCAATAGCTGGTCGTCGCACCATACCGAGGCGATCGTCGCGGAGGACGGCGACGCGGTGGCGCGCTTCTTCAACGAAATCGATTCGGCGATCCTGCTGCACAATGCCTCGACGCAGTTTGCCGATGGCGGCGAATTCGGCATGGGAGCGGAGATCGGCATCGCCACCGGCAAGATGCATGCGCGCGGGCCGGTCGGTCTCGAACAGCTTACCTCGTTCAAATACCGGGTTCGCGGCAGCGGCCAGGTGCGGCCATAGCAGCTCGCGCGTGGCACAGCGCCCCTCCCCCGCTCGCGACGCCTTGCTGCTCAGCGCGGCCATGCGCTTTCCCCATGCCGAACCGGGCATGCGGATCGGGCTGTTCGGCGGTTCGTTCAATCCACCGCATGCGGGCCATGTTCATGTCAGCGAGACGGCGCTCATTCGCGGCCGGCTGGACCGGGTCTGGTGGCTGGTGACGCCCGGCAATCCGCTGAAGGACCATTCGGACCTCGCCCCGCTTGCCGAGCGGCTGCGCCTGTCGCGCGCACTCATCCGCCATCCGCGCATCGAAGTCACCGCCTTCGAGGCCCGTTTCAAGGTCAACTATACCGAGCAGGCGCTGTCGATCGTCAGGCGCTATCATCCCGGCGTCGACTTTGTCTGGCTGATGGGCGCCGACAATCTGGCTGGCTTTCACCGCTGGCAGAACTGGCGGCGGATCGCCGACATGATGCCGATCATGGTGATCGACCGGCCGGGCTCGACGCTCTCCTACCGTTCGGCCCAGGCGGCGATAGCGCTGTCGCGCTACCGCATCGATGAGAGCGACGCCGAATTGCTGGCGGACCTCAAGCCGCCGGCATGGACCTTCATCCACGCGCCGCGCAATCCGCTCTCCTCCTCGGCGCTCCGCAGGGCGCATCGGGAGGCAAGCGTGCCGGAAAACGCCCGCTGAACAAAAAAGTCACAATGGGATGAAATTGCCGGAAAGTGTTTAAATTACCGGCAAATCATACTAAATTGGCACCGTCCGGCCATGAGGCCGGGTACGAGGAAACGTGCAGTCAACTACCGAAAGGGAACTGAAACTGGTCACGACCATGCACGCGGACACTGCCATGGCAGGCAGACGTCCTACAGCATCCAAAACCGTAGACTACTCGGCAGAGGATGTTCTCAACGCCGTCACGGCAAGCCTGGAAGACTCCAAGGCGGAAGATCTCACCACCATCGATATCCGCGGCAAGTCGGCGCTTGGCGATTACATGATCGTCGCCTCGGGCCGGTCGCATCGCCACGTTGCGGCGATCAGCGACCATCTGCTGCGGGCGCTCAAGGACCATGGCTACGGCCCGGTCCGGGTCGAAGGCCAGCAGGCCGCCGACTGGGTGCTGATCGATACCGGTGACATCATCGTGCACATTTTCCGGCCGGAAGTCCGCGACTTCTACGCCATCGAAAAGATGTGGACGATGCCGGATGCGGGGCCGGATGCCAGGCCCGGTGCCAAGCCAGGTGCCAGGCTGGACAGCCTGCCCCGTCCGGGCGGTGTGAGCAGCGGACGCCACTAATCGTCCATCGGCCCGCCGGGCTGCGGCACTGGCGGTCGGCGAAGGGACGACGGACATGAGAAAGGACAAGGGCGATCCCTTGTGCAGTGTCGTTTGCGCCTTTCCATCCTTTCCATCGGGAAAATGAAATCGGGGCCCGAGCGGGAACTGCTCGAACGCTATCTCGTACGCTCGGAAAAGGCCGGCCGGCAGATCGGCATTCAGGGCGTTACCGCGCAGGATTGGCCGGAAAGCCGCGAGGCGCGCGCCGGCGAACGCATGGCGTCGGAGGCCGGCCAGCTGATCGCGGCGCTGAGGCCGGGCGGCTATGCCATCACGCTCGACGAGACGGGCAGGGACATGACCTCGCGCGATTTCGCCGAACTTCTGAAAGCCGCGCTGGAGGCCGGGCGGCCGGAAGTGTCGCTGATGATCGGCGGACCGGACGGCCATGGCGAAGCGGTGCGGCAGCGCGCCGATGCGATGATCCGTTTCGGCCGGCTGACCTGGCCGCACCAATTGGTGCGGATGCTTGCCGCCGAACAGCTTTACCGCGCCATCACCATTCTGACCGGCCACCCCTATCATCGCGATTGACCGTCCGGCGCAGCGCCCGGATTACCAATCGGTAACCCTGCCGCCTTTCCCTTGCCATGGTTTTGCGGTGAGAGGCGGGATTGCTGGTGCGGATCGATTCATCTCGGCGGTAATTCATACTAAGAAAAGCAACAGCGATTCGGGCAAAGCCGAGGGCGGGGAGCGACCAGCCGAATGGAAGGTAGGGCCAGAAGATCGGAACGGAAGGCGCGGCTTGGCACCGCGCTTTCGCTCCTGCTCGGCCTGGCGGTTTTGCCGGCGGGGCCTGCCGCGGCCCAGACGATTGCGACAAAACCGGGTGAAACCGAAACCGGCGAACTCGGCACACTCGACAAGCGGCGGCTCGACACCGAGGCCGAGCTTGCAAGCCTCAAGGACACGATCAGCCTGACAGGCGAGAAGAAGGCGGCGCTCGAATCGGAAGTCTCGACGCTCGAAGACGATGCAGCGGCGATCAATCGCCAGTTGATCGATACCTCGGCCCGTTCGAGAACCATCGAGGAGCGGATCGAACGGGCGGCCAAGCGGCTTGAGGAACTGCGCGGCGACGAGGCGGTCGCGCGCCAGTCGCTGCTCGGCCGGCGGGCGCTGCTGATCGAGGTGATCGCCGCGCTGCAGCGCATCGGATACCGACCGCCCCCTGCCCTGCTGGTGACGCCTGAAAATGCGCTCAAATCAGTGCGATCGGCGATCCTGCTGGGCGCCGTCCTGCCCGAGGTGCGGGCCGAGACCGAAGTCCTGGCAACGGAACTGCGCGATCTCGTGCGCATCCGCGAGGACATCGCGGCAAGCCGGGAAGGTCTGCTGGCCGACATGGCGTCGCTTGCCGAAGAGGAGCAGCGGCTCAACCTGCTGTTTGAGGAGAAGAAAAAGCTCGGCAGCGCCAAGCGCGCCGAACTTGTCCGCCAGACGGCGCTTGCCGCCGAGCTTGCCGGCAGGGCGACCAGCCTGCAATCGCTGATCGACCAGTTGAACCAGGACATCGGAGCGGTGCGCGAGGCACAGGCGGCGGCAAGCCGGGCGGAGGCCGAGCGCCGCGAGAAAGAGGAACAGCGGATCAGCAGAGCCAAGGAAGCGGCGGGCGACGACAGCTTTGCCGATACCAGCCGGATTGCGCCGGCGCTGCCCTTCGAGGAGGCCAGGGGCCTGCTGCCGCGGCCGGTGGCGGGTGTCGTGCTTGCCGCCTTCGATCAGCGAAACCGGCTGGGCGAGACCTCGCGCGGCCAGTCGATCGCCACACGCAGCGGCAGCCGCGTGGTCTCGCCGAGCGATGGCTGGGTCATCTATGCCGGCCCGTTCCGCTCCTATGGCCAGTTGCTGATCGTCAATGCCGGCGACGGCTTTCACGTCGTCATGTCGGGCATGGAGCGCATCGATGCGGTGCTGGGCCAGTTCGTGCTGGCCGGCGAGCCGGTCGGCGTGATGGGCAGCACAAGGCTGGCAAGTAACGCGAATGTTGATGTTGGAACCGGGCGCCCGGTGCTATATGTAGAGTTCAGGAAAGACGGCGTTCCGGTCGATCCGGAACCCTGGTGGGCGCAAGCCAAGCTGGAAGAGAGAAGCGGATAATGAAAAAAACCGGACTGTTCGTCGTCGGCCTGCTGGTCGGCACCTCGATAGGGCTGGGCGTGACCACCATGGTGACGGAAATGACATCGGCACGGGCCGCCGGTGCGGATACCTATCGTCAACTGGCGCTTTTCGGTGATGTCTTCGAGCGGGTGCGCTCCAGCTATGTGACCGAGCCCAATGAGGAAGAACTGGTCGAAAACGCCATCAACGGCATGCTGACCTCGCTCGATCCGCATTCGAGCTATCTCAATCCGAAGGACTTTTCCGACATGCGGGTGCAGACCCGCGGCGAGTTCGGCGGACTCGGCATCGAAGTGACGATGGAAAACGAGCTGGTGAAGGTGATCTCGCCGATCGACGGCACGCCGGCGGCCGAAGCCGGCGTCCTTGCCGGCGACCTGATCTTCCAGATCGATGGCGAGAACGTGCGCGGCCTGTCGCTGCAGGAAGCCGTCGAGAAGATGCGCGGGCCGGTCAACACGCCGATCGAACTGAAAATCCAGCGCGAGGGCGCCGACGGTCCGATCGAGATCACGATCATTCGCGACGTCATCAAGGTGCGCAGCGTGCGCTGGCGCGTCGAGCGCGACGAGGTCGGCTTCATCGACATCAACTCGTTCACCGAACAGACCGATAGCGGACTTGAGGATGCCATCGCCAAGATCAAGGAGCAGGTCGGCGAAGACAAGATCAAGGGCTATATCATCGATCTGAGGCTCAATCCGGGCGGCCTGCTCGATCAGGCGGTGAACGTTTCCGACGCCTTCCTCGACCGCGGCGAGATCGTTTCGACGCGCGGCCGCGACGAGAACGACGTGACGCGCTACCAGGCGCGGCCGGGCGACCTGGCCGGCGGCAAGCCGGTGATCGTGCTCGTCAATGGCGGATCGGCCAGTGCCTCCGAAATCGTCGCCGGCGCGCTGCAGGACCACAAGCGGGCAACCATTCTGGGCACCCGCAGCTTCGGCAAGGGTTCGGTCCAGACAATCATCCAGCTCGGCTCGGCGGGCGCGCTGCGGCTGACCACGGCGCTCTACTACACGCCGTCCAACACCTCGATCCAGGCCAAGGGCATCACGCCCGACATCAAGGTGGTGCAGCCGCTGCCGGACGAGCTCAAGGGCCGGGTCGAGAACGCCGGTGAATCGAACCTGCGCGGCCACATCGCGGGCGAGCTGGAAGACGATGAGGGCTCGGGTTCCTCGGCCTATGTGCCGCCGGATCCGAAGGACGATATTCAGCTCAATTATGCGCTCGATCTGATCCAGGGCCTGAAAACCGCCGAGGGCGTCTTCCCGCCCGATCCCAACAAGGCGCTGCCGAACTGACGGCCGCCATCCGGCAATCGCTTGAGGCCCGGCATCCCTGCCGGGCCTTTTCCTTGTGCTGCGATGCGGGCTCGCCAATTGCGGATCGCGCCGGCTTGGCACACACTGGCCCTTGATAGACCCTTTGCGAATCACCCTTCGACAGGCAGGGCGGGACAGGCAGGGCGGGTTTGCGCGGCGGGGCGGCACAGAAACGAGGATAGCGGTTGGCAGACGATCTGAACCGGCCTCTCGGGGTTCGGCCGGAACCCGGTCCCAGACGGAAGAGACGCGGCGGCAATGTCCTCGGCATTGCGGCGATCGCGCTTGCCGCGATCGCGATCGGCCTCACGGCCTATCTGGCGGCGCGGGAGCCGCAGACCCTCACCCTTGCCGGCAATCCGGCGGCGACAGCCGGCGATCCGGCGGGCCAGGGCGGCACGGCCGCCGGCCCGGTGAACCAGGGTAACGAAGAACCCGCCATGACGGGCGCGGAGGATCGGGGAAATGAAGAGGGCGCGACAGACGGGCTGACCGTGCTGCAACCCGACGGCAACATTGCCGTGCCGAGGCCGAGGCCACCCGACGCGGAACCGCAGGAAGCGGGGCTGGCCCATCTGCCGGACCCCGACCTTGCCGAGCAGGGTGCCACCGGCGTTGTCCCCAAGCGCGGGCCGGACGGGCGCAGGCCGATGGATGTCTATGCCCGCGAACCCGACACGACGGGCAATTTCGGCGTTGCCCGGGTGGTGCTGATCGTCGGCGGGATCGGCATCAGCCAGACGAGTTCGCACCAGGCGATCCGCGATCTGCCGCCGACCGTCAACCTTGCCTTCGCCGCATCCGGCAACTCTCTCGCGCGCTGGATGCAGGAGGCGCGGCGCAAGGGCCATGAACTGCTGCTGCAAGTGCCGATGGAACCCTTCGGCGCCGGCGGCGGCGCGCCGGGCTCGCACATGCTCAGCAGCGAGGTGAGCGCGGAGGAGAACATCGCCAATCTGCATTGGGCGATGAGCCGGGTCACCAATTACGTCGGCATCATGAACTACCAGGGCGCGCGGTTTCTCGCCGATGCGATCGCCGCAAAGCCGGTGTTCGACGAGATCGCCGAGCGCGGCCTGCTGTTCGTCGACGATGGCAGTTCCGGCGCCAATCAGAGCGAAGCGATGGCCAAGGCCTCGATCCTGCCCTATGGGCGCGCCTTTCTGGTGCTCGACCAGCGGCGCACCCGGCAGGACATCGCCCACCAGCTCGAAGCGCTGGTCAAGGAGGCCAAGCGCACCGGGATCGCCATCGGCGTATCGAACGGCTTTCCCGAGACGATCGAAATGCTGGCGGAATTTGCCCGCAAGGCGGGCGAACTCGGCGTCGAGATCACACCGGTCTCGGCCATTGTGAACGATCCGGAACGGGACGGATAAATGTCAAAGAGTATGCAACTGCCCTACCGGCCCTGCGCCGGAATCATGGTTCTCAACGATGCCGGCAAGGTGTGGGCCGGGCACCGCCACAGCGACGATCCGGACGAATTGTCGATGACCGACAAGCGCTGGCAGATGCCGCAAGGCGGGATCGACAAGGGCGAGGACCCGCTCGAGGCGGCCAGGCGCGAATTGTGGGAGGAGACGGGGATCACCTCCGTCTCGCTGCTTGCGCGGGCGCCGCGCCTCATCCGCTACGATCTGCCGGAGGAACTGGTCGGGACCGCGCTCAAGGGCAAATATCGCGGCCAGGAGATGGCCTGGTTCGCCTTCCGCTTTACCGGCGCGGAAAGCGAGATCCAGATCGATCCACCGCCCGGCGATGCGGCGGCCGAGTTCGATGCCTGGGACTGGCTCGACATGGAGCAACTGCCGGAACTGATCGTGCCGTTCAAGCGCAAGCTCTATGAGGAGGTGGTCGCCGCCTTCCGGCATCTGGTGGCGTAGCGCAATCACCGTTCTTGAATGTGTCGGGACGGAACGCTATTTCTTCGTGACCTTCTCCAACCGCAACAAGTCTTTCACACCCATGCTTTGCAACAAACTGACTGTCCGCCGCGCCGTCGAATCGGATCATGCCGAAGTCCTGCGGGTCGAGCGCGAGGCGTTCGGGCGCGAGGACGAGGCGACGCTGGTCGATCGGCTCGTTCCGGCACCGGAATTCACGCTTTCGCTGATTGCCGAATGCGACGGCCGGGCGGTCGGGCATGTGCTGCTGACGGAAATCGCCGCGCCGTTGAGGGCGCTGGCGCTGGCGCCGCTGGCGGTGATCCCGGCCTATCGCGAGATGCAGATCGGCACGCAGCTGGTCCACCAGGCGATCAGCGATGCGAGGAACGCCGGCTACGAGGCGATGTTCGTTCTCGGCGACACGCTGTATTACGAGCGCTTCGGCTTTTCTAGCACGCTGGCCGATCCCTTCGAGATCGCCTGGCAGGGACCGCATTTCATGGCGCTGGAACTTGCCGGCGGCGCCCTGGCGGGCAAGAGCGGCAGGCTCGACTATCCCGTCGCATTCTTCGGTTGAGGCCGGCGGGCGTTCAAACGGCAAAAGCCGGCATCGCTGCCGGCTTTTTTCATGGCACTCCATGGGTGCCGCTTCGCGCAGGCCCTACTGGATCGATGCGGTGGTGAGGGGATCGATGCCCGGCGCGTCGCCATAGGCGGGAACGGTCTCGATCGGATGGCCGGCGACCAGCATGGGATAGGCGGTGAGCTGGCCGATAATGCGGTTATGCACCTTGGCGAAATCGCCGAGCCCCACATGGGTGGTGGTATATTTGAACTCGGTGTGCAGGGTGACGTTGTTGCCCTTGGTCAGCCGCACTTTCGAGCCGATGCAACCGGGGATGCGGCAGATGAAATTGTCGACGCGATGGACGTTGGGCGGAATGGCGGCGAGCACCGGACCGTCGAGCACACCGAGATAATTGACCGGAATGCCCTCGCTGTAGAGTTCCGCGGCAAGCGAGGTCACGATATTGCCGCCATAGCTGATGCCGACCAGATTGATCTGGACGCTGGGATCGCGGGCGAATTCACGGCGGATCTCCGACAGAACCAGCGGCTGGACGACCAGACGCCCCTCGACCGGTGTCGCGTAGCTGTAGTGTTTCGCATCCCCCAGTTTCGCCTTGAGATTGGCAAAGCCGTAGCCGATGAAGGGCATGACGCTGGCCAGTCCATTGACCAGATAGGTGCGGTGGTTCTGCGGAACCGGATGGGTTCCCTGTCCGAAATAGGCCTGCTGGCTCATGGCCGGAGTGGCTGACACGGCCATCAGTACCGCAAGAGCGGCGCCGACAAGGCCATCGCGAAGCGCTGTGCGTAGGGTCATCATTACTCGTCCCCGTTTCCGTAACATGCTTAAGGAACCGCAAATTGGTTAAGGCGCTGCTCAGGAAGATGGTAAATTACCGGTAAATGACGGGGACTATTCGGGGCAGGTCGAGGAGCACGGCGATCCGACCACGCCGGGGGCACGGCAATTTGACTTGCACTTGACGGCAAAGCACCCCACATTCACGGGGTAACCGCAACAATCGAAAGGAGGTGATCCAGTGTCGAGTGAAATCAGGTTTGCGCATGGATCGGTGCAACAGGATGATCGTCGGAGCAGCCTCCGGGAAGAATCGTAAGTTGCCATCCGCAACGGAAGATCCCTAACGGATGGGTCCGATCCAGCGGAAAATGAATTCACGAGGCCGCCTGTTCTGCAGGCGGCCTTTTGCATGCCTGGCCCGGGCTGTCTCGACATTCAGCGCTGGATGAGGGAAATTTGACCGGCCCCCGAAAGCAACAATGCCTGCCGGGGGAGGAGGTCCGGCAGGCATCGTTAGGTCAGGAGCATCATGGGAGGAGGAATGCTGCTCCCTGATCAATCGCGGCATGGGAGGAGGATATGCCTGCAATTGTCACGAACGTAACGCAAAACAGTTAACGTTTCGTTGACTTCTATATAGGTAGGCGACCCACATTGAAGCAGCGCCTTTTCGGAATAGTAGTCATGCATCTACTGCATGGCTGTGAAACCTGCGGGCCATAGAAGCTGTGAAACCTGCGGGCCATAGAAAATGCAGACGGGGAGGCCTGCATGCAGCCTCCCCTGCGATCCAGCCTGAAGTCACGCCAGTGGGGATTGTCTACCGTGTCAGGTGGAGCGATTTGATATCGACGGCGATGCTCTGGAAGATCATCGCCAGTTCCTCCGCATTGCTGGCTTCGAAGTAGAAGTTGTGACCATCCTTTGCCGGCGTCGCACATTCCTTGAGGGTAGCCTGCGCCGATCTGGGCGCATCGAAGGCGATCGTATAGATGGTGATGCCGTCGCGGCCGCGCTTTTCCTTCTTCATGTCCTTGCACAGGTTGAGCGCGAGCTGGTTCGAGCGCTTGGCCTGGCCACCCTGGGGGTCGTCGCGAACGCCCTGGAAATAGGTATTGAACTCGCCATCGGTCATCAGGATGACGATCTTGCGCGTGTTGGAATCGTAGTCTTCCGGCTCCGAGCCCGTCGGCCAGAACTTTTTCCACTTGTCCGACAGCATGTAATAGCCCCAGGCAATGCCCGAATGGCCGGCGGTGAAGCCGTTCGCCCGCAGGTCGGCGATGTCGGACAGCAGGTTGTCGCGATTGCCGGTGAGCGGTTCGATTTCACTGTTGGAACAATCGGCGCGGCGGTCGGCGCCAACGGGTTCGCTCTGGAACGACAGATCGGCGGCCGGGTTGAGCTTGCGCTCCGTCATGCAGGTGCGGTTTGCCTTTCCGCTCGCCTTCTCGGCCAGGTCGTCCGGCAGGCGGACGCCTTCCGAATAGGGGACGAGCCCGACGCGGACGTTCGAATGGTTCCTGTTTTCGGGCAGCAGCACGTCGATGGCACCAGCGGCGGCCTGTTTGAGGGAATCGAGCTTGCCGTTCGAGTTCATCGAGCCGGTAACGTCGAGCACCATGGAGATTTCCACCGGTGCGCTGGAAAAGGTCGCGGCGGAAGCGACGCCGAGATTAAGCGACGGAATGCCGGCAAGGCCGAGAAAGGCGGTTTCCATATCAGCCTTCAGCGAGGCTTCGACATCGCCGGTCAGGGGGTCGATCTCGAGCGAGTCGATCTGCGTCGCTGCGGCGAGTTGAGGATGGCTGGTCAGATTGGCGAAGAGGTGATCCTCGAAAATCTTGCGCAGTTTCTGCTGCCGGTTTTCGCCGTCCGCCAATTCGTGGCCGGCTGCCAGAATGGCCGAATCGAGCGAAGCCGCCATCAGCGATCGCGCCCGGCTCGCCTGGCTGTAGTCGAAGGCCGCGCCGGCCGAAAGCATCAGGGTGATTGCCGTCACGCCGAAGATCGGTGCAAAGGCACCGCTCCGATTGTTGGCGAACCGGATCGTGTTCCGGGCGAGGCCGTCTTTCAGTTTGCGGGCGAATTGGCTGAGCATTGGGGTCTCCTTGGTCCGTCTCGAACCGTTCTGCCCAGTCCCATGCATGTGCCTTGCCAATTACCGGCGCGGTGGTTCCACGTCGCGCGAAAATCTCCTAAGCTATTGTTTTTATTGAACTAAGTGTTCTCTATGTCGTTAATGAACGGTAAATGAAAGCGAGCCCGGCAGGCCTCTCTTAGAGCGTGTCTTGTTTAGATGGAATCGTTTGAACGCAGGGAGTTTGGTCTTCGGCTAGGAGGAAAAAGCGACGCAGTGCGAGCACTGTTAGCTTTTTCCGACAACGTTCGAAGGCCAAAGAACCAAGTTCAGACGATTGCAGAAAAGACAAGGTTTTCAAACGCTTGAACTCCCTGCTGTGGTGTCTTTTCCGCCCTGACTTTGTCGAAATCCTCGCAGGATGGATAAACATCCTGCTGCGGTATTCTCCTTGTCAGATGCGAAAAATCCAGCCATTCAAACTGCTTCCAGCTAAACAAGACACGCTCTAACCGAGCGTTTACCACGCGACGCGAGCGGTTTCCCGAAATCGGACGGCGCCGGCCGGCCTGTGCCGAACCGGCACAATGGAGCGGCACACAACAGGGACCGCGCCAAAACGGGACGCGGATGGGTCTGGAAAAAATCGGCTGTCGTCGGGCAGAAAATACGGACCTGGCTAGCGGCTTTGCAGCAGCCGCTCCAGATAGTCGCGCTCGATCAGCGGACGCAGCGGGTCGGCAAGCCGGCGGCGGATCGCCTCCATGATCTCGCGGGCCTTCTGGGCGTCGATCTCGCCGGGAATGCGGGTATCGCCGTCATCGATGCGGCCGCGGGCATCGTTTCGGCGGCCAAGCGGGTCGGTGCGGCTCGGATCCTGGCCGGAATTGCCGGCCTGGCCCTGTTGCTGGCCGCCCTGGCTGCGGTCGCCGGCCATCTGCTCCATCATCGACTGGGCGCCGCGGCGCAGGGCATCGAGCGCCTGGCCCTGATCGCCGGCAGCACTTCCCGCATCGCCCTGAGCCAGCCTGTCTCCGGCCTGACCCATTTCATCGCCCGCCTCGCCAAACTGCTCCGACGGATCGAGACCCAGATCCTCAAGCTGCTGGCCCAGTTCGCCGAGCTGCTGGCGCAATTCCTCCTGCTGGCGGCGCAATGCTTCCAGCGCCTCGGCAAATTCGTCCGGGGTCATCTCCCCCTCGCTGCCTTCCTGTTCATCGCCCTGCCGGTTCTGGCCCTGCTGTTCGCCCTGCTCTCTTTCACCCTGCTGATTCTGACCTTGCTGATTCTGGCCTTGCTGATTCTGGCCCTGGGGCATGTTGCGGGGCTGACGGCGCTGCATGGAGAAGGTCTCTTCCATGAGTTCCTGCTGGCGCTGCATGAGTTCGGACAATTTGTCGAGCGCCTGATTGAGCTCGTTTCCCTCGGCCCGGCGCTGCTGCTGATGGCGACCGGCCATCAGATTGTCCATCATGCGCTGCATTTCGCTCAGCAATTCGCGCGCCGCATCCTTCGAGCCCGACCGGGCGAGATCCTCGATGCGCTGCATCATGCGCTCCAGATCGCGCTCGCTCAGCATCTGCATGTTGTCGAAATTGGTGAGCGGATTGCCGTCGATCGGATTTTGCGCCATTTCGCGTTCGAGCTGTTCGAGGAAATCGCGCATCGCCTGGCGCAGTTCCTCCATCAGCTTTTCGACTTCCTCGTCGCCGGCATCGTTTTCCAGCGCCTTGGAAAGTTTTTCCTGGGCTTCGCGCAGGCGGCGCTCGACTTCGGACAAATCGCCCAGTTCCAGCGCCAGGGCGGTTTCCCACAGAATGTCCATCGCCTCGCGCAACCGGTCGTCGCTTCGCACATCGGCCACCATGCGATAGGCGGTGCGCAGCGCCAGATACGCGCCCTTCGGGATGTCGAAGGCGTCGGGACGGGCGAGCACCGCGTCGAGCATGCTGGCGACCAGCGGGGCATCGTTGGCATCAGACGCCAGGATGCGGCGCTGCTCGACCAGAGCCCGGGCAAGGCCGTCGGTAACGCTGCGGCCGGGAAGCGTCACCCTGACCGGCGCCGAACGGCCGACCTGGCCGGGATCGTCGGTCGCTTCCAGCACGATCTCCACCTCGCTGCCGGCCCAGGGATGGCTGGAGAGGTCGCGGTTGACCTTGGTGGACCCGCTTTTCGCCCTTGCGCGCGGCAGGGGAAGCGGCAATTCCGGCGCCTCGACCAGCGGCCGGGCATCGGGCCGTCGCACCGCTTCCGGCTGCGAGACAAGCGCGCGGGCGGAGACGACCCCATAATCGTCGGCGACCGAATAGTTGAGCTCCAGCGCGCCGGAAAGGGCCGCCGCGGGCGGTTCGTCCAGGTCGATCACCGGCGGGCGATCGGCCGTGACGGCGATCTGCCAACGGGCGATCGGCGTATCGCCCGAGGCGATTTCGAGCGTTACGCTGCGTTCCAGCCGCGTTTCGAAACTGACGGCGCCTTCGCTATCCCCGGGGGCGGCTTGCAGCGACACGGCCTTGCCGCCCTCGCCTTCGAGGAGGCGCACGGCAAGGGCGTTCCGGTCACGGTCACTGCGCACCTGGCGGATGGCAAGCGCACTGCCCATCAGCGTCGAGATGGAAGGAACGGGCGCCGCCGCCTCGTCGGCAAGGCCGGCGAGCGTCCGCGTGTCGAGATAGAGCGGCGGCTTGCCGGCATAGGCCGGCGGGGTGATCCAGACATCGAGGCGCGACAGGATCGCCGCCCGGTCGATGCGCGGGGCGAAGGCATCGGTGATACGGCCGCCATGGACACCGTAGGAAAATCCCAGTGCCGCGAAGGCGGCGATCGGCAACATGGCGCGCAGGGCGAAGCGGTCGAAGCGGTTGCCGTCGGGCCGCGCCATGCCCGAGGACAGATCCCCGAGCTGCTCGGCCATGCGGCGGCGGTGTTCGCGCCACAGGGCTTCGGCAAAGGGATCGTCCCGTGTCGCGACCCGATCGACCTGGGCGGTGACCGGCTTGTGGGCAAGACCGGTCGCCTTTTCGATGCGGGACAGAACCTCGTAGCGGCGCGGCATCCGCCATTGCCGCAGCGGCAGGAGTGCTGCAAGCGCCGCAAGCCCGAACAGGCCGACCGCCGAAAGGCGCAGCCAGTCCGGCGCAGCATTCCAGATGCCGAGCCAGGACAGGCACAGGAAGGCGCAGGCGATCAGGAAGAGCGGCACCAGCAGCGGCCAGAGCCGCTCCCAGGCGATGGCGGTCCAGGCCAATGCGCGAACGAACGGTCCCGGCATTCCCGTCACCCCGCCGGGAAGGCTTTCCTCGGTCCGGTCCACCGTCTGCCGGCCGCCGGATGCGTGGTTTTGCTCAATCGCCAATCAGGCTCCACTTCGCGCGTGTTTCGGCGAAGAAACTAACACAAAATCCGGCGATATCGAGGACAAAGGGCGGCCGCCAGCCATCACGTTGCCGCGACCGCCCTGGACCCGAGCGTATGCCGATCAGGCCGATTTGCGAATGAACGTGCCCTGGTTGAGCTCGCGGAAGGCCTGATGCAGCTCCTCCCGCGTGTTCATCACGATCGGGCCGTGCCAGGCGACGGGTTCCTCGATCGGGGCGCCCGAGACGAGCAGGAAACGGACGCCCGCCTCACCCGCCTGGACAACGATCTCGTCGCCGGTGCCGAACAGGACCAGCGAGCGGTCGCCCGCCGGCTCGCGGAAGTGGACTTCCCTGCCGTCGACTTCCTTTTCGAGCAGCACGCCGAAGGGTGCCGACGCATCGGCAAACATGGCCGAGCCTTCGAAGACATAGGCAAAGGTCTTTGCCCAGGTATCGACCGGCAGAACCTTGCGCACGCCGGCCGGCACATGGATATCGAGGTAGCGCGGATTGGCCGCGATCCCGTCGACCGGGCCCTTCCGGCCCCAGAACTCGCCGCAGATCACCTTCACCCGCGTACCGTCATCCTCGACGATCTCGGGAATTTCGTTCGACGGCACGTCCTGATAGCGCGGATCGGTCATCTTGAGGTTGGACGGCAGGTTGGCCCAGAGCTGGAAGCCGTGCATGCGGCCGGCAACGTCGCCCTGGGGCATTTCCTGATGCAGGATGCCGGAACCGGCGGTCATCCACTGGATGTCGCCGGCGCCCAGCGAACCGGCATTGCCGAGCGAATCGGCGTGGTCGACGGAGCCGCTCAACACATAGGTGATGGTCTCGATGCCGCGATGGGGATGCCAGGGAAAGCCCTGGACATAGTCCTGCGGACGGTCGTTGCGAAAATCGTCGAACAGCAGGAAGGGATCGGCGAGCGCGGGATCGCCGAAACCGAAGGCACGGTGCAGCTTTACGCCCGCGCCTTCGAGCGTGGGCTGCGCTTTGGAAATTTGGGTAACGGGCCGAAGGGACATGGTTTGCTCTCCGCTAATGTCTCCGTTGGAGTGTCACGGCGAGATGTAAGCCAGCCGGCGCGGCCTTCAAGTTTCGGCTGGTCTACGCTGCGTTCATTTTTGGCGAACATGTTCCCGTCACCCTTCATGCGACCGCAGCCCTCCCATCATCAACCGTCATAATCCAGCGAGTAGCCGGCGGCCCGCACGGTCCGGATCGGGTCGGGCAGACCATCGAGCCGCAGCGCCTTGCGCAACCGGCCGACATGGACGTCGACCGTGCGATAGTCGATTTCCATCTCCTGGCCCCAGACCAGATCGAGCAGTTGCTCCCGGCTCCAGACCCGGCCGGGCCTTTCCATGAACACGGAAAGAAGGCGAAACTCGGTCGGCCCCAGTTTCACGTTCTTGCCGTTGCGCAAAACCTTGTGCTGTTCGGGATCGAGCGTCAGGTCGCCATGGATGAGCGTTTCGCCCATGCCGACGGGGCTGGTGCGGCGCAGCAGCGCCCGGGCGCGGGCCAGCAGTTCGTTGACCGAATAGGGTTTGACGACATAGTCGTCGGCGCCGGTATCAAGGCCCCTGATCTTGTCGGTCTCCTCGCCGCGGGCGGTCAGCATGATGACCGGGATCCGGCGGGTCTCGCCGCCGCGCTTCAGCTGGCGGCAGACCTCGATGCCGGAAAGCTCGGGCAGCATCCAGTCGAGGACGACGAGATCGGGGCCCTCCTCGCGGGCGAGCAGCATGCCCTCCTCGCCATCGCTTGCCGAAATCGTGCGGAAGCCGGCCTTCTCGAAGTTGTAGCGCAGCAATTCCATCTGTGCCGGTTCATCCTCGACCAGCAGGATCAGCGGATTTCCTATGGCGTTCATCGGTGGCTTTCCGTCCGTTACTTGACAGGCATGATCGGGTTCCTGGCGATGGTCTCCACCAGGTCGCTTTTCGGCCGGTCGTCAACCGGCATGACGCCGTTGACCAGATAGCTGATCTGTTCGGCGATGCCGGTGACATGATCGCCCATGCGCTCGAGATTCTTGGCGATGAAGAGCAGGTGCATGCAGGGCGTGATGTTGCGCGGATCCTCCATCATATGGGTGAGCAGTTCGCGAAACAGCGTGTTGTGCATGTGATCGACTTCCTCGTCGCGCAGACGCAGTTCATCGGCCATGGCGGTGTCGCGGGCGACGAAGGCATCGAGCACGTCGCCGACCATTGCGCGCACCATCTTCGCCATGCGTTTCAACGTGTTGACGGAGGAACCCACACGCGCCTGCCCACCCAGCACCTTGCCGCGCTTGGCGATGTTCTTGGCATAGTCGCCGATCCGTTCGAGGTTGGAGGAGATGCGCAGCGCGCAGACCACGGTGCGCAGGTCGTCGGCCATGGGCTGGCGGCGGGCGAGCAGTTGCACCGCCATCTGGTCGATGCGCATTTCCAGCGCGTCGACCTTCTTGTCCTCGCGGATCACCTTCTCGCAAAGCTCCGCATCGGCATTGGTCAGGGCCTCGACGCTTTCGGCGATGCCGGTCTCGACCAGGCCGCCCATTTCCAGCAGCAGGCTCTCGATCTGGCCGAGTTCCTCATCGAAGGAACGCACGATGTGTGAAGGCTCCATGGGTCTCTCTCCAGCAGTTCATGGGCTTGTCGTCGACCGATATCAGCCGATACGGCCCGTTATGTAGTTCTTGGTGCGCTCTTCGCGCGGATTGTGAAAGATCGCATCGGTCTCGCCCTGCTCGACCAGATGGCCGAGATGGAAGAAGGCGGTGCGCTGGGAAACGCGGGCGGCCTGCTGCATCGAGTGGGTGACGATGACGATGGTGAAGTTTTCGCGCAATTCGTCGATCAGTTCCTCGACCTTGGCGGTGGCGATCGGATCGAGCGCCGAGCAGGGTTCGTCCATGAGAATGACCGAAGGCTGAACGGCAATGGCGCGGGCGATGCAAAGGCGTTGCTGCTGGCCACCGGAAAGGCCGGTACCCGGTGCGTCGAGCCGGTCCTTCACCTCCTCGAACAGGCCTGCCTTTTGAAGGCTGGTCACGACGATCTCTTCCAGATCGGTCTTTGAGCGGGTCAGACCGTGGATGCGCGGGCCATATTCGATGTTCTCGCGGATCGACTTGGGAAACGGGTTCGGCTTCTGGAACACCATGCCGACCCTGGCACGCAATTCGACCACATCGACGCCGGGATCGTAGATGTCCTCATCGTCCAGCGTGATCTTGCCGGTAACCCGACAGATGTCGATGGTGTCGTTCATCCGGTTGAGGCAGCGCAGGAAGGTGGACTTGCCGCAGCCCGACGGGCCGATCATCGCAGTGACCTGATTTTCAAGAATGTCGAGATTGACGTCGAAAAGCGCCTGCTTCTCACCGTAATGCACGCAGACATTTTCACCGCGCATCTTCACGGCATTGGTGTTGTCCGCCATTGCCCTCTCCCCGATCTTCTCTGCAATTGAGGTGTTTGCTTTCATATCCATCGATACTGTTCCTAAATTACCAGCGGCGTTCGAAGCGGCGGCGCAACAGGATTGCCAGGCCGTTCATGATCACAAGGAAGATCAGCAGGACAATGATTGCACCTGATGCTCTTTCGACAAAGGCCGGATCGCCGCGTTGTGTCCAGTTATACACCTGAACCGGCAAGGCGGATGCAGGATCGAAGAAACCTTCCGGCGGCGCGGAAGGATATTCGCGCACGAAGGCTACCATGCCGATCAGCAGCAGCGGTGCCGTTTCACCGAGCGCCTGGGCAAGACCAATGATCGTACCGGTCAGGATGCCGGGTGCGGCAAGCGGCAGCACGTGGTGGAAGATGGTCTGCATCTTGGACGCGCCGATGCCCAATGCCGCCTCGCGAATGGACGGCGGCACGGCCTTCAACGCCGCGCGGGTCGCAATGATGATGGTCGGCAGCGTCATCAGCATCAGCACCAGCCCGCCAACAATCGGCGCGGATTGGGGAAGACCGGCATAGTTGATGAAGACCGCCAGGCCGAGAATACCGAAGACGATGGAAGGTACGGCGGCCAGATTGGCGATGTTGACCTCGATGGTGTCGGTGATCCGGTTGCTCGGCGCAAACTCCTCCAGATAGATGGAGGCAGCAACACCGATCGGCAGCGACAGGGCCAGAACGATCAGCATCATGTAGGCCGAACCGAGGATGGCAACACCGAGGCCGGCGGCTTCAGGACGTGTGTCGGATGCATCAGGCGCCGTCAGGAAGTCCCAGTTGAACCGGGTTTGCAGGCTGCCCGCTTCCTTCAACTTATCGGCCAGTGTCAACTGCGCGGGTGATACGTTTCGGTCGAGCTGCGCTGATTCCATGGTAACGCGGCCCTTGTAGTAGCCGTCGATGCGGCCATCCGTCAGGACATC
>JAGRLT010000143.1 GCA_020441665.1 Nitratireductor sp.
AGGGCGGGCGCTGCGAGGCCTGCCAGGGCGACGGGCTGATCAAGATCGAGATGCATTTCCTGCCCGATGTCTATGTCACCTGCGATGTCTGCCACGGCAAGCGCTACAACCGCGAGACGCTGGAAGTGCTGTTCAAGGGCAAGTCGATTGCCGATGTGCTCGACATGACGGTGGAGGAAGCAGCCGACTTCTTCGCCGCCGTGCCAAGCGTGCGCGACAAGATGGAAACGCTGAAGCGCGTCGGCCTCGGCTATATCCATGTCGGCCAGCAGGCGACGACGCTTTCGGGCGGCGAAGCGCAGCGCATCAAGCTTGCCAAGGAGTTGTCGAAGCGCGCCACCGGCCGCACCCTCTACATTCTCGACGAGCCGACCACGGGCCTGCATTTTCACGATGTGGCGAAACTCCTCGACGTGCTGCACGAACTGGTCGATCAGGGCAATACGGTCGCCGTCATCGAGCACAATCTCGAAGTGATCAAGACGGCGGACTGGGTCCTCGATCTCGGCCCCGAGGGCGGCGACGGCGGCGGAAAACTGGTGGCCGCCGGCACGCCGGAAGACGTGATGGCGACCAAGGCGAGCTATACCGGGCAATTCTTGAAGGAACTGCTCGAAAGACGGCCGCCAAACGCGAAAGATGGCGGAAAGGGCAAGCGCCAGGCAGCGGAGTGACCGGCATAGGGATGTGCCGGCAGGTTAACCACTGCAACGCGAAAAGGCCGGGAAAATAAGGGCGGCCAGCAGTTCCGCCTCGCTCCATCCGGGCAATGGATCATGTTCTGCCGAAGCCCGCCGCCGCTTGGCAAAAACCTCCGCCGCCAGACCGTCTGCCTCCTGCTCATTGATCGCCTGCGTCTTCTCGGATATATTGCCGCCCGCCGGCGAAGCGGAAGAGCCTTGTCCGTCCGCTTGGCGACCGATGCGACGGTCCGTCGTCTTCGCATCGCGCCGGCCTTTCTCGAAAGCCGTTAGCAGCCAGGTTTTTGCCCGGCCGTCGTAATCCAGCCGCACGGCCGCGAAATGCGTGTCGCTGGAGAGCCGGACCCGGTTGCCGCTTTTTGTCTCGACTTGCAGGGAACCTATGATCTCCGGCAGATCATCCACCACTTCGGGATGCCTGGCGACGATCTTGGCAAGGCCCGCCCCCTTGCCGCTCGACGCATCGTAGTGCCCCCAGACCACGTCGATCGGACCGGTGGCCGGATGGTCGAGAAAGCCGCGCAGTTCGCCGGTTTTTGTGCGGGTCAGGTAATTTACCGCGGCTATCCAGTCGCCGCCGAAGTGTTGTGGTTCAAACACATCGCCGGCGGGGCTTTGCATCACCGCCCGTTCCACCGCATCATCGAGCTCAAGTCCATCGCGCCGCAATTCGAACACGCGGGCGATCGTTTCGTCCGGCAGGTACGGCATTGGCTGCTGAGAGCGCTTTTAATTATCTGTTTTGATATTGATCGCGGGGGATGACCGGCACTTCATTCTGATGGCCATCCGGAATTTATTGTTATCAATCTTTGGGGAAAGCGGTTCCGAAAATGGCTGAGAACATTCGCCCAAGGCGTGTCTGGCTCGCCTTGCTGCTGCTGTTGACCGGTGCTCACTATCTCTATCTTGGGCGCCCGATTCGTTTCATCGCTTTCACTTTGATTTCGCTAACGATTTGGATCGTTCTGTTTGATGGCTTGAACGGACTTCTGGCACGACCGGTAGGCGGCGTGTTTATTCTGGCTGCCGGATTTCTCGTTCCTCTTGTCGTGATCGTCGATACGATCATTCTCGCTGTTCGACAAAAAAATTATGAGATTCAAAGCTATAACCGATGGTGGGTCTATGCGCTCACCCTGCTGTTGCTGACGTTGGCGAATATCGCCATTCCGGGTCTTTTACGGAGTGACTTTGCTGCCGGATATGCGGTTCGCCAGTTCAGATCTGCCGCCTTGTCCATGGCGCCGCAACTCACGATTGGTGACCGTTTCTGGGCCGATATGCGCGCCTTCGAAACCGACAGGCCCGCGCGTGGCGATATCGTGGTGTTCGCGTTTGGAGGCGATGAAAACCAGATATGGGTGAAACGGGTTATGGGCCTGCCCGGTGAAACCATTCAACTGCGGGACGGCGCCGTCCTGATAAACGGGACACCGCTTGCCCGGGAAAAGACCAATTGCCCGCCGGACTTCCGCCAGTTTGAGGATAACCCACTGTGCTATTTGGAGAAATCTGGGGAAGGCATGCGGCAATGGGTGACCGCAGACCTGAAGGCCGATTCAGTCGCCGACAATACACAAGTGTTCGAGATCCCCGAAAACCATTACTTTCTCCTTGGCGACAATCGCGATAACTCCCTGGACAGCCGGTTTGACGTCGGTTTTGTGCCAGCGGAAGATATTCTGGGCCGTGCCAGCTACATTTTTTGGTCCCGCAATCGATCCAAGGTCCTGGCACCGCTCCGCTGAGCAACCGAATCGGCCTTTGATTCCGCGCCGCAGCATTTTTTTGCCGCAATGCAGCAAGTGCATGGCTCGGCTGCAGGAATTGCACTGGTGTTACGCAAGCGTCAAAGTTACATACGTCCTGTCAAGAGCAGAGAGTAAGGCCAAGGGAACACGGGTTCCAACGGCACCAAATCGAGCATCAGTGAAACCCTAGTCGAAGGAACAAGAAGATGAACATCATCGGCAAATTCAAAGACTGGCGCTCATATCGTCGTACTGTCAACGAACTGGGCGCGCTCTCCAACCGCGAACTCAATGATCTGGGTATCAGCCGCGCTGACATCCCGTTCATCGCGAAGAACGCCCGCTAAGTTAGCGGATCTGCACCCCGGGCAGACAAAACCGGGGAGAAATAAAAGGTTTTCCAGGCTTCTCCTCCTCCCATCAGCCTGGAAAAACGGTCCCGAGCCTATCCTCCTCCCAGGCGACGGGATCCATCAAAGCGCCCACCGGATCCTCCTCCCCCGGTGGGCGTTTTTGTTTGGGCGTTTTTGTTTGGGCGTGTTTTTGAACCCGCCATCGCGCTGCTGCCGCATCAGCCTTGCCCGCGCCCGTATTGAGCGGTAGTAAGCCCGCCGGCACCAAATGCGAGCAGCGGAACATCCATGACTCCATCCTTGCACATCATCGGCGGTGGGCTCGCAGGCTCCGAAGCAGCCTGGCAGGCCGCACAGTTCGGCGTTCCGGTCATCCTGCACGAAATGCGCGGGGTGCGCGGCACGGATGCCCACAAGACCGACGGACTTGCCGAACTGGTATGCTCGAACTCGTTTCGCTCCGATGATGCGACCAGCAACGCCGTCGGCGTGCTTCATGCGGAAATGCGGCTGGCCGATTCGCTGATCATGGCCTGTGGCGACCGCCATCAGGTGCCGGCGGGATCGGCGCTTGCGGTCGATCGCGACGGTTTCAGCGCGGCGGTCACCGAGGCATTGGAGAATCATCCGCTGGTCACGATCCTCCGCGAGGAAGTCACCGGCCTGCCGCCGGCCCACTGGGGCCAGACCATCATCGCCACCGGGCCGCTGACCGCCCCTGCCCTTGCCGATGCCATCGCCCGTCAGACCGGCCAGGATTCGCTTGCCTTTTTCGACGCCATCGCGCCGATCGTCCATTTCGACACGATCGACCTGGACAAGGCCTGGTTCCAGTCGCGCTACGACAAGGCGGGTCCGCAAAGAGGCGGAATGGCCGGAACGGGCAAGGACTACATCAACTGCCCGATGGACGAAGCGCAATACAACGCCTTTGTCGATGCGCTGCTGGCGGCCGAGAAGACCGAGTTCAAAGAATGGGAGAACGTGCCCTATTTCGATGGCTGCCTGCCGGTAGAGGTGATGGCGGAGCGCGGCCGCGAGACCCTGCGCCACGGGCCGATGAAGCCCATGGGCCTCACCAATGCGCATCAGCCTGAGGTAAAGCCCCATGCCGTCGTCCAGCTTCGCCAGGACAATGCGCTCGGTACGCTCTACAATATGGTCGGGTTTCAGACCAAGATGAAGTATGGCGAGCAGACCCGCATCCTGCGCATGATTCCGGGGCTGGAAGAGGCGGAATTCGCCCGCCTGGGCGGCATTCACCGCAATACCTATCTCAATTCGCCCAAGCTGCTCGACGAGCGCCTGCGGCTCCGGGGCCGCGAGGACATCCGCTTTGCCGGCCAGATCACCGGCTGCGAGGGCTATATCGAAAGCGCTTCCATCGGCATTCTCGCCGCGCGCTTCGCCGCCGCCGAACTCATCGGCCTCAAAATCGCCCCGCCGCCGATCACCACCGCCATGGGCGCGCTGTTGCACCACATCACCACCGGCCACGTCTCCTATGACGAGGACGGTACGTCGAACGAGCGCGGCAAGCGTTCCTTCCAGCCGATGAACGTCAATTTCGGCCTGTTTCCGCCGCTCGACGACGGCGCGCTGAAGAAGCCGGAAGGTGTCAGGCGCTGGCGCGGCAAGGAAAAGCAGCTCGCCAAGAAGCAGCTCTATGCCGAGCGCGCCCTTGCCGATTTCGCCGCCTGGATCGGCGATCAGCAGGCGCTGCAGGCAGCCGAGTAGTTCGGTATCCGTCCTGACCTACCGCAGGACCAGCACCGAACACTTGGCATGGCGCACGACGCGCGCCGCTGTCGAGCCGATCAGATAGTCGGTCCAGCCGGGCTTGTGCGAGGCGATGACGATCGCATCGGCCTTGAGTTCGTCGGCCAGATCGAGAATCGCGCTGGCGGCATGGCCATCGGTCACCTTGACTTCCGCATCGGCGCCGACATCGGCCGCCAGCCCCGTCAGCAGTTTCTCCGCCCGCTCACGGGTCTGCGGCAGGATGTCGACCGGCACCTCGGCCATGATGTGTGACGGCAGCGCCTCGACGGCATAGACCAGAACGATCCTGGCTTCCGGCCCGAGCGTCCTTGCGGCCGCGATCATGGCCGGGGCGCGCTCCATATTGGCGATGTCGATGGGAACGATGATGGTGGAGTACATGGTCGCTTTCCTTCCTTGACAGGTTGGAAAGACGCTATGCGAAACCGCCTCGACATACCTTGCGCTGGATCAAACCGCGGTGGCGGAAAGCGTCATACAGCCTAAAGCGCTTCCCGGTCCGGCAGGCCGGGCATGCCGGCCTGATCGGGATGGCGGCGCACATAGTCGGCCTTGAGAGCCTCGGAGCCCTTGCGCGAGCCATCATGGCTCCAGCCGGGCGGCATATAGGCATAGCGCAGCCGGTCGCCGAGCCCGATGCCGGGCTGCAGAACGTCCTTCCACATGCCGATCCACTCGTGAAACGCCACCTTGAGCGGGTTGAAGGTGGCGATGTTCTTGACGATGCCGTAGCGCGGCATGTCCTCGTCGCGTTCCGCGACGAACGTGCCGAATATCCGGTCCCAGACGATCAGCGTGCCGGCATAATTGGCATCGAGATAGCGCGGATTGGTGGCGTGGTGCACCCGGTGGTGCGACGGCGTGTTCATCACCGCCTCGAACCACCAGGGCAGTTTGCGGATCGTCTCGGTGTGAATCCAGAACTGGTAGATCAGGTTGAAACCATAGACGAAGGCGACGAAGGCCGGGTGGAAACCCAGCAGCACCATCGGTATCTGCAGCACGAACATGCCGGTGAACTGGCCGGTCCAGCTCTGCCGCAGCGCGGTCGAAAGATTGTAGTGCTGGCTCGAATGGTGGTTGACATGCTCGGCCCAGACCCAGCGCACCCTGTGCGCGATGCGGTGGTACCAATAGTAGCGCAGGTCATCGAGAAGGAAGGCAAGAATGCCGACCCAGGGCGAAAAACCGAGATCGAACAGGCGAAACTGCCAGAACCACATCAGCGCGCCGAAGGAAATGAAGCCGAAGACGATGCCGAAAACCACATTGCCCGTGCCCATCAGCAGGCTGGTCAGCGTATCGACGGTCTCGAACTCGCCAACCCGGCGGAAGAAGCGCACGGCAACGATCTCAACGATGATCGCGGCGACAAAAAGCGGGATCGCCAGTTGCGTGACCTGCGGGAAGTCCGGCATCTCGTTCATCGGGTCAGTTCCTCGATCCAGTGAAGCGCCTGCCTGCCCCGCTCGCCATCGGAAAATCTCAGATCGATGCGCGGCAGGGTGATGTCCTTCAGATGCACCCGCAGGACACCGTCGCCATGGTATTTGCCGTTGCGGATGTCGCCGGGCGCGATCAGCCGGCTGACGTATTTCGAGCCAAAGGCCTGCACATAGCCAAGATGGCCTGCCGGCGCTGCGAGGCGTATCAGCGCGTTGCGACCGTCATCGGCAACCAGAACCGCATCGGCAGCGTCCGCCCCTGCCTCGGGGAAATCGATCCTCAATCGCCGCACCGCCTCGCCGGCCTCGCGGATCCGAGGCCGGTTGGCGCCAAAGGCCCAGCGCACCAGCAGCACCGAAAGGCCCACGCCCACCACCACCATTGCAGCCAAGATTTCCAGCGGCATGCTGCGCCCTGTTGTTTACGTTTACGTCAAACAACTAGACGAGAGGACGCCATTGGGCAAGCCGCCTTTCGGCGGCCGGCGCGTTCTCGAAGCCAATCGGGCAGCCATCAGTTGCAATTGGCGTTGTACTGGCTGACTTCGGCGTTGAGCTGGGCGGCGGCGGCGTTGCAGGAGTCGACTTCCGACTGGCTCAGCGTACCCGAGCATTGCGCATTGTGGCTGCTCAGACGCGCCTGCAGGCTGTCATACCAACTGGCGCAGTTGTTCGACGCCTGGGCGAAAAGGATCTGCAAGGTCTGCCCGCCCGCCAGCTTGTCCATGCCGGCAAACAGCGTGCGCGCCGCCCGGTCGTTGCGGGTAAGCTTGTCGCAACTGGTCACATTGTGGCACTTCATCTTGCCTTCTTCGCAGCCGGCCGAGCAGCAGCTCCAGCCATTGGCCTGGCCGCCGCAGGCATCGTGATCGCTGTTCGAGCACGCGCCACAGAACGAGGTCTGGGCAAGCAGAAGGCTTCTCGACATCGGCCCGTTGATCGAGAGCGCATCCGCACGGGCATTGGCCGAAAGAAGGGCGAGCCCCAAGGCCATCATGGCCAGCCCTGCGAGCGGCACGGTTGAGCGCCGTTGCTGATTTCTGATTTTGAGAAAGGTCATGAGCCTGCCTCCGGGTTGGGAAATGGGCATGCTTCAGGAGACACGGATTGAACCACGGATCGGAAAATCTGACAAGCTGACGGGCAATCGCCTATCCCGGCCGCCAGTCGGGTTCGGCCAGTTCGAAACCGGAAAACTCGAAACCGGGCGATACGGTGCAGCCGACCAGCGTCCAGTCGCCAAGGGGCTCCGCCGACTGCCAGGCATGGGCCGGCACGACGATCTGCGGCCGCTCGCCGCCGGCAAGATCGGCCCCCAATATCCGCCATTCGGCCGGCCCCTGCCGCGTGGCGGCAATGCCGAGCCGGAGCGGGCCACCGGCATAGAAATGCCAGGCCTCGCTCGCATCGACCCGGTGCCAGTGGCTGCGCTGGCCGGCCTCGAGCAGATAATAGATCGCCGTGCCGTGGCTGCGCCCGTCCGCGCCTGCCGCGTCACGAAAGGTTTCGCGGTACCAGCCGCCCTCGGGATGGGGCGCCAGGCCGAGCAGGCCGACAATCTCGCTTGCTGATTTCATGGGCTTTCGCCTGTTGTCCGTCATTCCGGCCGTGCTGCGGCGCGCCGGTCGCCGGGCGAAAACGCAAGACGCCGGGCATTTCTGCCCGGCGCCATGATCCATCCCGGTTCGACCACCGAGCCCCGCACGCCGCGATCAGTGCAGAATCTGGCTGAGGAACAGTTTCGTGCGCTCATGCTGCGGATTGTCGAAGAACTCGCCGGGCTCGTTCTGTTCGACGATCTGGCCCTGATCCATGAAGATCACCCGGTTCGCTACCTGACGGGCAAAGCCCATTTCGTGGGTGACGCAGAGCATGGTCATGCCTTCCTGCGCCAGTTCGACCATCGTCTCCAACACTTCCTTGATCATTTCGGGATCGAGCGCCGAGGTCGGCTCGTCGAACAGCATGATGCGCGGATTCATGCACAGCGAACGGGCAATCGCCACGCGCTGCTGCTGGCCGCCGGAGAGCTGGCCCGGATATTTGTTCGCCTGCTCGGGGATCTTGACCCGGGTCAGGAAGTGCATCGCCGTCTCCTCGGCCTGCTTCTTC
>JAGRLT010000144.1 GCA_020441665.1 Nitratireductor sp.
CCGCGCGCCGACCGCCTGCCGGGCGAGTTCTACCAGCTCGACCTCGAAATGAGCTTTGTCGAGCAGGACGACGTGCTGGGCACGATGGAGCCCGTGCTGCGCGATGTCTTCAAGGCGTTTGCCGACGGCAAGCCGGTGACCGAAACCTTCCCGCGCATCGCCTATGACGAGGCGATCCGCAAATACGGCACCGACAAGCCGGATCTCAGAAACCCCATCGTCATGGAAGACGTGTCGGACCATTTCCGCGGCTCGGGCTTCAAGGTCTTTGCCGGCATTCTCGACAGGTCGGAGAAGAACCAGGTCTGGGCCGTCCCGGCAAAGACCGGCGGTTCGCGCGCTTTCTGCGACCGGATGAATGCCTGGGCGCAGGGCGAGGGGCAGCCCGGTCTCGGCTACATCTTCTGGCGCGAAGAGGGCGGCAAGCTCGAAGGCGCCGGCCCGATCGCCAAGAACATCGGCGAGGAGCGCACGGAGGCGATCCGCGCCCAACTCGGCCTTGAAGCGGGCGATGCCTGCTTCTTCGCCGCCGGCGACCCGGCGCAGTTCCACAAATTCGCCGGTGCCGCGCGCGACCGGGCGGGCGAAGAGCTCAACCTGCTCGACCGCGAGCGCTTCGAACTCGCCTGGATCGTCGACTTCCCCTTCTACGAATGGGACGAGGACAACAAGAAGATCGAATTCTCGCACAACCCGTTCTCCATGCCCCAGGGCGGCCGGGAAGGGCTCGATGCGGCCCAGGCCGAGGGCAACGAAGCCCTGCTCGGCCTCAAGGCGTATCAGTACGATCTCGTCTGCAACGGCTATGAGATCGCCTCGGGCGGCATCCGCAACCATCTGCCGGAAACCATGGTCAAGGCGTTCGAGATCGCCGGCCTTGACAGGGCGACGGTCGAGGAGCGCTTCGGCGGGCTCTACCGCGCCTTCCATTACGGCGCGCCGCCCCATGGCGGCATGGCCGCCGGCGTCGACCGCATCGTCATGCTGCTTCTGGGCGTCAAGAACCTGCGCGAGATCACCATGTTCCCGATGAACCAGCAGGCGATGGACCTGCTGATGGGGGCGCCGGGCGATGTCTCCGCCGCGCAGTTGCGCGACCTCAACATCCGCGTCAATCCGCCGGCGAAAGCGTAGGCACCGGCCGGTTCCAACCTGCCGGCCGATGCCAGGGGCAAGGACTGCCGTCGGTTACTTCGGCAGGACCACGGTATCAATGACGTGGATGACGCCGTTCGATTGCGCGACATCCGCGACGGTCACGGTGGCTACATTGCCATTCTCGTCGGTCAGCGTGATCGCCTCGCCATCCATCCTGGCCTGCAGCGTGCAGCCGCCGACCGTCGGCACGGGATGGGTGCCGCCATCATCGGCAATCATCTTGCCGATCGCATCCGACATGGCATTGGCGGCGACCACGTGGCAGGTCAGAACCTTGGCCAGTTGATCCTTGTTCTCGGGCTTCAGCAGATTGTCCACCGCGCCGTCGGGAAGCTTCTCGAAGGCGGCATTCGTCGGCGCGAACACGGTGAACGGGCCGTCACCCTGCAGCGTCTCGACGAGTCCCGCCGCCTTCACGGCAGCGACCAGCGTCGTGTGATCGGCTGAATTCATGGCATTTTCGACAATGTTCCTGTCGGGGAACATTTCGGCGCCGCCGACCATCGGATTGGCGGCATGGCTCGCGGCGAAAGCCGGAAGGGCGGCGAATGAAAGCGCCAGCGCGGCGAGCGAGGATTTGAAATTCGAATGCATGGGTTTCTCCCGTCTGGAGGGTTGAGGTTCGCTGCGGCGTTTGCAGCCGTTATGGCAGACCGATCGTCACGGTCTTGGCTCAGAGACGGGAGAAGGCGGAGACAAGTTTCGCCGGAACGGCGAAAAAGCGTTGAACAAATCGTGAGGCGGCCGCCCACTTGACCAGGACGAAGTGCGTCCTAGAGCGGAAAATTTCATTTTAAATAAATGGCTTAGAACGACTTTGGGAATCTCGTTCCAACCTCGACCGGCGATGTGATATCAAAGCCGGATGACATATTCCTTGGCGGTCGTCTCGACGACTTCCCAGGTGCCGGCAAAACCGGGCCGCAGCACGAAACTGTCGCCGGCCCGGACCGTGCGGCTGTTGCCGTCGCCATCGGTGATCACCGAGACGCCGGAAAGGATGTGGCAGAACTCCCACTCCTCATAGGCGATGCGCCATTTGCCTGGCGTCGATTGCCAGATGCCGCAATAAAGCCCGTCGCGCTCTTCCGCATTCCAGGTGGTGAAGACGGGATCGCCGCTGACGACTTTCTCCGCTGCCGGACGTTCCGTCTCGCCTTCGCCCTTCACGGCGATATCAAGCCAGTGTTTCATTGTCGCCCTCCGCTTCGAACCCGCATCGCAAGTGCTTCGATCAGAGCAGTTTCGGCTCGCTGATCGGCGTCGTACCGTCTTCGCGGAAGAAGGGGTTCGGTTTCGACTTTCCCAGCAGCTTGCCCTTGAGGAGGAAGGGCAGCACCGACATCATCGCCTTGAAGTTGATGCGCTCCGCGATTTCGAAGGGCGGCTTTCCCTTGGCATATTTGCCCATGATGCGGCTTCTGATCGGGCCGAGGCGGTCGAGCGCCTGCGGGTCTGCCGCCCGGTAGGCGTTGTGAAGGATGCCGACCCAGGGAAAATTCGCTCTCGTATTGGCGATCGGCGAATTGCAGCAGGTGGTCGACCACCGGTTGAGGCCCGCCTCGCTGAGCCGGTTGCAGCGCAGATGTTCCTTGCCCGAGGCGATCACGAACTCGCTCGGATAGACGGGAATGACCTCCGTTCCGCCATAGGCGTCGAGCAGGTCCTTCCGCCCGAGCTTTGCAAGATAGGCCTGGCAGTCCTTGCAATAGCAGGCGAGGCGGCCCGGCGAATTGCGCGGAAAGCCGGTAAGGTCTGCCTGAAACGATCCGCAGTCGCACTGGATGCGCATGCCGTGTTCCCCTGTTAGTGGTTCGCGCCCTTTTGCAGAAGTTCGGCGATCACCGGCGCGAAATAGGTCAGCACCCCGTCGCAGCCGGCCCGCTTGAAGGCCAGCATGGCCTCCATCACCGCCTTGTCGTGATCGAGAAAGCCTTTCTCGACGCCCGCCATGATCATCGAATATTCGCCTGACACCTGATAGGCGAAGGTCGGCATGGCGAAAGCCTCTTTGACCCGGCATATGATGTCCAGATAGGGCATGCCGGGCTTGACCATCAGCATGTCGGCGCCCTCGGCGATGTCGAGTTCGCATTCGCGCAGCGCTTCGTCGGAATTTGCCGGATCGAGATAATAGGTCTTCTTGTCGCCTTTCAGCAGCCCGCCGGTCGACACCGCCTCGCGATAGGGGCCGTAAAAGGTTGAAGCGAATTTGGCCGCATAGCTCATGATCGCCACGTCCCGGTGGCCGGCTTCATCGAGCGCGTCGCGGATCGCGCCGATGCGCCCGTCCATCATGTCCGACGGCGCGATGATGTCGGCGCCGGCATCGGCCTGGAGGACGGCCGCTTTCGCGATCAGCGCAACCGTCTCGTCATTGACGATGGTGCCGTCGCGCAGAATGCCGTCATGGCCGTGGCTGGTGAAGGGGTCGAGCGCCACATCGGTGATGACGCCGACTTCCGGTACGGCGGCCTTCATCGCCCGCGTCGCCGCGTTGACGACGCCCCTGGGGTCGAGCACGGCCGAACCCGTCTGGTCGCGCTTGTCGAGCGGGATATCGGCAAAGGTCGCGATCGCCGGAATGCCGAGATCGCGGGCGCGCTTCGCCGCATCCACCGCCTTGTCCACCGTCAGCCGCTCGACGCCCGGCATGGCGCCGATCGGTTCGCTGCGGTTTTCTCCCTCGATCAGGAAGATCGGCCAGATCAGGTCGTCGGCGGTCACCTGGTTTTCCCGCACAAGCCGCCGTGTCCAGTCGAACCGGCGGTTGCGCCGCATCCTGCGGCCTGCGGTGATCTCGTCGACGCTGCGCTTCATTTCCTGCCCCGCTTCCTGTTCTGCTGGCGGATCTGTCGTAAATCGGTGCCTATGAGCCATGCGCCGGCGGATTTTTCAATTCCCGCCGGTGCATTTTCTGCGGGCCTTGCTGCCGCCCTGCCATGGGCGTATCAAGCAGCGGTCAGGAATTGAGCCGGAATCCATGGAAATCGAGATCTACCGCCGCCGTCGCGACCAGGGCCTTGTCGGTCTTGCGATCGTCATCCTGAAACGCCTGGTGGCATTCTTCCTGCTTGTCTTCGCGCTCACCTACTGGGCGCGCATCACCGGGATCTATCCCGGCGGCGAGGTGCGTTTCGACACCATGCCGGAACACTGGCGCATCGCCGCTCCGGTTCTCGCCGTCATGCTGCCGGTCTCCGCGCTCGGCCTCTGGGGCCAGTTCTCCTGGGGCACGATCTCCTGGCTTCTGACGGTCTGCGCCGAATTGAGCCTGTTCCTCGGCATGCCCGATCTCTACGGCGCCAACACCAATGTGGTGCTGTTCCACCTCATCAGCGTCGGCACCTATTTCGGCCTCAAGGCGATTTCCCGCCTGATCGGCGGCAGCCGGCACATCCTGCCCAGCCGCTCCCTGTAGCGCCGCCCGCCCCCTTCCGACCCTTGGCATTTTGGTAACCCTGTTCGGCCGAACAGGTGCGCAACCTTCCGTTAAGCCTGTCCTTTAAATAAAATTTGAAACGAACTGTGTAGGGTCCGTTCAAGCCGGAGAAAGACAATAACAAGAACCGGCAGACAGAAGAGGCATACCATGAACACAATGACTGGCCTTGTGGGCAAGCGCATCGAGCCCGAGTCGGAAGGCGACATCAAAACCTCCTATCTTGAGGCTCTCACCCTGGTGGAAAGGCTGCATCGCCGCCTGCTCGACGTCATCAAGGACGAGTTCGATCGCCAGGGCCGCAGCGACATCAATGCCGTTCAGGCGCTCCTGCTGCACAATATCGGCAATTCCGAGCTGACCGCCGGCGAACTGCGCACCCGTGGCTATTATCTGGGTTCGAATGTTTCCTACAATCTGAAGAAGCTGGTCGATCAGGGCTTGATTCTGCATCAGAAGAGCCGCGTCGATCGCCGCTCCGTCCGCGTCAGCCTGACGGAAGAGGGCAAGAAGGTCGCCGCGATCGTCGAACGGCTCTATTTCCGCCACATCGCCTCGATCGAGAAGGTCGGTGGCCTGGGCGTCGGCGAGTTCGAGCGCATGAACGTCGCCCTGCAGCGCCTCGAACGCTTCTGGACCGATCAGATCCTCTACCGGCTCTGAGACGTGGATTTCCGCCGCCCGCCGGCTCCGAAAGACTTTCAAGGCCCCGGTTTCGGGGCCTTTTTCATGCCCGGTATCGCCTCTGTGCGCCCTGCCGCGGCAGCCTGCCGGCGGGGCGGTCATGCCGGAGGATAGCCTTGCGCGGTCTCGGAAATTTGACCATGAGGCGTCTCCGCGAGCCTTTCATTGGTCACATTTGGCGCTATATGAAGGGGCATACGCCATTATTGAGAACGATCATGAAACGACGCCAATTTCTCGGCCACGCGGCCAAATGGATCGGTGCTTCGGCCATTGCCGCCGCGCCGGTGGCCGCCCGCGCCCAGAGCGCGGTGGACCGGCTGCTGCAAAATCCCAAGCTCGGTAGCTGGAACGACCAGTTCGACGCCCAGAAATCCGTCGGTCCTCTCAATACCTCCAACACGCCGATTTTTTCCAGCCGCACCCCGGCGCTGATCGAACAGGCGATCCAGGAATATCGTGGCATCGTCGGCAATGGCGGCTGGCCGGTGGTGCCCGCAAACCAGAAGCTCGAACTGGGGGCTACGTCGCGCAACGTCCCGCTGTTGCGCCAGCGCCTGGCGATTTCCGGCGATCTCGATGCGACCGCCGGCCAGTCCGAAGTCTACGACACCTGGGTGACCGCCGCGGTCAAGCGCTTCCAGGCCCGCCACGGCCTGCCGCCCGATGGCGTCATGGGCAAATACACCTTCGCCGCGATGAACATTCCCGCCGGCATCCGCCTCGGCCAGTTGGAGACCAACCTTGCCCGGCTGCGCTCGATGGACAACATTCCCGCCGGCGGCCGCTACGTCATGGTCAACATTCCGGCAGCCCAGATCGAGGCAGTGGAAAATGGCAGGGTGGTGCTGCGCCACACCGCGATCGTCGGCAAGATCGACCGCCAGACGCCGATCCTCGATTCGAAGATTCACGAGGTGATCCTCAATCCGTTCTGGACCGCGCCGAAATCGATCATCCAGAAGGACATCATTCCGCTGATGCGCAAGGATCCCTCCTATCTCGAGCGCAACAACATCCGCGTGTTCAACGAGGCGACGGGCGAGGAAATCCCGATCAGCACGATCGACTGGAACACCGACGACGCGGTCAACTACATGCTCCGTCAGGATCCGGGCAAGATCAACGCCATGGCCTCGACCAAGATCAATTTCTACAACCAGCACGCCGTCTACATGCACGACACGCCCCAGCAGAGCCTGTTCGGCAATATCGAGCGGTTCAATTCGTCAGGCTGCGTCAGGGTGCAGAATGTCCGCGATCTGGTCACCTGGCTGCTGCGCGACACGCCGGGCTGGAACCGCACCGCCATCGAGCGCGGCATCGCCTCGGGCCAGAACACCGAGATCGAGGTGACGAACCCCGTTCCGCTGTTCTTCACCTATATTACCGCCTGGTCGACGGAGGCCGGCGTGGTCAACTTCCGCGACGATATCTATCGCCGCGATGGCGTCGAGGAACTGGCGCTGGGAACCGGCGCCACGCTGTAGGCAACCTGCCGGAGAAGCATGAAAACGGCCGCCTCGCGCGGCCTTTTTTGCTGTTGCGCCTGAGGGTCCTGACGTCAGGCCGCGATCGCGCGCAGCGCCGGTGCGCCTGCTGCGGCTTCCGGCAACCGGCCGAGTTCGGCCAGTGCCTGCCGCACGGCTTCGTCAAGCGGGGTGTGGGGCAGGGGGCCCGTTACCGCTTCCAGCGCCGAACCGTCGAGCCGATGGGGCCTGTGCCATAGATAGAAGACTTCCGAGACCTCCCGCATCTTCGGCTGGACCCAGCCAGCGATCGATACCAGGAACCCCGGCAGCGCGCGGCGCCTGAGCCTGCGGCCGACGGCGCGCTCCGTGGCCCGCTGCATGGCTTCGCCGCTCGCCGTGTGGCCGGCAAAGGTGAAGCTCGAAAACATCGGCAGATCGTCCTGGTGTGCCGCCAGCCGGACGAAGGCCTGCGCCAGATCCGGCAGATAGGCCCAGGCATGGTCGATCTTCGGATTGCCCGGCCAGGTGAACCTGTCCGAGTCGAGCTTTTCGCTCAGCACCAGGTCGAACCACGATCCGGTGCCGGTGCCGCCGAAGAAATCGCCGGCGCGCAGCACCACCGTCTGCACCGCGCCGCGCCGTGCGGCGGCTTCGAACCGATGCTGCATGTCCGCGCGGATCCGCGCCTTGGCATGGTCGGGCCGCAACGGCGTATCCGGCGTCAGCAGCGGCGGCAGCTTCGATCCGTAAGGGTACACATTGCCGGGGAAGAGATGCAGCGCGCCATGGGCGCTTGCTGCGGCCAGCGTGTTTTCAGCCATCGGCAGCGCCCTGTCGTGCCAGTCCGTATAGGGCGGGTTGAGGCCGTTGAAGATGATGTCGGCGCCTCGGGTCGCCTCGATCAGCGCGTCGCGGTTCATTCCGTCG
>JAGRLT010000145.1 GCA_020441665.1 Nitratireductor sp.
AGCACTTCCGGCACCAGCGGCCGCGTATTGTAGGTGCCGGCCTGCACCGCGCCATAGGCGCCGGCGGACGAGATGGCGAACAGGTCGCCGCGCTGAAGCGGCGGCAGCGGACGGTCATGAGCCATGAAATCGCCGGTCTCGCAGACCGGGCCGACCACGTCGCAATTGCTCCATTCGGCATCGGCGGCAGGCTCCATCACCGCGCGGATATCATGCCATGCATCGTACAGCGTCGGGCGGATCAGGTCGTTCATGGCGGTATCGGCGATCAGGAAGGTCTTGTGCTCCATCTCCTTGCGGTAGATGACGCTGCCGACCAGAATGCCGGCATTGCCGACGATCAGCCGGCCCGGCTCGAAAATCACCTGACAGTCGAGCGCCCGCACATGGCGCTTGACGATGTCGGCATAGGCATCAGGCCCCGGTGGCGGTTCATTGTCGCCGCGATAGGGAATGCCGAGCCCGCCGCCCAGATCGACATGGTGGATCGAGTGTCCCTCGGCCCTGAGCCGCCGCACCAGCCCTTCAAGCCGCGAAAAGGCATGGTCGAAGGGTTCGAGTTCGGTAATCTGGCTGCCGATATGCATGTCGATGCCGGTAACCGCGATGCCGGGCAGCGTGGCGGCAAGGGCGTAGATCTTCTCCGCCTGGTCCCACGGCACGCCGAACTTGTCTTCCTTCTTGCCGGTGGAAATCTTGGCGTGGGTCTTCGCATCCACATCCGGGTTGATGCGGAAGGAGACGGACGCCGTCCTGCCCATCGCCACGGCGCGCGCCGAAAGCGCATGCAGTTCCGGCACCGATTCGACGTTGAAGCACAGAATGCCCGCCTCAAGCGCCGCATCCATCTCCGCATCGGTCTTGCCGACGCCCGAGAACATGATCTTTTCAGGCGGAATGCCCGCCGCGAGCGCGCGTTTCAGTTCGCCGCCCGACACCACATCCGCGCCGCAGCCGAGCCGCGCCAGCGTCGTCAGCACCGACTGGTTGGAGTTCGCCTTCATGGCATAGCAGACCAGCGAGGGAATGTCGCCGAAGGCGCCCGAAAAGACGTTGTAATGGCGCTCCAGCGTCGCCGTCGAATAGCAGTAGAACGGCGTGCCGACTTCCGCCGCGATCTGCGGCAGTGGCACGTCTTCGGCATGCAAGATGCCTTGCCTGTACTGAAAATGGTTCACGGGCGCCGCCTTGTCGTATGTCCGGGAAGAAATTTTGCCCAAAGGGCTGGATGACCGATCAGATCAGATCAGCGCATCCAGAATGATGCGATCGTCCTGGGTGGCGGGTTCACCTGCCTTGCCGGAAGAAGCCGGCGACACACTGCCCGGCGGCGGCTCCAGCGGCCCCTTTCGCCCACAGCCGGAAACCGCCAGCAACCCTGCCAGCAGCACGAAAGCCAATGCTGTCTTCAACCCATTGCCACGCATCATGGCGGTAACTCCATCATCGCCTGCCGTTCATATTCGATAAGCCGGCACAATTGTCAAACCGGCAAGCCGCCGCTCAACGCGGCTTCGATTCCTTCGCCCGCCGCTTGCGCCAATAGGCCGCCTGCCGTTTCACATTGGCGGGCGCCGTGCCGCCGAAGCTCTTGCGCGAGGCAACGGATTTTTCCACCGACAAC
>JAGRLT010000146.1 GCA_020441665.1 Nitratireductor sp.
CGCAAGGCGAGCGAGATCGTCGAAACCGATCAGCAGGCGGTGTTTGACCGGCTGGGTCTTGCCGAGCACATCACGCCGCAGCGCTCGAACGGACTGCGCGCCATGGTGCAGCGGATCAAGGACATCGCCGCCGCAAGCCTTGCCGCCTGAAACCGGGACTATCCGGGCGTGCCCGGAAAAGCCGCTTCAGGCCGGTATCCCTCCCCGCCCCATTGCCGCATTGCCCGCCTGCCGCCGGGCGGCGTCAGCCCGTAATGGCGCACCAGGATCCGCAGCGCCGTACGCAGCATGAGCTTGGCCGAGCGCGGCGGCCACTTGCGTTCACGCTCGACCGTCTCCAACCCCTTCAGGAAGCAGCAGACATCCACCACCACACCGGCAAGTTCCGGCCCGATCGCCATATGGGCCGCCTCGAAACGCCGCTTCGCATCGAGGGCGAAATCGGTGATCTCGGCGCTGCCGCCCGGTGATCGGTTTCGCGAAGCAACGCTGGCGACCCAGTTGGCGGAAATGCGCGGCTGCAAGCCGGCGAGTTCGAAATCGCGGCGCAGTTTCTCGCCAGCCTGAAACTCGGTTGCATCGATCCACGGTTCTCCATTGCCGGCCTTGCGGCTGTGCAATCGCTCCAGCGGCGACTCGGCATGGTTGGCGAGCACCGCGCGGGTGCCCCCATCCTGTTGCGCTGTCCTGACGGCCAGTTGCCGGTTCTGGGCCTGAAAACCGCTTTCGGGATCGAGCAGGCGGGTGAGCGCCGCCCTGCCCTCGGCCGTAAGGTTGAGGCGATCTGCCGGATCGACAAGGCCACGCCGGATCGCTTCGTCATAGGTCTGACAGCCGAAACGATGTTCACGCCCCCCTCGCATGATGACGACTCCCTCCTTGCCGATGCGATATTCGGCGCCGCCACAACCGGCAGCGTTCAGCACCTTGAGCAGGCGGGTGAGCGCCTTGAGCTTGTCATGCATCGGCGACCCCGCGATCTGAAATCTCATACAGATTGCGGGCGGAAACCAGCAGGTTCTCCATCGCCTCCAGTTGCCTGTCGAAATCCTCGTCGTCCCGCATGTCCTCCACCAGGCGGCAGGCATGGGCAATCGTGGTGCGGTCGCGGCGAAAAAACGCCGCCACCGTATGATAGGGTGAGGAAAACACCGTATGCATGAGATACATCGCCTTCTGGCGGGACAGGCAGATGCCGGCCTTGCCACGGGAGGTGCCGTGCAGATCGGCAACCGCCACGCGGTCCAGCACCGATACGAGCTTGACGACGAGTTGGCCGGCGGCATCGTCATATTCCGGGCTGATGTCGCCCTGCGGCCGGGGGACATGTTTTCGATGCGGCAGTGCGGTCAATTCCGCCTTTCGGATGCTTGTCTGCCGTGCCGGACAGGTCTGAATGCGCTGATACATGAAGTTCTCCCCAAAAAGGACTATATTCCTATTCTGGGAAATGCAATGGCCGATGGCATATGTTTCCCGCCCTGTTTCGCGCCTCCCTGGCAATCTCGCGTGGAATCAACGGGTTGCGGGCCGGTAGTATTTTCCTGAAATACAACTTATTCCCGCCGGCTCCCGGTCGCGCAGAATCCACCGCGTTTACCCCAGGGGCGCGACATGACCGGCAACATGGAGAAACTGGAACAACGGCTTGCCCGCGAGGCGGCGGCCTATGGCGCCCGCAAAACGGCGACCAAAACCCATCCGAGGCAAGCCTTGTGGAAGATCTGCGGGCTTACCGGACTGGCGCCGATGGAGGAGGGGTTTCATGTCAAGGCCCGCGACAGGCTTCGCCGCATGCTGGCGGCCCAGCGGCGCTGGGCGCGAATCGCG
>JAGRLT010000147.1 GCA_020441665.1 Nitratireductor sp.
GTCCATCCCGAGATTTTTTCGAGGGAGGGCGCGCTTATACGTCGTTCCGACGTGCGCTTGACCGTGGCAATGCTTGGATCGCGATGGCGATCTATCATCTTCACGTCAAGGTCATTGGCCGCAAGGCAGGCTCCAGCGCGGTGGCGTCCGCCGCCTATCGCTCGGCCTCGCGGCTGCGCGACGAGCGCCTTGACCGCGATCAGGACTTTTCCGCCAAGCGTGGCGTCGTCCATTCCGAGGTGCTGTTGCCGGACGGCGCACCGGAGCAATGGTCCGACCGCGAACGGCTCTGGAACGATGTCGAGGCGTTCGAGGTTCGCAAGGATGCCCAGCTTGCCCGCGAGGTGGAGTTTGCCATCCCGCGCGAGATGACGCAGGCGCAGGGCATCGAGCTTGCCCGCGATTTCGCGCAGGCCGAGTTCGTCGACCAGGGCATGATCGCCGACCTGAATGTGCATTGGGATGTTAGCGAGGACGGTATGCCGAAACCCCACGCGCATGTCATGCTCACCATGCGCGAGGTCGATGAGGACGGCTTCGGCAAGAAGGTTCGCGACTGGAACCGCACGGAGGTGGTCGAGCGCTGGCGGGAACGCTGGGCCGAGCATGTCAACGAGCGGCTGGCCGAACTCGACATAGACGCCCGGATCGACCATCGCAGCCTTGAGGCGCAGGGCATCGGCCTTGAGCCGCAAAGCCAAATCGGCGCGCCTGCACAGCGCATTGAAGGCGAAGGCATCGAGGCCGCTGACCGCGCCGACCTTCACCGCGAGATCGCCCGCAACAACGGCGCGCGCATCATCGCCGATCCATCGGTGGCGCTGGACGCGATCACACATCAGCAATCGACCTTCACGCGCCGCGACATGGCGAAGTTCGCGCATCGGCACAGTGACGGTATTGACCAGTTCAACGAGGTCATGGGCGCGATGGGAAACGCGCCCGATCTTGTCGAACTCGGCAAGGACGGACGCGGCGAGGACCGCTTCACCACGCGCGAAATGATCGAGGCGGAACAGCGCCTGCATCGCGCGGCGGAACTCATGGCCGAGAGGGAACGCCATGATGTCAGCGAGAAAGACAGGCTCGACGCCCTTGCGCGCGCAGAACAGCGCGGGCTTGTCCTGTCCGGCGAGCAAGCCGACGCACTGGCGCACGTTACGGACGGGCGCGACCTTGGCATCGTCGTCGGTTATGCCGGGACGGGGAAAAGCGCCATGCTGGGCGTTGCGCGCGAGGCTTGGGAAGCGGCAGGCTACGAGGTGCGCGGCGTTGCCCTGTCCGGCATTGCCGCCGAGAATCTGGAAGGCGGATCGGGCATTTCTTCGCGCACCATCGCCAGCATGGAACATGGCTGGAAGAACGGACGCGACATGCTGACTTCCCGCGATGTGCTTGTCATCGATGAGGCGGGCATGGTCGGCACACGGCAGTTGGAGCGCGTGCTGTCGCATGCCGCCGAGGCCGGCGCGAAAGTCGTGCTGGTCGGCGATCCGCAGCAATTGCAGGCAATAGAAGCGGGCGCGGCCTTCCGCTCGATCCATGACCGCCACGGCGGCGTGGAAATCAGCGAGGTTCGCCGCCAGCGTGAGGACTGGCAGCGGGATGCCACGCGCAATCTGGCGACGGGCAGGACCGGGAATGCGATCCATGCCTATGACAGTCACGATATGGTGCATTCAGCCGAAACGCGTGAGCAGGCGCGTGGCGATCTGATCGACCGCTGGGACCGTGACCGGCAGGCCGCGCCGGATGCCAGCCGCATCATTCTCACCCACACCAATGCCGAGGTACGGGAACTCAACGAGGCCGCCCGCGAGCGGATGCGGGAGGCCGGCGATCTCGGCGAAGACGTGCAAGTCACCGTCGAGCGAGGCGAGCGCAGCTTTGCCAGCGGGGATCGCGTCATGTTCCTGCAAAACGAGCGCGGCCTTGGCGTCAAGAACGGAACGCTTGGCATCATCGAACAGGTCAGCGAACAATCCATGTCGGTTCGCACCGATGATGGGCGCAGCATCTCGTTCGATCTGAAAGACTACGACCGCATTGACCACGGCTATGCCGCGACGATCCACAAGGCGCAGGGCATGACGGTGGACCGGACGCATGTGCTGGCGACTCCCGGCATGGACGCCCACAGCAGCTATGTCGCTCTGTCGCGTCACCGCGACGGCATGGACCTGCATTACGGCCGCGACGACTTCGCCAGCCGGGACAAGCTCATCAACACCCTGTCGCGCGACCGGGCCAAGGACATGGCGACCGATTACGAACAGCAGATCGACCCGGCGCAGGACTACGCCGAGCGGCGCGGCATCACCTTCCGCGCCCGTGTCGCCGAGATCATGCGGAAACTCGTGCCCGAGCGGCTGCGCGACGCCATAGACGATTATATCGACAATCTGCGTTCTTCCGGTGAGCATGTGCCCGCAGGACCGGACAGGGAGGCGGCAAGACGAGAGGTTCAGCGCGACCCTGAAGTCACATCACGCAAGACCGGCATCGAGCCGGAAGAACTCTTGCGTCGCGCCAGTTCCGGGCAGAGCTTCGTTCGTCATGCCCGCGCCGTGGATGCGATCTTCGCGGCGCAGGACAGGGGTATCGCTGCGACGCCCGAGCAGGTGCAGGAGTTGCACGAGGCTCGCACAGCCTTCGATGAGCACCGACCTCACGGTTCCCGCGACGCCGAGGCCGTCTATAAACGGAATCCCGGCTTTGCCGCCGATGTCGCCTCTGGCGATCCTGATCGCGCCGCGCCTGCCAGACGCGCCCTGCAACTGGAAACAGAGATGCGCAAGAACCCCGATCTGCGCGCGGATCGGTTCGTGGAACGCTTTCAGGAACTCAGGCAGACCGGGGAACGCCAATATGCGGCGGGCAACTATTCCGGCTACAGGTCAGCGCGCGCGGAGATGGGCAACATGGCGATGAGCCTGGAACGCGATCCGCAGATGGAATCCCTGCTCGAAGGTCGCAAGAAGCAACTCGGCATCAGCATGGATTTCGACTCAGGGATGAGGCTTGGCCGACAACTTGCCCTCAGTCACGGCCTTGGCAGAGGTCGGGGCATCGGATTGTAGATCGTAGAACCATCCTATTTACCGCCGTTTCTACGCTACACTACTACGGCAGCTAAATATCTATTGCACAACGATAAATCGTTGCCTTGTCTGGTCTCTGCAATTGTCAGAAACAACCAGCAGGAGGCAGCAGGACCATGCGCCAACCAGACCGCATCATTCGCATGAAAACCGTTCTCGCCCGCACCGGCCTGTCCCGGTCCACCATCTATCGCAAGATCGCCGAAGGCACCTTCCCGCGCCAGATGAAGATCAGCACCAATGGCGCGGGCTGGCATGAATCCGACATTAATCGCTGGATTGCCTACCCTGCCGGATGGAAGCCGCGCGGCGAGTTCGACTTCTATGACTTCTGATAGCGAGGGCGGTGGCGGAAAACAGAGGCCGGCGAACGACAACCGACCGCCGAATGGACAGGATGCCGGGCAGGCGGATGCGTCCGCGCGGGTGGATGCGGTGGTGTTGACCATCGCCCGGCTGATCGGACGCCAGATCGCGCGGGAGCACTTTGAGGCGTTGCAGGCGGCCAACGACAACAGGCCGCCCAAGTGTCGGATGGACGCGCAGGAAGATCGTTCTGGCGATGATGACGACCAATAGCAGCCGGGAGTTCGATCTTCTCCATTGAATGATCGGGATGGAAATGCTATCTAGATCATAAATCTAGAAGGAGGCTGACATGGCCTTGAGCATCAAGACCGAGGAAGCGGACCGGCTGGCGCGGGAACTATCCCGCCTGACCGGCGAAACCATGACGGATGCCATCACGCAGGCCATGCGTGAGCGGCTGGAACGGCTGCGCGCAGAGCAGGAGGCGCAGCGCGACTATGTTTCGCGCATGAAGGCGTTCGTTCGCGAGCGCGCCAGCCGCTATGACCGCCGCCCGGTTACGAAACAGGAATGGGATGAAGCGGTTGGCGACACGCCCGAAGAGCTTGGTTTCTCCCGATGATGATTGTCGATGCGTCCGCCATCATTGCGATCATGTTCGAGGAGGCGGAAGCGTCTGACTGCATGGCCGCGCTACAGACAGGCGCTTCGCGCCTCATATCGGCAGTGAACTATGTCGAGGCGGGAACGGTAATGGCGGGCAGAATCAGGAACGGGGACCGGCACGAAGCGATTGCCGATCTGGATGCGTTTCTGGCCGATTTCCGCATCGCCATTGCCTCTACGGACGAGAGCCTTGCGCGTGCCGCGATAAGGGCGCGTCTGGACTACGGCAAAGGGTTCGGAACACGGGGGGGCCTGAACTTCGGTGATTGCTTTGCCTATGCTCTCGCCAAACGGCATTCGGCCCCGCTTCTGTATGTCGGCGACGACTTTGCCCTAACCGATGTTCAGTCTGCACTGTCGCGGTAGTGGGCCGACAAGAAAAGAGGATTGAAGCCATGACCCGCGCAGCCCTTTATGCCCGCTATTCCGACGACAAGCAGAGCGAGGCGTCCATCGAGGACCAGTTCCGGCTTTGCCGGGAACATGCGGGGCGGGAGCGGTGGCAGATCGTCGGCTCCTACGAGGACGCGGCTATCTCCGGGGCCAGCACGATCCTGCGTCCCGGCATCCAACGGTTGATGTGCGATGCGCAACATGGCGAGTTCAATATCCTGCTGGCCGAGGCGCTGGACCGGATCAGCCGCGATCAGGCGGATGTGGCGACCCTCTACAAGCATCTGAAATTCGTGGGCGTCACCATCGTCACCTTGGCCGAGGGTGAAATCTCCGAGCTTCATGTCGGGCTGAAAGGCACGATGAATGCGCTGTTTCTCAAAGACCTTGCCATGAAAACCCATCGCGGGTTGCGGGGCAGGGTGGAGAAGGGCAAGGCGGGCGGTGGCCTTTGCTACGGCTACAGGATAGTGAAGAAGTTCGATGCCAACGGCGAACCAATCCGGGGCGACCGCGAGATCATCCCGGAAGAAGCGGAAATCGTCCGCCGTGTCTTTGGCGAGTTCGCATCCGGCAAAAGCCCCAAGGCTATCGCCGTCGATCTGAACCGCGATGGCGTTCCCGGCCCGCTTGGCCGGGCATGGGGCGACACCAGTATCCGGGGCCATGTCTCGCGCGGCACCGGCATCGTCAACAACGAGCTTTATGTCGGCGTCCTTGTGTGGAACCGCCTGCGCTTCGTCAAGGACCCGTCCACCGGCAAGCGCGTGTCGCGCATCAACCCGCCGGAAAAGTGGATCAGGAGCGAGGTTCCGCATTTGCGCATAGTGGATGACGAATTGTGGAATGCGGTTCGCGCGCGGCAGAAGGACATTGCAGTGCGGTTCGAGGCGACCGCCGAGGGTGTCAGGAAGGCCACGGCGCGCAAGCTGCATGAGAAGAAGCGGCCCGTTTCCCTTCTTTCCGGCCTGCTGACCTGCGGCTGCTGCGGCGGCAAATACGGCCTCATCATGCGCGACCGCTATGGTTGCCTGAACCATCACCGGCGCGGCACTTGCGAAAACAGCAGGACCATCACCCGCGACAAGATCGAGGAACGTGTGCTGTCCGGTCTAAAAGACAGGCTGATCTCTGGCTGCGCTGTCGAGGAAACCGTGCGCGCCTTCGCCGAGGAAATGAATCGCCTCAACCGGGAGCGTCGGGCACAGGGCGAGCAGGACCGCAAGGCACTGGACAAGATCGAGAAGGCCATCGCAGGAATCATCGCGGCCATTGAGGACGGCATGTATCAACCGTCGATGAAAGCGCGCATGGACGAGCTGGAACGGCAAAAGGCGGAACTCATCGCCCGGCAGATGAAGGCCCCGACCGACACGCCGGACGTGCACTCCAACATCGCCAGCATCTACCGCAAGCGGGTGGAGCGTTTCACCGATGCCCTGCACAACGACAACGATGGCCGTGTTGCTGCCGAGGAACTGCGCTCGTTGATCGAGGAAGTCGTGCTTATGCCGGGCGACAAGCGCGGCGAGGTCCATGCCAAGCTACGCGGCGAGTTGTTCGGCATTCTCGACTTCGTGGAAGCCGAACACAGGCAAAGGCCCCGAGAAGTTAGGACAAAGGTTGAAGCCAGCCCCCGCAACCATTGAAACCGACACTCCCGCGAGCCCCGCTCCGGGAGTGTTTCTTTTTGTAGCCTTTCCAATGGCTTGCCGCTCGGTCCATTCGAGGATCGTGCGCAGTTCGCCGTGCAGCGTCGCGAAAATCTCGCCGCGTTCCGGGCCGGGCGTCAGCACGATCTTCTCTATCAGCATCCGCAAAGCCGCCGCTGCCTGCGGCCGCTCGTCGGGGCGGGCGAGGGCGCCGGTCAGCGCCGCGACCTTCTTCGCATAGATCGCCGAAGCACTCGGCAGGATGTCCGGCGTGTCGTCGGGTGCGTCGGCGAGCAGTTCGGCCAGTTCGGCCTTGCGCGCTTCCAGCGTGTCCATCTCGTCCTTCATGCTCGGATGGAACATGCCTTCCTTGATCGCCTCGATGATCCCCCTGATCTGCTTCTCGACCTTCACCATCTCGGCCTTCCAGGCGTCGCCATTGGAGCGGCGCTCGCGGTTAAGCCGGTTGGTCTCCTCGGCATAGGCCCGCATCGCAGCCGCGGCGACTTCGGGCGCCATCATCCGTTCCTTGAGGCCGGCGAGCACGCGCCGCTCCAGGTCTTCGCGCAGGATGGTGCGGCTGTTGGAGCAGGCGCCCTTGGTCACATGCGTCGAGCAGGCGAAGCGGTCGGAACCCCGGATGGAGAAGGGGCCTCCGCAGCAGCCGCAGAACACCAGTCCCGAAAGCAGGGTCTTCGGCCGATGGGTGCCATTCAGACGGTTCTTCTTGTGGTGCTTGCGGATGCCCTCGGCGACATTGGCGTATCTGGCCGAGGTGACGGCCTGCCGCGCCTTCACCGCCTGCCAGAGTTCGTCGTCGACGATGCGCAGGTCGGGAACGTCCTTGACGATCCATTCCGATTCCGGGTTGAGGCGTGAGACGCGCTTTCCCGTCGACGGGTCTTTGATATAGCGCAGCCGGTTCCAGATCAGCTTGCCGATATAAAGCTCGTTGTTCAGGATGCCCGTGCCGCGCTTTGCATGACCGTGGATGGTGGTGTCGTTCCAGAGTCGACCTTCTGGCCCGGACACACCTTCCTCGTTCAGCGTCTTTGCGATGACGCGCGGGCTAATACCCGCAGCATAGTCGCGGAGGATGCGCCGCACGACATTGGCCTCGGCTTCGTCGATCTCGCGGTCGCCCCGGATCGGATCGCCGCGAGCATCGAGTTGCTTCACGACCTTGTAGCCATAGCAAAGCCCGCCGCCCGACTTGCCTTCCTCGACGCGGCCACGAATGCCGCGATGCGTCTTGGCGGCAAGGTCTTTGAGGAACAGCGCGTTCATCGTGCCCTTGAGGCCGACATGAAGCTCGCTGATCTCGCCCTCGGCCAGCGTGACGATGGGAACGCCGGCGAATTTGAGATGCTTGAACAGCGTCGCCACATCGGCCTGGTCACGCGAGATGCGGTCCAGCGCCTCGGCCAGAACGATATCGAACTGTCCCGCCTGCGCGTCCTGCAACAGCGCCTGGATGCCGGGACGCAGGATCATGCTCGCCCCGGAAATCCCCGCGTCCTTATAGGTGCCGATGATCTTCCACTTCTCGCGTCTGGCCTGCTCCCGGCAGATGCGGAACTGATCCTCAATCGAGGCGTCCCGCTGATTGTCGGAGGAATAGCGGGCATAAAGGGCAACGCGGGTCATCGGCCGGTCCTTTCAAAACTCCATTGGTCAGCGGCGCACGGCGCCGCTCTTCTTCGCGCGGGCCAGTTCGAGGAAGCTGGTCTTGATCGTCGCGAACAGCCCCGGCGGGATGAAGCCGTAAGCGAACTCGCCCCGCCTGCCGGGAACAGGCGACAAGCCGCCATTTGGCCATTCGTCGATGTTATGCTCCGAGACGATCACCCAGCTCGGCGCGTCATCAAGACCGATGGCCTGCTTCACCTTCGCCGGGATCTCGATGCCGACCGTATCGCCGGAGGGCGGCGTGTGGGTGATCGGCAGCAGCACGACATAGCGTGGGCGCACGCGGGCGTCGGTCGCGGCGACGAGACAGGCCGGGCGATCCTTGCCTTGATCCTGGCCGGCGGCCGCCTCATGCGTCCAGAGGTAATCGTAGCGGAGGACAAGGCCGGGCTTCGGTTCAGGGATCGCCACGTCGCCCGCCTTACTTCAACAGATCGTCGAGGTGGGCGTGTTCGGGGTCCATCTCGGCCCGTTCAACGGCGTCGATCACCACGTCGGCGGCGTCCGCCGTGCGGTGCGTCCGCTGCGCTGCGGCGCGGAGCCAGTCGTAGTGGTCGGCGGACATCAGCACGAACTCGCGCCGGCCGTGCCGAGTGATCTCCACCGGCTCGCGCTGCGCCTGGTGCTGGAACTCGCCAAACTTGCGCTGGAATTCGAGGGAACCGACTGTCGGCATGGCAGGCATCCTTTCAAATCGAATGCCTGAATTATACGTGTAATTCGTGTTTCTGCAAGAATGGAGTTACGCATCCTCGCCTGCCGGGCGCTTCTTCTGCGCCCTGCGTTCCAGCGCGATCTTGCGCTCGAACTGCTCGCGGGCGATCTGGCGGCCGAGCAGCCGGGCGAGGATCAGGACGGCTTCATCGGCGCGGCTCGCACCGTTCCGCCCCGCTTCCGGCGCGGTCGAAGGCCCAAAGACCTCGATGCTGATCTTGTCGCGTTTGAGCGCCATCGTCTCCAATAATCCCGCGCCCGGAAGGGGCGTGGACAATCGAAGAACCACTCCAGCCTGAAAGAAAACCCCCGCATCGCAGCCGTGCGGCGAATGGGATACCTTGGCGTATGAAAGGGATAGTTCGCCATAAGGCATCGGCAATGGGGATCAAAAGATGATGCAGCGCGCCGCGGCGCGCTTCTTTGTTTTGTGAAGGTTACTCAGGGCGCTGCCCTCGCGCGGAACAAGAAAACTCTTCGGCCTTTCGCGGCATAAACGACCCGCTCCCCGCAAGCGGGTCCCCTCCATTTATTCCACGGTGCCAAAGACTTTCCTTGCACCTTGCTACCCCGGTCTCGCCGACGGGCAAGGGTTCAGGAGCGGCGCTTCGCTTCTCTGAACCCCAAAACCCGAAGGAAGAAAGACATGACCGCAAACGCCAACACCCCCCGCAATGTGATCTTCAATGCCGATTGCATCCAGGCGATGCGCTCTTTCGACAGGGGATCGGTGGACTTCATTCTGACCGATCCGCCCTACCTGGTAAACTATCGCGACCGTGGCGGCAGGACGGTAGCGAACGACGATAACGCCCGTTGGCTCAAGCCGGCTTTCAACCAGATGCACCGCGTTTTGAAGGATGGCGGCTTTGCCGTTTCGTTCTACGGCTGGAACAAGGTCGATCTGTTCATGGACGCATGGAAGGCGGCAGGCTTCCGCATTGTCGGGCATATCGTGTTCCGCAAGCGTTATGCGTCATCGGCGAAGTTCCTGCGCTACCAGCACGAGCAGGCTTATTTGCTGGCGAAGGGCAATGTTTCCCTTCCCGAAAACCCCATCCCCGACGTGATCGATTTCCCCTATGCGGGCAACAAGCTGCATCCCACGCAGAAGCCCGTTGAAGCCCTTGCGCCATTGATCGAGGCGTTCACGAAGCCCGGCGAGCTTGTGCTGGACCCGTTCAGCGGCAGCGGCTCGACACTGGCGGCAGCCCAGCAGCTCGGCCGCGACTGGATCGGCGTTGAGCTGGACAGCCGACACCACGAGACGGCCAGCAAGCGGCTTGCATGGATGCAGCAGCAGCGCGGGAAGGTGGCGGCATAAGCCGTCCCTTGCTCCAGCATATGCGCCCGTCAAAGCGGCGGGCGCTCAATCCCCACATTCACAGAAAGGGCATGACATGCGCTGGATTATTACGGTTGACAATCATGGCGGCTGCATGGGCTTAGGCGAGGATGCGAACGGAGCGCCCGCCCGTGGAACCCCCGAACAGGGCGACGCCCTGCCGATGGAGTTCCGGCTTTACAATGCACGCGGCGACGTGCTGTTCGAGGGCCGTTGCGGCGACATTGATGCCGATTGGTGGGACGGTTTCGAGCCGTTGAATTATCTATGGCAGCCGTTCCGTTGCCGCCGCATGTCATATCGCCGTGTCGGAACGGAGGAAATCTGGCGCTGGTTTCGCCCATGAAACCAGCTTAGGGCTGAATATCGCCGCCGCCGATCCTCACCGGATCGGCGGCCGTCGCGCGTCCTACAGGCCGCGCGAAAAATCGCGCTCGCCGGACACGTCCGGCTCGCAGAATCAGGAAAACATCTTTAAGAATAAATTAACCGATATGCTGATCGCATTAGGTGTTTCAGTTATCTGAACCAGCCATCTACAGTTGATCGTGCCGATGTTTGAAGCTCTCTATCCGGGCGTTGCTTTGCGCAAGCCCGCATCGAGAGGCAACGCCATGCTAAACATCGACTGGCGTTCACCGGCGGCATATCAATTTGCCAAAAGCATTTCCGCTGCCGGTTTCGCTTGGGAATATCTCCGCCGCGATGACGATTACCGTCGCGAGTTTCAGGCTATCACGGCTTCAGGCGAGCCAGACCCGGAGCGTCTGGAAGCCTTCGTGAAGCGTTGGGGGTTGCGATTTTCCAACCGATCCTGAAACCCCATCCGATCGGCAATCGCTGTTCTGGACTCCGAGCCTTCAGCCGCAGGCGATCGTGCTCTCCGCCGTGCAGCATCGCGACGGCGAAACAGAGCCGATCATCACGCTCGCGCATCTCGACGGCCTCGACCTGCGCCGCGCCGTGGACGGCTGGCATGGCATCTGGCAGGCCGATGGCGTGGCGCATCAATTCTGGCTGCCGGAAGCGGTTCCCGACGCCGCGGCCTTCTACGCCGCATCCCTGCCGATGGATGCCTTTCTTGAGCTGCGCGCTCACGCCGCCCGCCGATTCTGGCGCGCTCTCAACGGCCGCCCGGTCGGTCCCGAATTCCGTGCATTGCCTGCCCAGCGCCGGCATTGGCACATCCTGTCCCTGCGCGCGCTCGATGCTCGCCGTCGCGGCGAGAGCTACCGCGCCATTGCGGAAGTCCTGCTCGGATTTCGCGGCACCAACGAGGATTTCGAGGCCGATTCACGCAAGAGCAAAGCGCGCCGCCTTGTCAGGCACGGTATCAAGATGATGCGTGGCGGCTATCGGCTTTTGCTGCACTACCCGATCAAGGCGCCGGGCAAATGAATTTATGCGCGTCCGGCGCCACGCGCAGCCGCCGCGACGGCCTGCTCCAGAATGCGCCGATAGCCTGAACCCGACAGCCATTGCGCGCGAGCCAGATGGCTTTCCCAGCACCGCCGCGTCCGCGCCTCGTCACCTTCGGGATCGCGGTGCAGAACGATACGGGCCACTTCCCGCCAGTCCGCGCCGTCCCGGCTGGCGTCCAGCAGACGATAATAGGTGACAGAGTGCTGCTCGTCATAGGGCGTGACGACGTTTCCGCTCGGCGCGACGTCATCCACATCAGGGTCGAGTTCAACGGGAATCTGCATCGTCATTCCCCTTCCGCCGGGAGGAGCCTTGCTTGCGGTGCGCCCCGCAAATGGCCCCATTGACCTGGTGATCGGGGAGTTAGTAACCGTGACTAGACGGCCCCATGGCCTTTAGGCGAGAAGCCCTGAACATACGCCAAGGGCTCCTATGGTGTAGCCGCGCTAACCGCCTCACCCAGCCGAGAAGGCCTTATTATCTCTCACGTAGGCTCATCAAGCGGAAGAGAGAACATGAATAGATCATACGATTATTTCGTCGGGCTCGATGTGTCGCAGAGGACGACATCCGTCTGCGTCATCGACGCCGATGGCAAGAAATTCTGCGAGGGCAAGTGTAATTCCCGGCCAGAGGATATTCGAGGTTGGCTGGTCAACCGCGTCGCCGAGGACAAGACGCTTAAGATTGGCCTTGAGGCCGGCAATATGAGCAGCTGGCTTTACAGCGGCCTCGTGAAATTCGGCTTTGATGTCGTCGGCATGGAGACGTTCCAGGCTCACCGGTTTCTGGCCACTTATCGCAACAAGACCGATAAAAATGATGCCCGCGGTTTGGCGCAGCTCGTCCGTATGGGAGGGGAGGATTTCCTGAAGGTTGTCAGCATCCGCTCCCAGGCTTCGCAAGAGACGCGAGTTTTGCTGGCGATGCGCGACCACCTGGTTAGTCAAAAAGTTGGCCTGGAAAACCATATTGCCGGTGTTCTCAAGCCGTTCGGCGTGCTCGTCGAGCGTGGGAACGTGACGGCCGACACTTTCTACAAGCGGACCCTCGAAGGCCTGGCCGAGGCTGAGAAAAACGGCGTCCATGTGAGATCGTATGTGCTGCCATCACTCCACCTCTACATGGAAGCCGTCGAAGCCATCGCTCCGTTGACCGAGAAAATCCACGCGATTGCCCATAGCATCGAGATGGTCAAACGCTTCATGGACATTCCTGGAATCGGGCCGGTCACGGCTCTTTCCTTCTATGCGGCAGTTGATAATCCCCAGCGCTTCCAGAAATCCTCGGACGTGGCTGCATACTTTGGGTTGACGCCACGTCAATTCCAATCAGGCGAAACAAACTTCATGGGTGCCATCTCCCGTCGCGGCGATCCGGCAACCCGTCGTGTTCTGGTGATCGCCGCGACCGTCCTGCTTTCCGGCACTCAGGAATGGAACAGCCTGAAGACCTGGGGCGTGCGGTTGGCGAAGCGCATCGGCTTCTCGAAAGCTCGCATCGCGGTAGCTCGAAAGCTGGCGATGATCATGCACAAGATACGGGTGAACAACGATCGTTTCCGGCCAAAGAACTTGAGCGCTCAGGAGCGTATCAAGCTCAAGCAGGAGCTTATCGTCGTTGCCTCGAAATCCGGACGGGTTGCTTCGGCGCCTGTTTGACCGAAAACCCCGGTGAGTTCTGAAGCCGGGGGTCTTGCAGCAAGACGGCAGATGGGTGAGCGACGTTCGGTCGGGTGGCTGGTTGGCTGGGATCTTCCTGGACAACGCTGAAGCCGTGGCCCCTATTGGTCCCACCTGTTTGTTCTCATTGAACATCATAATGTAGCCGCCGCAATCGGAAGAAGGCAGCGTGACTACGGAGAGACTGATGATCTTGCGAGCAGGACAACAGACCTGATTTTTGCCATGGCGGAGAGATCCGGCAATGGACACATGCTGCCTTCAACAAGCGGCTTGCGAAGAAAAATACACGCAAAATCAGCGATGTAGTGAAAATGATGGAATAGATTGACACCCGCGCGGCTAGAGACCGACCATAGGGGTCAAGGAGTATGGTGCCGTCACGGCCGACACCAACCGCTAGTCAGGGGTTACTACGCCCCGGAGCAGCGCGTCTGCTCCGCCTGCACTCTTAGCCGAACAGCGCGTGAATGTCTTTGGTAATTCGGCGCGGCAAGTATTGAGCCGCTGGAATCTATTGCTCTTTTCGACCTGACGAGCGCCTTCGGGCGCGTGTCGCCAACGCATAGGCGCAAGAGCGACACGGTACACGTCGCCGATCCATCACCATGGTTCGCCATAGCCCGCTGCCGCGAAGCAGCCGGATTCAAAATCGAACCAGAGGTGATCCTATGGCCATCCACCTGAATGCGGACCTGCCGCCGCGCCTGCTGCGCACTCAGGAAGCCGCCCGCTTCCTCGGCCTGTCCATCCGTACCCTTGAGAAACATCGCACCTACGGCACCGGCCCGACCTATCGGAAGATCGGTGGCCGCGTCCTCTACGCCGTGCGCGATCTGGAAGCCTGGACCGAAATCGGCATCCGCAAATCCACGCGCGATCCGAACGCCGGCACGATTTTTCCCGCCCGTCCGCTGACCCCGCAAGAGCGGGGTGAATGCTGAATGCTGCGTGACGACGATCAGAATCCCGCCCCGCGGCCCGGTAACGCCAGCGAACGCAGCCGTCTCGATCCCTTCATCGTCGCGACCGGCGATGCGCCGCCGCGCGACCAGCGCGACCTGATGGAGCGACCCTTCTTCTCGCTTGCCAAGGTCAAACGGGTTCAGCCGATCCTCTACGAATCCGCCGGCATCCGCGTCGAGGTCTTCGGCACCGCCGAATATGGCATGGCGACCATATGGGACGCCGACGTGCTGATCTGGGCCGCCTCGCAGATCGTCGCTGCCGAGAACAACGGCCAGCGCACATCCCGCTTTTTCCGCTTCACGCCCTACCAGCTTCTCATGTCGGTCAGCCGCGGCACCGGCGCGCGGGAATACCGGCTGCTGAAGAACGCGCTGATCCGGCTGCAATCGACCGCCATCCGCACGACGATCCGGCAGGGCGAGCATTGGCGGCGGCACCAGTTCTCATGGATCAACGAGTGGGAGGAGCTGACCACGCGCGACGGCCGCGTGGAAGGCATGGAATTCGTCCTGCCGGACTGGTTCTATCGCGGCGTCATCGACCGCTCGCTCGTGCTGGCGATCGATGCCGCCTATTTCCGCCTGACGGGCGGGATCGAACGCTGGCTGTATCGCGTCGCCCGCAAGCACGCCGGCCACCAGCCGCACGGCTGGCTGTTCGAGGTCGCCCACCTTCACGAAAAATCCGGCAGCCTCGCGCGGATCTCCGATTTCGCGCTCGACCTGCGCCGCATCGCCGCCAGGCAATCCCTGCTCGGATATCGCCTCGATATTTTCCGCGAAGGGCGGCGCGAGCTGCTGCAAATCCGGCCCGAAAACCTGTCCACAGTGCCTGTGGACAAGGGTGTGGAAACACTCGTGACTTCGGGCGCAAACGGTATCGGGACTTCAGGCGCAGCACTATCGGGATTTCAGGCGCACGGACCACAGTTAAGCCTTTGGCATGAAAAGCAGAATCCGACCGCTAACTTAGAGTCTAACAAAGAATCTAACTCTTCTTCTTTGACGCGCGCCCGCGCGAGGCATGGTGCCGGTGCCACTTATCGAGGTGCGCCATGACGCGCACCGTCCAGCATTTCAGCAGCATATCGGGCGGCAAGGACAGTCAGGCCGTCCTCTGCAAGATGGTCGAGCGCATCGACCGCAGGGGGCTGGAGGCATTCGGGAACCTCGCGCCGCGCTTCCTCGCCGCCGATAACGGCCACGAGAATCCGATCACGCTCGACCACATCGCCTATCTCGACAGCTGGCTTCGGCAGCGGGTCGGCCTGCATATCGAAATCGTTTCCGCGAACGATGTGCCCGGCCTCACCGACGAGACGGCCTTCGCCCGCAAGCGCGCCATGCTGCGCGAGGAATGGTCGAAGGAGAAGCGTCGAACACGCCACAAGGGCGCGTGCAACAGGCGCAGGGAAGCCTGGCGGGCGGGCGCGATCACACAGGGCGAGTGGATCGCCGCCTGCGATTGCCCCGTCCTGGTTTCGTTTCCGGTCCCCGATCACCTGATCGAGCGTGCGCTCGAGCTGCTGCATCCGACCGGCATCCCGTTCCTCGACATGGCGATGCTGCACGGCCGGTTCCCCGGCACGAAGACGCGCTTCTGCACCGAAGAAACGAAGCTGATCCCGATGATGCACCGCAAGCGCCCGCTGCTCGACGCGGGGCTGTCGGTCATCGACTGGATCGGCGAGCGGGCCGACGAAAGCCCGGCGCGGGCGAAAAAGCCCCCGATCCAGTCGATGCGGCATCTCTCCGGCGCCCGCCAGGTGCTCTATCGGCCCATCTTCCGCTGGAGCGCCGCCGACGCCTTCGCCATCTCCGAGCGCCACGGCCTCAAGCACAATCCGCTCTACACGATGGGCATGAGCCGGGTCGGTTGTTCGACCTGCATCATGGTCAGGAAGCGCGAACTGCGCGTGTGGGCCATGCGCTTTCCCGCCGAGGTGGACCGGGTGCGGGAGTGGGAGCGGCTGGTCAGCCTCGTGTCGCGCCGCACCGCGATAGCGGGAACGCCGGCGTCTCTCCTGCCCGCGCCGACCGTCCCCGGCGATCCCGCCGATCATGGCCGGGCAACCATCGACAGGGCGATCGAATGGTCGCGCACCAGCAGGGGCGGCCGCAACTACGACCTGTTCATCGATCTGGAACGGCGTGAAGCCGACGAGCACGGCCTGTTCTGCGACAGTGAATACGGGCTTTGCGAATGATGCGCGCGCTCGACCTCTTCAGCGCCGCGGCGGGCGGCTGGTCCCTTGGCCTGCACCGCGCCGGCTTCGTCACCATCGCCGCCTGCGAAATCGTCGAATGGCGGCGCATCCTTTACGCAGAGAACAATCCCCATGTCAGACTCTACGAGGACGTGCGCGGCCTCACAGCAGCTCGCCTTGTTTCCGACCTTGGAATCCTGCCCGACATCATCGTCGGCAGCCCGCCGTGCCAGGACATCTCCAGCGCCAACACCAAAGGGCGAGGCATCGACGGCGAACGGTCTGGCCTCTACCTCGAAGCCGTCCGTCTGGTCGGAGATTGCCGCCCTCGCTGGTTCGCTTTTGAGAACAGCCCTAATCTCAGAACTCGCGGCGCTGACCGGCTGCTCGCTGAACTGGAAACGCTCGGCTACGCCGTCGAACCGTGCGTGGTGGGTGCTGACAATGTCGGCGCCAACCATGTCCGCAAGCGGTCATGGCTTATCGGCTTTGACCCCGAACAGCTTGCCGACACCCGTATCGCAATCCCAGCAGGGTGGCATCCGTCTGGAGGGCGGATCGGGCGCACGCCGGGCGATGAAGGAATCGGGTCTCTACGAGCTGTTCCGCAGTCACCCGCTGCCGACGCCGATGGCTTCGGACGGGATGAAGGATGGTGCTGGCGGGGGCGCGGGTTCGACATATCCGCTGCGGATGATCCTCGCGACTCCACGGAAATCGGATGCGGATCGGGGCGGCCGGGGCGACGTGTTGAGCCAGCTTCAGGGCCATGCCAGCCGCCATGCGGGCATGATGCCGACGCCGGTGAAGCCGAACGGCGGCAGGAGATTGAGCGCGCAGGAGATCGAGACGGGCAAGCGGGCGAATGGCGCGAAGGCGCAGATCGACACGCCGAACCTGCTGCGCCACGCGGCGGAAACCCTGCCGACGCCGACGAAGCGCGACAGCCGCATGGACGGCTGGAGTCCGGCTTACGACCGCAGGAAATCCCCGACGATGGACGCGGTGATGGACGGGGCGATGACGGATCGCGCGCCGGACAAATGGGCGGGAGCGCGGGCGCTGGCGGCGATGCTGCGGAGCCATGGGCTGACTGGAACGGCGGCCTTGCCCATCACCTACGGCTGGATGATGGGCTTTCCGCCTGGGTGGCTGACACGCGCATTGCGCTCGGCAGTCGCAAAGGGACTGCTGCTGCCAGCCTGATCGTCGAAGCCTTCGGCGACGCCGTTCTTCCTCAAATCCCCGAAGCCATCGGCCGCGCCATCCTGCGCACCGAAGCCGCGCTCGACGCCGTGCTTGCGCGGACCAATCCCGACATTCCCGGAGACGAAGCATGACCCGCCGCGCCCATCGCAGCGCGCACGGCCGTCCGCTGCCGGACGGACCCGCGCCCTTCACCACCCTGGTCGAACTGACCTTCGAGAAACGCAAGGTCGAGCATTGGATCAGGTTCGGCCGCAAGAGCTATGAACAGATTATCGACCGCCGCCGCAGCGTCGTCGGCTTCGCGCCGGAAAGCATATTCGCCTTCGTCCGCTGGGCGGCCGGCGAGCATGGCACGGTCATTTCCCGCATCGACGTTGTGCGGGCCATCGGCCGGGGCGAGCCATATCAAACGCTGCCCTTCGTGCGCCCCGGCGGCGACATCCTGTTGCGCCTCGACGGCTGGCCGAAGGTGCAGCGCGCGCTTGCCGTCATCGACGCGGTGGAAGCCCTGGGCCTCGATGCGGCCGACGTTTCGCCGGACTACTGGCGGCACGCGCACAACCGCCTGTCCGCCAATCTGGAGCCGAGCGCCTACACGCCCGAACGTCATGCCGCATGGATCGGGCGGCGGAGGATCGGCCCATGACGCGCGCCGGCCTCCTTATCGCGACGGCGCTCGCGGCCGTTGGCGTCGGCTATCCCGGCTTCACGCCGATGCCGATCAAACTCATCTGGAACGCCACAGCGCGCGCGCCGGTCGGATTCTACACAATCGACTTCGACGGCCCGTTCGAGGTGACTGATCTTGTCGCCGTCGATGCGCCCGAACCGCTCGCGACCTTTCTGGACGAGCGCGGCTATCTGGCGAAGGGCGTGCCGTTGGTGAAGCGCGTGCGCGCCGTTTCCGGCCAGACCGTTTGCAGGGTCGACCACATCGTCACCGTCGATGGCATCATTGCCGGCGTCGCGCTTGACCGCGACCGGATCGGCCGCGAGCTGCCCGTCTGGCAGGGCTGCCAGCGCATCCAGACCGGCGAAATCTTCCTCATGAGCTGGCAGGTCCGCGACAGTCTCGACGGCAGATATTTCGGGCTGATTTCCACGGACCAGATCATCGGCCGCGCGGTCCCGTTGTGGACCGACGAGGACGGCGACGGCCGCTTTCAATGGCGCGCGCCGACGCACTGACTTCGCACTTCCCCCCATCAACCAGAAGGAGACTGACAATGCCTGCCAATATCTTTGAACCCACCGCCAACGGCTACGCCGGCCGCGTTCGGCTGTTTGGAATCGACGAGGCAATCATACCCGTCGCCATCGAGCCGGGCGACGCCGACAACGCGCCAGCCTATCGCATCCACCTCGACGACGAGGACGGCCCGGAGATCGGCGGGGCATGGAAACGTGTCGGCGAACGTGCCGGGGATTATATCGCGCTGGAGATCGACAGCCCGCTTTTCCCCGCACTGTTTCGCCCGGCGCTGTTCCAGGCCGACGACGAGGGCCGTACCTTCCGGCTGGCGTGGAAGCGGCCGAAGGCACGCGAGGACCGGAGCTGATCGGTGCGCGTTCCTCCTATCCCTTCGTTCGCGGGAAATCCGTCTCATCCCTTCGTCCCGCTCGGCGACAAGACGGCCGGCGCGCGCAGCGCAGGTCAAGGGCGGCCATCGGCCGGCGCTTCGCGCGCACCCTTTACCGTAGCGAGCACGCTGGCAGGCTGGCGTCATAGCGGAGACAGGGCGGCATGGCGTTGTGCCGTCCTGCTGCTCGCCGGGGCGCTTTTCGTCTGCGCCGGGCCGCGCATGGCGGCCGCGCAATCCATTTCGGTCGCGCGTCCCGTTGCGGCCGATCCTTATGCCGCTCACATCGCAGAAGCATCGCAGCGGTTCGGCATTCCTGAAAACTGGATTCGCGCCGTGCTGCGCGCCGAGAGCGCGGGCGACAAGGGCGCGGTGTCGTCGGCCGGGGCGATGGGGTTGATGCAGGTTATGCCCGACACCTGGGCGCCTCTGCGCGTCCGCCACCAGCTCGGCCGCGATCCTTACAACCCGCACGACAACATCATCGCTGGTGCGGCTTATCTACGCGAGATGTTCGACAGATACGGCAATGTCGGCGCGATGCTCGCGGCCTATAACGCCGGTCCCGGCCGCTACGACGAACACCGTGCGACGGGCCGACCGCTGCCGGCCGAGACACGCGCCTATGTCGCTGCGCTTGCGCCGATCCTCGGCGGCGCGGCTCCATCGGATGCACCATCCCGGCAACCGGCGCCGCCGCCCGACTGGCGCGACGCGCCCCTGTTTGTCCAGCGCCCGAATGGCAGCCAATCGGCGGTCACGCCGTCATCCGACCCGCAATCCGGCGACCTGTTCGCCGCCGCTTCGGAGCCGGATCGCCGATGAAGATCGCCTATGCCGACCCGCCTTATATTGGCTGCGCGCACCTCTACCGGGACCATCTAGACTATGCCGGCGAGGTCGATCATGCGCGCCTGATCGAGCGGCTGGAGCGCGACTATGACGGCTGGATTTTGCACGCCGCCGCGACGCCCCGCTCCATCGCAACGCTCGCCCCGCTGGTCGAGCGGACGGGCGCGCGATGGATGGCCTGGGTGAAGGGATTTGCCGCGTTCAAGCGCAATATTCCCGTCGCGTTCGCGTGGGAGCCGGTCATCGTGAAGGCGGCGCGAAAGCCCGTTGTCAGCAAGCGGCTGGTGATGCGGGACTGGATTCAGGAGAGCATCACCCTGTGCCGCGGCCTCACTGGCGCGAAGCCGGAAGCGGTCTGCCATTGGGCGTTCGAGATGGTCGCCGCGCGTCCCGACGACACGCTCGACGACCTGTTTCCCGGCACTGGCGCGGTCACTGAGGCGTGGCGCACATGGCAGCTCAAATTCGCTTTGCCGGGCGAGCCGGCGGCGCGGGCCGCTGCGCCCATCGGTGTGCAGGAACGGCCAGCGGAGGGGGCGGGATCATGAGGGCCGGAGGGGCGGAAAGGACGGGATTTTACGAGGGCGAGGGCAAGATAAAGGAAACCGGCACCATGCGGCGGCGGTTTCGGGGCAAGCCCTTGTCTGCACACTGTTTTGGGGCGGTGCTGGCGGCACCTTCATTCTGGAGCCCGCGTGCCGCGTCTTGGCGTAAAGCCTTGGCTTTGCAGGGTTTCGACCGGCACTCTAGCCTGAAATCGAGCGGTTTTCCGCATTTTGGCCGGAGGCGCGTCTTTGAGCGCCGATGACGAGTTCCGCTTCCGCCCGAAGCCCGGCCGCATCCGCGCCGACGCGCCGAAGGCGGGCAAGACAAAGAGCTTTCTCACCCAGACGAAGAAGATCGCGCGCCAGCAGAGCAACAGCCCGCCGCGGTCATTCGCGTCATCGCCATCGCGCTCCCGATCGTCGTCGCCGGCCACGGGCGGCAAGGCTTCGCGGACGAGCGCGCCGGGCCTGAAGCGCGGGCGCGGCGCGGCCTTCGTGCGCGCCCGAACCCTGTCGGGCGGATGGAAGCACAGCACGCCCGGCCAGCGCCGCGTCATCGTCAAAACCCGCTATGTTCAGGGCGCGGGTAAGAACGGAAAATCCGCCGCCCATCTGCGCTACATCCAGCGCGACGGCACCTCGCGCGACGGCGAGCGCGGGCAGCTCTATTCGGCGACCGAGGACCGAGCCGACGGGACTGCCTTCGTCGAGCGCGGCGCCGACGATCGCCACCAGTTCCGCTTCATCGTCTCCCCCGAGGACGGCGCGGACCTCTCCGATCTCACGGCCTATACCCGCGACCTCATGGCCCAGGTCGAAGCCGATCTCGGGACACGGCTCGATTGGGTTGCGGTCAATCACCACAACACCGGCCATTCGCATGTCCATGTCATCGTGCGCGGCAAGGACGAGCTGGACGGAAACCTCGTCATCAACGGCGACTATCTCGCCAATGGCATCCGCGAGCGGGCGAGTGATCTCGCCACGCTCGAACTCGGCCCCGTCACCGAGATCGAGCAGAGCCGCAAGCTCTCGGCCGAAGTCGGTCAGGACCGCTTCACCCGCATCGACCGCGCCATGACCGAGGAAGCCGAGGACCGCTTCCTCGACCTGCGCCACGATCCCACCGATCCGAAGCGCCAGTTCAACCGGACGCTTCGCCTGCGCCGTCTCGCCAAGCTGGAGAAGATGGGGCTCGCCATCGAGCACGCGCCCGGCGTCTGGGAACTCGGCGAGCGGATGGAACCGGCGCTGCGCGAGCTGGGCGAGCGCGGCGACGTCATCCGCAACATGCACAAGGCGCTGAAGGCCGATGGGCTGGAGCGCGACCCCATGACCTTCCAGATTCACGACGCTGCGCCGGAAGTCCCGATCGTCGGCCGCGTCGTCGACAAATATCTGACCGACGAGCTGGGCGAGAACCTGACGGTCGTGATCGACGGGATCGACGGCCGCATGCATCATGTCCCCGGCATCGACCCGGCCCGTGTCGCGGAGGCGCGGATCGGCAGCGTCGTCGAGATCGGCCCGCCGGATACCGCGAGCCGTCCGTCCGACCGCACCATTGCGACCATCGCCGAGGGCGGCATCTATCGGCCCAGCCGGCATCTCGAACAGGCGAAGTTCGAGGGCCGCGTGCCGGGCGGCGATTACGATGGCTATGTCGATGCGCATGTGCGCCGGCTGGAGGCGCTGCGCCGCGCCGGCATCGTCGAGCGGATCGACGCCGACCAATGGAGCATCCCCGAGGACTTCGAGAGCCGCGCCGCTGCCTATGACGCCGGCCGCAACCGGCGGGCCACTATCCGCATCCTCTCCGCCGCCCGGCTCGAACAGCAGATCGGCGCGGACGGTGCGACCTGGCTCGACCGGCGGCTGGTCTCGGCCGAGCCATCGGATCTCGCCCCATCGGGTTTTGGTCAGCAGGTTCGCGAGGCGATGGACCGCCGCCGCGAGCATCACATCGACCGGGGCGATGCGGCCCGCCAGCCAAACGGCGGCATCGCCTATCGGCGCAATCTTCTCGGCGCGCTGCGCGAACGCGAGGTCGCCCGCGTCGGTAGCGAGCTGGCCGTGACGAAGGGCTTGGCGTTCCGCGTCGCCTCCGATGGCGAGACCGTCTCCGGCAGGTTCACCGGGACCGTCCAGCTATCGAGCAGCAAGTTCGCCTTGGTCGAGCAGAGCCATGAGTTCACGATGGTCCCGTGGCGGCCAGTCATCGACCGGCAGCTCGGCCGAGAGGTCAGCGGCGTCGTTCAGGGTGGATCGGTGTCGTGGCAATTGGGGCGGCAGAGAGGATTAGGGCTCTAACCTTGCTTGCCATGAAATCGGGCATCGCCGAGCCGGTGGCCGGCACCTTCGATCTGCGTCGGCTTTGAACTTGCGTCGCCGCTGTAGGTAATCGAGCAAGGTTTCGACATCACATGCTCAGGGCTGTCACTTGTCGCGGCGTGCTCGCTTCCGACCGATCTCCGACGAGCCTGAACCCATCGTGTTCTCCGCCGTGTGACAGCTCCTCAATCGTAGCGCCGCGCTGAGTAACCTGCTCGATCTGTCAAGCGACACGATCTAGCAGACGTGATGTGACCATCAACGTGGACCGTCCGATGCTTTGAGCAGTTCGGCAGGTTCCACCCCGAGCGCCTCTGCAATTCTACCAAGAACAGTCACGCTCGCTGAGACGTCCCCACGCTCGATAGAGCCGACATAACGCATGCTCAATCCGGCCCGATCGGCCAGCTCCTCTTGCGTCAACTTTTTGTCATGACGGGTGCGACGCAGATTCCTCGCCATGACCTCCTTGAGATCCATGGCCAGAGGGGAAACAGCATAGGAACGATCATTCTAGGAATGATCGTTCCTAATCGTATCGGCCGACGCGCTCCCGCCGAATCTCACAGTAGACTCTCGTCTACTATGTTGTACCATTTGGGGGAGTGTAGTGATCTCTCAGCAACCGAAAGGACGCAAGAGGATTGTGGCCTTGCGTAGTCGCGGGGCGCAAGCCGTAAGCACGTAATCTTGCTCTATACAGAATCTATGGACAGTCCCATTGAGGTAATCATGGCGAAGCTTAACAAATTCAGCTTTCAGAGAATGTTGGTTGAGGCGCATCAACGCGTGAGCCGGCCTGAAGATATTTTATCCGGCATCCGCGCCGCTGACCTTGAAGGAGTGATTTTCCCACGCTTTTCTGACGCCGAGTACGTAGCCTTTGCCTCAGGTGAGGCTATCCATGATGGAGATCGTTCTGGATATCTGGTTCTTCACAGGAGTACGGCTCAGCAGATTCTTGATAGAAGCGGAAGCTCTTCCCGTGCTCCCGAATATATCTATTCGGTCGCGGAAGGGGATATCGACGACTTCGCGGCCATCAAGGGCGCCGCTGGCTTTTTTACAAGCCATCCGGGCAAAACGACATTCTCGCCAGTGCAGTCAGTGTCGGAGGGAAAGCCAACGGTCATTGGCGCAAACATTGAATATCATGAGAACGATGAGCCGGTCGAACTCGATTTCCTGCTACAGACTGGCGAATCTCTCACTGTAAAGACGAGGAGGCGCTGGATTTCTACAGTTGACGTCGATGGTCGCGAGGTTCGCATCAGTGAAGGCGAAAAGGTCGCCATGTCGGGATCGCGAGGTTTGGTCTTCGCTGGAGCACGCCTGGTCACTCCCTCGCGGATTGATAACCTCTACAATGTGCTGACAGAAGCTTATCTGGAGGCCGAGAAGGAATTTGGCGCTGCATCTGCCTGGGATAGTATCGCGGATACAAAATTCTTCGCGCTCAGACAGGAAGAGATTCGGGAGATTGTACAGTCGGAAGAATTTTCCGGATTCCAATCGCTCATCAATTTCTGTCACGCGCAATCGCCATTGCGGGTGTATGTGAATGTACACAAGACAGCGTGCGTGGTGCGAGCACGGCTCCTCGCGTCGGCGTTGGCCTTCGACCAGTCCGGATTGTCAATCAGGTGTAACGAAGCTGCCCTCGGTGTCGGTCTGCTCCGTGACGAACGGATGTGGATCGAGCCGTCAGACATCGACATCTTGCGCATTCTTTTTCTTGGAGAGGAATGCACGACGAAGGAGCACTACGATCTCGTTGTCCATCAGTACGAGCAGCGACACGGCGATCGGTACTACTCGATCTTTTCCGCTCGGCCGGGCTCAATGTGTGTCGTAAGAACCCTTTGCATGCCGTTCAGCAAGTTTCTGCCCGACAATTTCGATATCGCCGATTTTGCGGCTCGGCATGGCCTTGATCGCGCAAAAACGCAGAGTGCCTTCCGCCGTTTGAGCGGAGAGCGCGAAGTGTACCATGGATGCCGCGGAATTCGCCTCTTCTCGATCCGCCCAGATTTGGCCCGTCTGTGGTTTTGCGTACCGTGCTGGGAGCGCTCGTACGCGCCAATGCGGACGGTGCCGCTGTGAAAGTTCGCTTCCTTCTCGCGACGCTTGCGCTTCCCGACGAGGCGGCGCGCTTCATAGCAATGCTGGAAGAGGTCGCCTCCTTGATCTTCGGCGGTACAAGGAACTCCCCGATCGAAGGCGCGGCCACTATGCTGGAAACCGGCGGCGCATTCATTTGCCTGGAAAGCATCCTTCGGCAACGCGGCCACGATCTGGGAATGGTCGGCGGCCTGATCGGATCGAACGATTTTACGACCGCTTGCCTCAACATGAACCGCGGCGACGCGCCACGCCACTTGATCCCTGGTTACGTCGAGCATGGGATCTTCGCATCAAGTCCTTTCACCCATGTTCAGGTATCGGTTGTCGGCCGCGCAATGCACGAAGCACTTCAACGCTCCACGCGTCTTGCTCTGGAACTCGATCAACAGTTTACCTGGGGCCTCGCGGGCGAGTTGACTACAGACTGGAACTCCGTCCAATGGCTGGCGCGCTACCTCGCTCCGGCTGGCCTATCGTATCTGTCGACAAGTCCAGAAACGATCATCGCGGCCTTGCTGGCTTCGACCGCAACACGATACCAGCGACCGGAGATTAGCCGCGCCGCGTAGATGCGCATTCCAGGGCGCGCTTTCCGATAGCCATTCGCATGAGCGCGCCTTCAACCACATTCCAAAACGTCGACCATTCATCGGTGCCGTGGCGGCATCTGGAGACGGCCGTCAGGTGATCGCCTTCACGTATTTCGTTCCGTCAATCACCAACAGCCATGAAACCGGTTCCTGCGTGTCATTGGCCATCTCGTGTGTGCAGTCGGCATCAAAGAAAAGGCTATCGCCCGCATTCATCGTAATTTTTCGTTCATTGAGGTGGACGGTCAATGTGCCGGAGAGAGCAACAATGTATTCGTGGACGCCCTTCTTATGTGGAGGGAAGGCTCCTGTGCGGCCCCCTGGACCAAGTTCGTTATGAACGACATCGATTCCGCGTCCCGGAAAAATTGGAGAAAGTGCCCGGCGAATGAACTTCCGCTTGCTGTCGTGAAGAACAGGTTGCGATTCCATGGGCGAGTAGACAATGCTGTTTACTTCGTCCTTGCTCAAAAGGTCCGAGATTCCGACCTCCAAGGCTTCTGCGAGTTTCCCAAGAGTCGAGGCCGATACGCCACCATCGCCGCGTTCGATCTTCGAAATCATCGCTTTGCTAACCGAGGAGGCGGAGGCTAGCGCCGACATCGACAGCCCGCGCAACTGGCGGATTGCTCTTAGATTCTTGCCAATATCTTCCGCTGATTGCTGTGCCATCGCCTCTCCAGTGCGCTGTTCGCGCCTTTGCATACAGGAACCTGGTCCCAACCGTATCAAAAATTTGCAGATTTGCCCGACACAACGATGTAGTAGACATATGTCCACTATTCTAGTACGTTTCTGCCATCAGATATCGGAGGTGGGCGATGTCATCAGATGCACCGCAGAATGTCGGCCGGAGATCACTGATCACAGGGGTTGGCGCATTCGGAGCTGGCGTTCTTGCAGCGCCACTAGGCGCAGTCCGTGCCGAGCAGCCTCAGGCTGCCGACAGCGGAATAAAGCGCGGGGAGGCAGTACAGGTCCATCCCGCGCCACCTGCGCTGGCCGACGGGTATCAGAGTCTGGGTCTTGATGAAGCCGCGATCGTCGAGGCGTTGGTTGCCCATATGTGGCCAGCGGACGATCTTTCGCCTGACGGTGTGGTGCTCGGGATCGCGACATTCATAGACCGCCAATTGGCAGGCGCCTATGGCCAAGGAGATCGTCTGTATCTGAGCGGCCCGTTCAAGCAAGGAAAGCCAGAGCACGGCTACCAGCTTGCATGTACGCCGGAGCAGTATTTCAAGGACGGCCTGCGACACCTCGCGGACGTCAGTGTGCAGCGCTACTCGTCCGCGCCGGACCGCCTGACGGCGGATCAACTGGAGGATTTCCTCCGCGACATATCAAGTGCTCCTCCGCAGGCCCCCGCCTTTAATCTGAATTCCTGGTTCAACGAGCTGTTCTACCCGTTGTTTGTGCGCGGGGCCTTTGCAGATCCGATCTATGGCGGAAATCGCGGCAAACAGGCTTGGCGGATGATCGGCTATCCGGGCCTTCCCGCCACCTACGCAACTGACATGGTGACCTATCGCGGTCGTAGGCATCCGGCGTCGGACTCGCCCATGTCCATACAGGACTTCTCCTGATCCTTAGAGAGGCGAACGATGGCGACGCAACTGCCTGAAAAAGAGATCGTTGTTATCGGCGGTGGCCTGACGGCGGGACTGGTAGCCCGCAAATTGGTGCCGGCCGGCCGAGAGGTTCTCGTCCTGGAACGAGGACCGGATTGGGCTGGCTCGGCGGTCGGTGAGCTTCCGCATCAGCGGGATGAACTGCGTTGGTCTACCTACCGTGGCATGACCCGTCGTGAAAACGTGGAGACCTATACGCTGCGGCACAGTCCGAACGAGGAAGCACTGCCAATGCGGCAATTGCTTTCATTCCTTCCGGGGTTCGGCGTGGGCGGGGCCGCTCAGCACTGGAACGGGCAAACCTGGCGCTTCTCCGAGTCGGATTATGTACTGCGGAAGCATATCACGGAGCGCTACGGTGCGAAGTCCATCCCTGATTGGATGACGATCCAGGACTGGGGAATTTCTTACCGCGATCTGCAGCCCTACTATGAGGAGTTCGAGGCGCTCTTCGGCATCGCCGGCAAGGCGGGAAATCTCAAAGGTGTAAAACAAAAGGGTGGCAATCCATTCGAACCGTGGCGCGAGCGCGACTATCCGCTCCCCCCGTTGGAGATGTCGGAAGCGTCTCATATTTTCAAAAGCGCCGCCGAGCAGTTCGGCTATCAGCCATTCCCGATGCCTGCTGCAAATGCCAGCCGTCCATATCGAAACCCGGACGGCATGCAACTGGGGCAGTGCCAATATTGCGGTCACTGTGAACGCTTTACGTGCGAAGCAAACGCAAAGGCCACGCCGTCCTCTCTGCTCTTTCCACTTGTAAGGTCCCGCCCCAACTTCGAGATACGCGCGGGTGCGGAAGTGATCCGCCTCAACATCACGCCTGATGGGAAGCGTATCGCGAGCGTGACCTATATCGACGTCGCAACAGGGCAGGAATTTGTCCAACCTGGCTCGCTGTTCGTCCTGGGTAGCTATGTTCTGAGTAACGTTCGCCTTCTTCTGCTGTCGAAAATTGGTAAGCCCTACGATCCGGTGACCAGAACGGGGGTCGTCGGAAAGAATTACTGCTACCAAGTGACTTCCGGCATCAACATGTTCTTTCCGGATAAATTCATTAACCCCTTCATGGGCGCCGGGGCATTGGGTTTCGTGATCGACGAATTCAATAATGACAACTTCGACCATGCTGGCATTGGGTTTCACGGTGGCGGATATATTTCCGCAACGCAGACGAATGGGCGTCCGATTGAGGCAAGACGTCTGCCGCCCGGAACTCCACGCTGGGGGTCGGCATGGAAGAAGGCGAACGCCGACTGGTATCTGCGGTCCATGGGGCTTTCGCTTCATGGATCGAGTTATGCGAATGCCAAGAACTACATGGATCTCGACCCGGAGTACAAAGACCAATGGGGACGGCCACTTCTACGGATCACCTACGATTTTGACGAAAACGACGCTGCGATGTGTCGCTTCGTAAATGGAAAGATGGAGGAAATAGCTGCCTCGGCCGGCGCGAAGGTCATCAGCAAACCGAGCGTCCGCAAGAGCCCATACGACTCCAGACAATATCAATCCACCCACAATACGGGCGGGACGATCATGGGCTCTGACCCTGCGTCATCCGTAGTCTCTCCGCATCTGCAGAGTTGGGATGCGGAAAATCTGTTCATTTCAGGGGCGAGCGTGTTCCCTCAGAACTCAGGGTACAACCCAACCGGACCAGTGGGAGCCCTCGGGTTGAGGCTGGCTGATGACCTGCTCTCGTATCTCTCCAATCCGAGGCGTCTGGGATGAAAACGTTAGAAAAAATGATCGTCGCTCTCGCCCCCGTTTTTGCTTTGAGCGCACCTGCCAAGGCTGACCCAGTGAGGGGACAGGCTCTCTTTGTCGCCTGCGCCGCCTGTCATGACGTGGGCAGTAAGAGCGGCCAGACAGGGCCGAGCCTCCGGGGAGTTATCGGAAGGCCCGCGGGCTCGTTGAGCGATTTCCGATACAGCCGCGCGATGCTCCAGAGCGGCATTGTCTGGAGTTCTGAAAATATTGGTCTTTTTATCCAGTCGCCTCAGCGCTTTATTCCAGGAAACAGGATGCCGTTTTCTGGTATTCAGTCTGATGAAGACAGGAAAGATATCGTTGATTATCTGAGTAATATTTCAAGATAATATCCAAAGTTGTCGCTCTGATATGTGAGGTTATAGAAATGCGAATCTTGATCTTGGGAGCCGGAGGGATCGGCGGCTATTTCGGCGGACGGCTGGCTTCGGCCGGAGTTGACGTTCAGTTCCTGGTCAGACCCTCCCGCGCGGAGGTCTTGGCTCGTGCCGGACTGGTAATTAAGAGCCCACTGGGCGACCTCCACCTTCCTGTCAATACACTAACGGCCGTGACTGATCCGTTCGATGCGGTTCTACTGGCCTGCAAGGCTTACGACCTGAACGACGCCATGGAAGCGGTGGCGCCAGCAGTTGGGCAGTCTACTGTGATCCTGCCGCTTTTGAATGGTGTCCGACAGCTGGACATGCTCGATGCCCGCTTCGGCCGGAACCACGTTCTGGGTGGGCTGTGCCACATTGGCGTAACGGTGAATGCGGCTGGTGAGATCCTGCATCTCAACACGCTGCAGCGCTTCGTTCTCGGCGCCCGGACGCCGGACCAGGTGGACGCAACGGAACGGCTGTTCGAGGCTGTAAGGCGCGGCGGTTTCGAGCCCGTACTCAGCACCGCAATCGAGCAGGAAATGTGGGAGAAGTTCACGTTCCTCGCCACATATGCGGGGATGACGACCCTCACGCGCGCTCCCATCGGCGCAATTATGGCTGCCGAGGAAGGCGAAGCCATCATGCGCGAAATGCTAGCGGAATGTATCGCGACGGCCGAGGCCAGCGGATATACGCCACGCACCGAAGCCATGGCGCAGATGACAGCCTCTCTGACCGAGCGCGGTTCGGCCGGAACCGCATCGATGTTTCGCGATATGGCGCGCAATGGCCGCACCGAGCATGAGCATGTCATCGGGGATATGCTTGTCCGTGCGCGAGCGTCAGGGGTGCAAGCCCCGTTGCTCCGCACCAGCCTGACGAACATGCAAGCCTACGAGGCGCAGCGTGTCGGCACGGCGACCTCATGATGTCGTCGCGTCCAACCGCTTGGCTCAACGGCTTGCTCGGGGTGGTGATCTTCAGTGGCTCGCTCCCTGCCACTCGTCTGGCATTGCAAGGATTCGAGCCGCTGTTTCTAACCTATGGTCGAGCAACGATTGCCGCCATGGCGGGAGCCCTTGCGTTATCCCTGTTTGAGCAGAAGCCACCACGGAAGGACGAGGTTGCCGGCTTGGCAATCGTCGCGCTCGGCGTTGTCGTCGGATTTCCGCTGCTGACAGCTTTGGCGCTTCAACACATGACGGCCGCTCGCGGCCTTCTATACGTCGCCTTGTTGCCCGTGATGACAGCCCTGTTCGCCGTGTTTCGCGCCGGAGAGAGACCGCAGCCTCCATTTTGGTTCTTTTCCGCAACCGCCAGCCTGCTCGTGATGGGATTTGCCCTCACGACAGGACAGGTTTCGGGCACCTTGCCCGGCGATCTGATGATGCTTGCCGCCGTCGTTCTTTGTGGCCTCGGCTACGCTGAAGGAGGCCGCCTATCACGCCGCCTCGGCGGATGGCAGGTGATCAGTTGGTCTCTCCTCATGACGCTGCCTTTGATGCTCCCTCTCACACTCGTCGAATGGCCGAAGAATCTGATGATGGTCAAACCACCGTCAGTTTTTGCGCTCCTCTATGTAGGCCTGTTCAGCATGCTGATCGGGTTCATCTTCTGGTACCGCAGCTTAGCTCAAGGCGGCATTGCCAGTATCGGGCAGTTGCAGTTCTTGCAGCCGTTTCTTGGCTTGGCTTTGGCTGCAGCAATCCTCGGTGAATCAATTGGGTGGTCGCTACTCGTCGTCATGGTGCTAGTTATCGGCTGCGTTGCCGCCGCACGAAGATTCGCTTGAATGCGACGGCGTCTGGCCAAACAACTTCGGTTTGGGCACGCACCACCGCTGCATGGCGGACGGATTCCGATGGCGGCCCTAATCCAAACCCTCGCAGTGGCTGAGTATTTGAGCTTTAGCCGTGCTGCCAATTCGCTTGGCGTCAGCCAGTCAAGCGTCAGCGCAAGGATCAAAGCCCTTGAGGATGAACTCGGCATCTTGTTGTTCGAGCGCAATACGCGAGGTGTGCGCTTAACTGAGGCCGGTCGTCAATTTGTTGAGCGGATATCGGCCGGTGTTGACCATCTCGACCACGCCGTAAAGTCGGCAGCTATGGCCGCCTCGGGGAAGTGCGGTCGCCTACGGATTGGTGTCCATGGGCTGATTCAGCATAGCTTTCTTGCGAACTTGATCGGCCGATACCGCGAAGCCTATCCCGCTGTTTCGATCGAAATCGACGAAGGCACCGCGCGAGAGACGATCAGCCTGTTGCGTGCCGATCAACTCGACATCGCGTTCGTGGTCGGCACTCCCGATCCGCCCGATTGCCGGTCCCGACGTATCTGGACCGAGCCGCTTGTCGTAGCATTACCGGATCGTCATCCGCTCGCTGCACAAGAGCATGTCACCTGGCCCGAACTTGCCGACGAAACTTTCCTTGTTCGCCCCAGCGGTCCTGGACCACAGGTTCATGACCATATCCTTGCGCGGTTGGCTGGCCGTTGGCCAGCGCCGACAATCCTCCGCTTGGGCGTCGAACGCGCCTCTCTGCTCTCCATGGTTGGGCAAGGTTTTGGCGTCACATTGCTTGGGGCCGCGTCGAGTTTGTCACCTATCGCACATGTGCGCTTACTGCCAATCGCAGACGAACCAGAGCCTATTGTGTTCTCAGCCGTATGGTCGCCGTTCAACAAAAGCGCCGCGCTTCGAAACTTGCTCAAGCTAGCAGACGAGATGAGGCGCGCACTCTAACTTGTTCGATTACCTAGCCCGCAGCAGTGGGTTGATCCCAGCATAACCGTCCTATTCACCGCCGATACTATCCGTCGGCCCTCCAGCCTGATCCTGGCTGTTGCACTTACCAAAATCCCCCATTCTCTGATCGGCTCCGACATTTTTGCCGATTGGAGCCTGTATGCGTGGAGGCCGAATTCTCTGGGGTCAGATTGCTGTCGTCCTGACCATCGTGTTCGTGATGATGTGGGCCGCGACGCAGTGGACCGCATGGCGGCTCGGCTTTCAGGCGCAGCTCGGCACCCCATGGTTCGAGCTGGCAGGCTGGCCGATCTATTATCCACCGGCCTTCTTCTGGTGGTGGTTCTCCTTCGACGCCTACGCGCCCGCGATCTTCACCGAGGGCGGCATCATCGCCGTGTCCGGCGGATTCCTCGCCATCGTCGCGGCGATCATGATGTCGATCATCCGGTCGCGCGAAGCCCGGAACGTCGCGACCTATGGCTCGGCGCGATGGGCCGAGGACAAGGAAATCCGTGCCGCCGGCCTGCTCGGTACCGATGGCGTGGTGCTCGGCCGTTATGATCGCGACTATCTGCGCCATGACGGGCCGGAGCATGTCCTGTGCTTCGCGCCGACCCGCTCCGGCAAGGGCGTCGGCCTCGTCGTGCCGACGCTGCTCACCTGGCCGGGAAGCTGCATCGTCCATGACATCAAGGGCGAGAACTGGACGCTGACGGCGGGATTCCGCGCTCGCCATGGCCGCGTTCTTCTGTTCGATCCGACGAACGCACAGTCGTCGGCCTACAATCCGTTGCTGGAGGTGCGGAAGGGCGAATGGGAAGTCCGCGATGTGCAGAACATCGCCGACATCCTGGTCGATCCCGAAGGTTCGCTCGACAAGCGCAACCATTGGGAAAAGACCAGCCACAGCCTCCTTGTCGGCGCGATCCTGCACGTCCTCTACGCCGAGAAGGACAAGACGCTGGCGGGCGTCGCCAACTTCCTGTCCGATCCGCGCCGCCCGGTCGAAGCCACCTTGCGCGCGATGATGGACACGCCGCATCTCGGCGAAGCGGGCGTGCATCCCGTCATCGCATCGTCGGCGCGCGAGCTGCTGAACAAATCCGACAACGAGCGATCGGGTGTGCTCTCGACCGCCATGTCGTTTCTCGGCCTCTATCGCGATCCGGTCGTGGCCCGTGTCACGGCGCGCTGCGACTGGCGCATCGCCGATCTCGTCGGTGGCAAGAAAGCGGTCAGCCTCTATCTCGTCGTGCCGCCTTCGGACATCAACCGCACCAAGCCGCTCATTCGCCTGATCCTCAACCAGATTGGCCGGCGGCTGACCGAGGAGCTGACGACCTCCGGCAAGCGCCATCGGCTGCTGCTCATGCTCGACGAGTTTCCGGCGCTCGGCCGTCTCGACTTCTTTGAATCCGCGCTCGCCTTCATGGCCGGCTACGGCATCAAGGGCTTCCTCATCGCGCAGAGCCTCAACCAGATCGAGAGGGCCTACGGCCAGAACAATTCCATTCTCGATAACTGCCATGTGCGCGTCAGCTTCGCGGCCAATGACGAACGCACCGCCAAGCGCGTGTCCGATGCGCTCGGCACGGCGACGGAGCTGCGCGATTCCACCAACTATGCCGGCCATCGGCTCGCGCCCTGGCTCGGCCATCTGATGGTGTCGCGGCAGGAGACGGCGCGGCCGCTGCTGACCCCCGGCGAAATCATGCAGCTCCCGCCCTCGGAGGAAATCGTCATGGTCGCGGGCACGCCGCCGATCCGCGCCACCAAGGCCCGCTATTTCGAGGACAGGCGCTTGCAGGAGCGCATCGTCACGCCGCCGGCATTGGCGACGGTCGCCGCTCCAGCATCGTCGGATGATTGGTCCGGTCGCATCGTCGCGGCGGCAGGATCGTCCGTGAGCGCCGCCGGTAGTAATGCCGGCGATCCGGCCAATGCCGGCATCCGCCGCGAGCCGGAATTGCCCGAGCATGAGGAAATCGTCGCGCCGCCGCCGTCCCAGGCACAAGAGTTCGAGCTTCTGGACGATGAACCCGATGTGGACGCCGCCAAGGCCAACGCCATGCGTGCCCGGATGCGCATGGTTGCCCGGCAGGCATCGCTAGACCCCGGCGACGGCATCGAGCTTTGAGAACACCGCCATGACGACCCGCACCCGCATGAACGTCTATTTCGACCCGACCCTGCTCAAACAGGTCGAGGTACTGGCGCTGCGCCGGAACATATCGAAATCCGCCATCGTCGAAGCCGCCGTGGCGTCCTTCCTCTCCGGCGACACGACCGAGAAGCTGGAGGCGGCGATGTCGCGCCGTCTCGACAAGCTCGGCCGCCAGATCGACACGCTCGACGAGGATCTCGCCGTGCTCGGCGAGGCCGTCTCGCTGTTCGTCCGTTACTGGCTGACCTTCACGCCGGTCTTGCTCGACGCCACGAACGCCTCCAGCCGCGCCAAGGGGCTGGAACGGTTCGAGGGCTTCATGCAGACGCTCGGCAAGCGGCTGGCAACCGGAGACAGGTTCCTCAAGGAGCTTTCGCGCGATGTCGAGTCACCCCCGCAAGCTTCCGAGCCAGCTCAACCCGAGACGAACGGCGCTGCGCTCGAATAGCCGATCCGTCCTATTCGCCGCCGATGTCCGCCGATCCCCGCACGGCCTTAGATACTTGTTGAATCAGCCGGATTTCAGGCTCTTTTAATCGACCCCGATCCGGGGACCGTCTGTTGCGCCTCGTGAAGATTCGGGGCCGATATGACGACAAGCCATCAAAAACCGGAAGCCATCGCACGCGGCGCGCGCATGCTGCGCACCGCGCTCGGCCCGGCGATTTCGCGGTTTCTGGAAGAGCCGTCCGTCGTCGAAGTCATGCTCAACCCGGATGGCCGTATCTGGGTGGACCGGCTGTCCGAAGGTCTGGCCGATACGGGCGAGAAGCTGTCAGCGGCCGATGGCGAGCGCATCGTGCGCCTGGTCGCCCATCATGTCGGCGCGGAGGTTCACGCCCGGTCCCCGCGCGTCTCGGCCGAACTGCCCGAGAGCGGCGAACGGTTCGAGGGCCTGCTTCCCCCCGTCGTCGCGGCGCCTGCCTTCGCCATCCGCAAGCCCGCCGTCGCCGTCTTCACCCTCGCGGACTATGTGGCCGCCGGCATCATGACCGCCGATCAGGCCGCGACGCTGCGCGAAGCCGTGGCGGCGCGCGCCAACATCCTCGTCGCGGGCGGCACGAGCACCGGCAAGACCACGCTGACCAATGCGCTGCTGGCCGAGGTGGCGAAGACGGCCGATCGCGTCGTCATCATCGAGGACACTCGCGA
>JAGRLT010000148.1 GCA_020441665.1 Nitratireductor sp.
CCGGGATCAAGGCGCGGTTGCAAAACTTGCGGAGCCTGCCGGTCGATCAGCCGATGGCCTTGAGCAGGGTTTCGCCCAGCTTCGCCGGAGACGGAGAAACGACGATGCCGGCGGCCTCCATGGCGGCGATCTTGTCCTCCGCGCCGCCCTTGCCACCGGAAATCACCGCACCGGCATGGCCCATGGTGCGGCCGGGCGGTGCGGTGCGGCCGGCGATGAAACCCGCTACCGGTTTCTTGCGGCCCTTTTTGGCCTGTGCGGTCAGCCATTCGGCGGCTTCTTCCTCGGCCGAACCGCCGATCTCGCCGATCATGATGATCGAGCGGGTTTCGTCGTCGTCGAGGAACAGGTCGAGCACGTCGATGAATTCGGTGCCCTTGACCGGATCGCCGCCAATGCCGACTGCGGTGGTCTGGCCGAGGCCGGCATTGGTGGTCTGGAACACCGCCTCATAGGTCAGCGTGCCCGAGCGCGAGACGACGCCGACCGAGCCCTTCTTGAAGATGTTGCCCGGCATGATGCCGATCTTGCATTCGTCCGGCGTCAGGATGCCGGGACAGTTGGGGCCGACCAGGCGCGACTTCGACTTGACGAGCCGTGCCTTGACCTCGACCATGTCGGATACCGGGATGCCCTCGGTGATGCAGACGATGAGCGGGATTTCCGCTTCGATCGCCTCGACGATGGCAGCAGCGGCCCCCGCCGGCGGAACATAGACAACGGAAGCATTGGCACCGGTCGCGTCCCTGCCCTCCTTCACCGAAGCGAAGATCGGCAATTCGGTGCCGGCGGCGCCGCCGTTTTCGGCCTTCCAGGTTTCGCCGCCCTTTTTCGGATGGATGCCGCCCACCATCCTGGTGCCGTGATAGGCGAGCGCCTGTTCGGTGTGAAAGGTGCCGGTCTTGCCGGTCAGGCCCTGAACCAGAACCCTGGTGTCTTTATTGATCAGAATGGACATCTGGTTCAGTTCCCCTTCACTGCCTTGACGATTTTCTGCGCCGCGTCGTCGAGATCGTCGGCGGCGATGACGTTGAGGCCGGATTCGTTGATGATCTTCTTGCCGAGTTCGACATTGGTGCCTTCCAGACGCACCACCAGCGGAACCTGCAGGCCCACTTCCTTGACGGCGGCGACCACGCCCTCGGCAATCACATCACAGCGCATGATGCCGCCGAAGATATTGACCAGAATGCCTTTGACGTTGGGGTCGGCGGTGATGATCTTGAAGGCCGCCGTCACCTTTTCCTTCGAGGCGCCGCCACCGACATCGAGGAAGTTGGCGGGTTCGGCGCCGTAGAGCTTGATGATGTCCATGGTCGCCATGGCAAGGCCGGCGCCATTGACCATGCAGCCGATGTCGCCATCGAGCGCCACATAGGCGAGATCGTATTTCGAGGCCTCGATTTCCTTCTCGTCCTCTTCCGTCACATCGCGCAGTTCCATGATGTCGGGATGGCGGAACAGCGCATTGCCGTCGAAGGAGACCTTGGCGTCGAGGACGCGCAGATGGCCGTCCTTCATGACGATCAGCGGGTTGACCTCGAGCAGGCTCATATCCTTCTCGGTGAAGGCCTTGTAGAGCGCCGGGAAGAGCGACCTGGCATCTTCCACCGCCAAGCCTTCGAGTTTCAGCGCGCTTGAGAGCGTGGCGACATCAGCATCCGTCATGCCGGCAAGCGCGTCGATGCCCACTGTGTGGATTTTCTCAGGCGTTTGCGCAGCGACGGCCTCGATGTCCATGCCGCCCTCGGTGGAGACGACGAAGGAGACCCGCGAGGTCGTGCGGTCGACCAGAATGGAGAGATAGAGTTCGCGGTCGATGTCGGCACCGTCTTCGAGGTAGAGCCGGTTGACCTGTTTGCCGGCCGGACCGGTCTGCTTGGTGACCAGCGTGTTGCCCAGCATTTCCTTCACATGAGCCCGCACTTCATCGGGCGAGAAGGCAAGGCGAACCCCGCCCTTGGCGTCGGGGCCGAGTTCCTTGAACTTGCCCTTGCCGCGACCGCCGGCATGGATCTGGCTTTTCACCACATAAAGCGGACCGGGGAGCGCCGCGATGGCGCCCTCGACATCGTCGGCGGAGAGGATCGCAACCCCCTTGGCGACCGGTGCGCCATACCCTTTGAGAACCTGTTTGGCCTGATATTCGTGAATGTTCATGAAACTGGGACTCCGTTCTGACGCGGGTCTATTGCCGCGCTGCGGCGGTGATTGCAAGGCCCTGAGGGCGTGCAATCGGAACTTAATCGATTTGGTCGCGCGCTGCACCCCATACCGCAGGCAATGCCGGGGCCATTGACGCGGCGCGCGGACAATGGGTACCTGAATGCAGGATCAGGAGGGCTTTCCCGATGACGACAGGTTATTCAGGCAGACCGCTGGCGGCAAAGCTCGGGCTTGCTGACAGCATGGATGCGGTGTCGCTCGGCGCGCCCGATCGCTATCCGAAATTGCTGGGCGACAGTGCCTCGGCGATCAGGCCAGTGGACGCGCTGTCCGGCAGTCCGGGTTTCATCCACGTCTTCGTCACACTGCGGGCAGAACTGGAGGCCTTGCTCGAGGCGGGCCTGCGGCACATGCGGCGCGACGGCATGATCTGGGTATCCTGGCCGAAGAAATCTTCCGGCCTTAAGAGCGAGATCACCGAGGATACGATCCGCGAAATCGCACTGCCCCTGGGGCTCGTCGACGTGAAGGTCTGTGCCGTGGACGAGACCTGGTCCGGCCTCAAACTGGTCATCCGCAAGGCAATTCGGTGACAGTTTACTTAGTTCGCACGAAGCCCGTGCCCCGCAGCATTCCCTTGATGAATTAAGTAAACTGTCACCGAATTGCCTGAGAGGCTTCGGAGAGCGACAGCCTTGCGGCGCAGAACTTGAACTCGGGAATCTTGCCCGAGGGATCGAGTTGCGGATTGGTCAGCACGTTCGCGGCCGCTTCCACGAAGCAGAACGGGATGAAGACCATGCCTTCGGGCACGTCGGGATCGAGGCGCGCCGTCAGCGTGATCTCGCCGCGGCGGGTCCCGACGCTGATCCTGTCGCCGGCGGCGATGCCCTGGCGCTGCATGTCGCGGCGGTTGAGGCCGGCGACGGCTTCCGGCTCGATGGCATCGAGATTGGAGGCGCGGCGCGTCATGGCGCCGGTATGCCAATGTTCGAGCATGCGGCCCGTGGTCAGCACGAAGGGGAATTCCTCGTCCGGCAATTCGGCCGGCGGCACCAGATCGGTTGGCACGATCCTGGCCCTTCCCGTTTCGGTCGGGAAACCGTCGGTGAAGATGATCGCCTCGCCCGGCCCGTCGGGGGCCGAACAGGGATAGGTCACCACATCCTCGCGCTCGAGCCGGTCCCAGGTGATGTTGGCAAGCGACGGCATGACCTCGGCCATTTCGGCGAAGACGTCCCGGGGATGGGCATAGTTCCAGTCCAGGCCGATGCGTCTGGCGAGTTCGACGGTAAGTTCCCAGTCCTGGCGCGCCTCACCGGGCGGGTCGAGCACCGGGCGGCCCATCTGGACCTGACGGTTGGTGTTGGAGAAGGTTCCGCATTTTTCCGCATGCGCGGAGGCCGGCAACACCACATCGGCATGCCAGGCGGTTTCGGTCAGGAAGATGTCCTGCACCACGAGATGTTCGAGATGGGCGAGCGCCTTGCGGGCATGTTTCTGATCCGGGTCCGACATGGCCGGGTTCTCGCCCATGATGTACATCGCCCTGATTTCCTCATCGAGGATGGCATCGATGATCTCGACCACGGTGAGACCCTTCTTGGGATCCAGCTCGCGGCCCCAGAATTCCTCGTAGCGGCTGCGCACCGCATCGTCTTCCACCGACTTGTAATCGGGATAGACGATCGGGATCAGACCCGCATCGGAGGCGCCCTGCACGTTGTTCTGGCCGCGCAGCGGATGCAGCCCCGTGCCCGGACGGCCGACATGGCCGGTCACGAGCGCCAGTGCGATCAGGCAGCGGGCATTGTCGGTGCCATGGGTGTGTTGCGACACGCCCATGCCCCAGAAGATGATCGAGCGCTCGGACTTGGCGTAGAGCCGGGCGACCTCGCGGATGGTCTTCGCGTCGATGCCGCAGACCTTTTCCATCTCTTCCGGCGGAAAGCGCTTGATGCTTTCCTTCAGCGCCTCGAAGCCCAGCGTATGGGCCTGGAGATATTGCCGGTCGTAGAGTTCTTCCTCGATGATGGTGTGCAGCATGGCGTTGAGCAGCGCCACGTCGCGGCCGGGAGTGAAATTGAGCTCATACGCCGCATAGCGGCCGAGATTCTGGCCGCGCGGATCCATCAGGATCAGCTTGGCGCCGCGCTTTGCCGCCTGTTTGAGATAGGTCGCAGCCACCGGATGGTTCTGGGCCGGCCGCGCGCCGATGACGATGATGCAATCGGCGTCTTCCGCCGCCGTGAACGGCGCCGTCACCGCGCCGGAATTGACCCCTTCCATCAGGGCGGCCACCGACGACGCATGGCAAAGCCGGGTGCAGTGGTCGACATTGTTGGTGCCGAAGCCCTGGCGGATCAGCTTCTGGAACAGATAGGCTTCCTCATTGGAGCATTTGGCCGAGCCGAAACCGGCAATCGATTTCGGGCCGTTCTCGGCATGGACCTGTTTCAGGCCCCCGGCGGCCATTGCCAGCGCCTCTTCCCAGGTCGCCTCGCGGAAGACCTCCATCATGTTGGAGCGATCCAGCTTCGCGTCCCATTTCTTCGGCGCGTCGGCGCGGCGGATTAGCGGCACCGTCAGCCGGTCGGGGTGGGCGACATAGTCGAAGCCGAAGCGGCCCTTGACGCAGAGCCGGTTTTCATTGGCCGGGCCGTCGCGGCCATCGACCTGGACGATCCTGCCGTCCTTGACGTTGACCTCGATCTGGCAGCCGACGCCGCAATAGGGACAGACCGTGTTGACGGTCTTGTCGAAACCGGCGACGGCGCGGCTGCGGTTTGCGTCATCGAGCAGGCTCTTTTCATACAGCGCGCCGGTCGGGCAGGCCTGAACGCACTCGCCGCAGGTAACACAGGTGGAATTGCCCATCGGGTCGGCAAGATCGAAGACCGGCGCCGCATGGCTGCCGCGATGGCCCATGCCGATCACATCGTTGACCTGGACCTCGCGGCAGGCGCGTACGCAGAGGCCACAGGCAATGCAGGCATCGAGATTGACGGCGATGGCGGGGTTGGAAATGTCTTGATATGCCTTCGCCGGGGCGTCCGCCCCTGCGCCCGTTCGCGAGCTGGCGCTTCCGCTCGTCGCGGAAGCTTGCTCTGCCACGGAGGGAGAGATTCCATTCCCGTCGAATTTCGAGTCGAGCCGGTCGCTGCCCTCGATGCCCCAGGTCGCAGCCCAGTCCCAGAAAGCGGACTGGTTGTCCGGCGTGTCGGCCGGCGCGCCCATGTCGGAAGCGAGCAGTTCGAACACCATGCGGCGCGACTTGTCGGCGCGTTCGGTATCGGTCTTCACCACCATGCCGTCGGCGGGCTTGCGCTGGCAGGAGGCGGCCAGCACCCGCTCGCCCTCGATCTCCACCATGCAGGCGCGGCAATTGCCGTCGGCGCGGTAGCCCGGCTTGTCGAGATAGCAAAGATGGGGAATGCGTGTGCCCTCGCGCTTTGCCACCTGCCAGATGGTTTCGCCCGGCTC
>JAGRLT010000149.1 GCA_020441665.1 Nitratireductor sp.
AAATTTATGATTCTAGTGTGGTTTTTGAATTTGAAATACGCTTCGAAGTCTGCCGCCGGAATGATGCGTATTTCAAATTCACCACACTAGGCCGCCGCCAGGCGTTCGACCGGCGCCTGGCGGATCGGCCAGTGGACGATCGCCGCGAACAGGCCGAGCGCCACGCCGAGCCACCATACGGGGTCGAACGTGCCATATAGATCGAACAGATAGCCGCCGAGCCAGACACCCAGAAACGAGCCGACCTGGTGCGACAGGAACACGATCCCGCCCAGCATGCCGAGATAGCGCGTGCCGAACATGACGGCGACCAGCGCATTGGTCGGCGGCACGGTGGAGAGCCACAAAATGCCCATGACTGCCGCGAAGACGACGACGCTTGCCGGGGTCTGCGGCAGCAAAAGGAACGCCGTGACCGCGATCGACCGGGCAACATAGATCAGCGCCAGCATGTGCGGCATGTGGCGCCGCTTCGACAACACGCCGGAGCCGAGCGAGCCGATTATGTTGAAGCCGCCGATCAGCAGCAGGGCGATGCCGGCCCAATAGGCATCGATGCCGATATCCTGCAGATAGGCGGGAAAATGCGCGGTGATGAACGCGACCTGGAAGCCGCAGACGAAGAAGCCCGCCACCAGCAGCCGGTAGCTTTGATGGCCCAGCGCCTCGCGCAGGGCCTCGCCGACGGTCTGTTCCATCTCCCGCGCAGAGACCTGGCTGGTGCCGGCATTGCCCACAAGCGGCAGCGCCAATAGCGGGATCAGCAGCATCAGCGCCGCCATGTAGACGAGCGAATCCTGCCAGCCGTAGCTGGCGATCAGCGCGACGGTAAGCGGCGAGAAGAAGGCCATGCCGGCGGAGCCCGCCGCCGTGCCGATGCCGAACACGGTGGTGCGGTGTTCCGGCGACACATTGCGCGCGAAGGCCGCCATGACGATGGAAAACGAACCGGCGGCTACCCCGAGCCCGATCATCACGCCGGCCGAAAGATGCAACAGCCACGGCGCGTCGGCGACCGACATCAGATAGAGCCCGGCCGCATAGATCACCGCGCCGAGCGCCAGCACCCGCCAGGTACCGAACTTGTCGGAAATCGCGCCGAAGACCGGCTGTCCCGCGCCCCAGAACAGATTCTGGATGGCGATCGCCAGGCCAAAGGTGGTGCGGTCCCAGCCGCGCATTTCGATCACCGGCAACTGATAGAAGCCCATCGCCGAGCGCGGCCCGAAGGTCAGCATGGCGATGAGGCAGCCGCAGAGGACGATCGGCCAGGGAATGGCATGGCCGGTTGCAGGGCGCGGTGCGGGCGCGGACGGGGAGGCATTGGACATGGCAGGCTGGCTTTCGGGATGGAAATGCGTTCGATCGGTTGCGCCGATCTTTGCGTGCGGCCTTTCCCTGGGTCAAGCCAACATTATTGATGCCAGCTTTGCGTGGCGGGAATAGCCGCGCGGGCACTGGCCGGAAATTGCGGCCCGCAGCGGCATGGCTTTCTCATTGCGGCGCGGCATCATGCGTTCCGCGCAATTCGCCGACACCCTCCGATGGCCCGCCATCATGGCCGGGCAGGGCATCGAGCGCATCGAGCAGAACGCCGGCGAACCCGTCTCGGTCTTCCAGTTGCGGCATATGGCCGATCCCCTTCAGTCGGAAGAATGCCCGTGGGTTGATCTCGGCGGCCAGCGCCTCGCCGCCGGCGATCGGCGTCACCATATCCTCCTCGCCCCAGACCAGCGAGACGGGAACGGCGAGTTGGCGCACCTTCTCGGCATGGCGCGACAGCGGCGCATCGTCCTCGGCAAGGAATTGCGTGAGCCATGCGAGCATCGCCTTGCCGTTGCCGCGCCGTGCCATCGGCCGCTGCAGGATTTCGACATCCCGCGCCGTCAACCCCTCCTTGCGATGCATGAACCGCCTGGCAAGCGTCGCCGTGAGCAGCGGATTGCCGATCGTGCCGGCAACCAGCGCGTCGGAGACGATCGGCACCGTCAGCAGGGCGGGGGCGGCTTTCGGCGCTTCGCTTTCGCCCTCCGCCAGCAGATTGACCACCGCGCAGACGAGCACGAGACCGGCAAGCCTCCTTTCGCCCGCCGCATCGCCGAGGGCTGCTTCCAGCGCCACCCCGCCGCCATAGGAATGGCCGACCATCAGATAGTTGCGAAGGTTCATCGCCGCCGCGAGCGCATTGATCCGCCTGGCCTGTCTGATGCGCGAATAGTCGCCATCCTGGCGATCTGAAAACCCGAACGGCGGCAGATCGACGGCGATCACCCGGTAGCCCCGCCCGGCAAGCGCTTCCGCCGTCGGCCCCCACAGCCCGCCCCAGGCCGCCATGCCATGGGTCATGACGACCGGCGTTCCGCCCTCGGGGCCCCACAGGCTCACATGCATGCGGCCTTCGCCGGTGGCGATCAGCATGCCGTTTTGCGGCATCAGCGCTTCCACCGGCAGGCGCTCGCGCCACTGCGCCCAGCCCCAGAAGGCGGCCGGCACCAGAACGATGAGAGCAACCAGCAGCAGGACCAGTCTCTTCAGAAGTTTCAGCATGATATCCTGTTGCCGCCCGGCCTTGCGGTGTGTTTTTTGACACTTATCGGGATGTTAATCGATAGTAGCGCAGGTTCCCGCACAATTGAGTTCGCGACAAGAGGGATCGCTCATGAAACCGATGACACGGCGCACCTTGCTGGTGGGCGGCGGTGCCGTTGCCGGCGGCCTGGCAACCGCGAAATTGCTTCGCGAGGATATTCCCAGGGGCAGGGCATGGCCGCCGCAGGTGGCGGCACCGGACGGCGCCACCCTGCTCGACGATGCCAGCGCGCTCAACCCGACGCCGGTCGCCAGGCACATCACGATCACCGAAAAGGCCGATGACGCGCTGATCGCCCTGTTCCGCAGGGAACTGGCCGAGGCGAAATCCGAAGGCCGTCCGTTCGTCGTCCATGCCGCCCGCCATTCCATGGGCGGCCAGAGCCTGGCGCGGAACGCCACCGCCCTGACGCTCGACCAGAACTTCCTCGAACCCGATACCGCGAACGGCATCTGTCGCGTTTCCGCCGGCATCCGCTGGGCCGACGTCATCGCCAATCTCGATCCGATCGGCTTCTCGCCCAAGGTCATGCAGTCGAACAATGATTTCGGCGTCGCCAGCACGTTCTGCGTCAACGCCCATGGCTGGCCGGTGCCGCACAGCGCCTTCGGCTCCACCGTGCGTTCCCTCCGCCTGATGACGGCCGACGGTGACGTGGTCACCTGTTCGCGGTCCGAGAATGCCGACCTCTTCAACATGACCATGGGCGGCTATGGCATGACCGGCGCGATCATCGATCTCGAAATGGAGATGGCGGAAAACCGCCGCCTCGAGCCGACCTATACCCCTCTCAAGGGCGCCGATCTCGGCACCCGTTTCATCGAGGCGATCAACAGCGACCCGGCAATCGAAATGGCCTATGGCCGCCTCGACATCACGATTGACGGCTTCTTTGAAGACGGCCTGCTGATCACCTACAAGCCGGCGCAGGACCAGAGCGACCTGCCGGCGGCTTCGGGCTCGGGCTTCCTGTCGAAGGCCGCCCGGCCGATCTTCCGCGCCCAGCCGGGTTCCGACCGGGTCAAGCGCGCCCGCTGGTATATGGAGACCGCCGTCTCGCCGGCGATCGGCGGCGGCACGGTCACCCGCAACAGCCTGATCAACGAGCCGGTCGTCACCCTCGACGACCGCGACCCGACCCGCACCGACATTCTGCACGAATATTTCGTCCCGCCGGAGCGTTTCGCCGATTTCGTCACCGCCTGCCGGGAGGTGATCCCGTCTTCCTATCAGGAATTGCTCAACATCACGCTGCGCTTCGTCGATACCGACCGGGAGAGCTGGCTTGCCTATGCGACGACGCCGCGCATCGCCGCCGTCATGCTGTTTTCCCAGGAAATGACCCTGCGCGGCGAAGCCGACATGGCGCGCATGACCTCGGCGCTGATCGAGCGCGTCATCGATCTCGGCGGCGCCTATTATCTGCCCTACCGGCTGCACGCCACCGACCGGCAGTTCCTGCGCACCTATCCGCGTTCGCCGCAATTTGCCGCCAGGAAGCGCGAGATCGATCCCGGCCTTGTCTTCACCAACCTGATGTGGGATCGCTATTTCGCCGGGCTTTGACGGCTTCAGGCCGAATCGCCCCTGAATTGAAATCCACAAGTCCAAACCCGCCGGGGAGCACGACATGACCCTGCTCAGAAAGATCGCGCTGTGCTATTTCGTGGCGCTGCTGGGCGCCGCCGCGCTCAACTACGTGCCCGGCCTGACCGACGATCAGGGCCGCTCCTTCGGCATTTTCGCCCTCGACATCTATGACGACCTGCTGCACCTGTTTTCCGCGCTGTGGGCGCTGACGGCAGCGCTGATGTCGCACAATGCGGCGCGCGCCTTCTTGAAGTATTTCGGCATTCTCTACCTTGCCGACGGGGTGTTGGGCCTCATTACCGGCTCCGGCTATCTCGATCTCGGCATCATCAATTACGGCGTCCAGGATCTCGACTTCACCTTCAAGATCTTCGCCAACCTGCCGCATATCCTGCTCGGCGGCTTCGCGGTTCTCTCCGCCTTCCTGCTGGATGACGGACCGCGCCCAGCCGGTACGCATTAGAAGGCCGCCGCCATGGGCCGCATCCGGCGCAGTCTCAAACGCATCGTTCTGGCGCTGCTGCTGGTCGTCGTCCTGCTGCTGGCGCCGGTGGGCTACGTGGAACTGTTCTGTTCGGCAGACGGAAACGGCGAGAGCTACGAACCCAAGATCGCCGATCTTGAATTCCGCCGCGCCGAGGCCAACAGCTACATGACCTATCCCGAATGGCACATCGTCTATGCCTATCAGGGTCTCGCCGAAACACTTAGGACCGGCGATGAGCACCGCTTCGGCTACGCCTCTTCCATTGCCGGTTTCTGGCAGGCGGCCTGCGCGCTCAACCGCGTCGCCGGCAGCCATGGCGGCGGCGATTTCGACACCCGCGCCACGATGCACACGATCGGCGTCAGCTTTACCTTCGAAATGGCCATGAAGGCGCTTTATGAGGAGATGCTGGGCCGCCTTTCCGCCGCACTGCGCGGCAGCGAAAAGTCGCCGCAGGACGTCGATGCCGCCGAAATGGCGGCGGATTACGGCCGCTTCCTCGAACAGACGCCGTGGTACAAATACGACTTCGATGCCGCTGTCGCCCGGCTCTGGGCCGAGCCGCTGACCATGCCGGTGCGCGGCTGGGAGCGGCGGCTCGCGCTCGGCGGCGAATGGAAGGCCAAGGCCGCCTATGCAAGGGCGATTGCGACTGCCGTCGACGCGGCGACCGGTGGCGCGCAATTGCGCATACGCTCGATCGTCACCGGCATGCTGCCCTCCGAACTGGCGGCGATGGAGGATGTCGAGATCATCGATGTGACGCCCGACCACGTCGAGATCGAAACGCCGCGCTACCGCGCCTTCACGCGGATTGTCGCCCGCATCGCCGAGGCCGGCGGCAATATGGAAGAGATCGCCGGCAATGACGACATCATGCTGACCGCGCTGTCCGACAGGGACGCGGTTGCGCTTGCCGATGGCGAGCGGCTGATCACCACGGTCGGGCGCGACGGCTTCGGCGGCTATCGCCACCTGATCGATGTCAAGGTAGTCGATCTGGCCGACACGATACGCACGCTCGCGGCGCGATCGGCGAGGCTGGAACATGTCTACGACTACTAGAGCGCTGGGTGGGGCTCGCGGCATCGCCCGGTTTGTCGGCGTCAGCGCCGGGCTTCTGGCGCTCTGGCTGGTTCTGGTGCTGGCGATCACCTGGCTGTTCGAGCCGGCTGATGCGGTGCTGGCGCTCTATCCCGGCGGCCGGTCTAGCGTCGAATTGCCGCCGCATGTCAGCATCGTGACCTGGCAGGGCAGGGCGGCGCGGCTGACCGCCGATACGCCCGGCTGGGTCGGCGATGTCTATGCTTCCGGCGCGCTTCTGGTTCTGCCGGTGCGCCGCCGCTCCTGTCTCGACCTGCGCTGAGCGGCGGCGATCCACCCGCAGGGGGCGTGCGGGAGGCTGGATGCCGCAGGGCTTCCCGCGGCATCCGCAACGATCAGGCTTCTTCGCCCAGCCCTTCATGCAGGCCATGGAGGATCAGGTTCAGGAAGATCGCCGCAATGGCGCCCATGATGACCGGCGACTTGAAGATGACCTGCGCCCAGTCCGGCATGAAGGCGAAGAAGTCGGGCTTGATGATCGCGATCATGGCCATGGCGACGCTGAGGCCGACGATGATGAAGTTGCGGAAGTCGCCGTCGAAATCCACCCGGCGCAGGGTCTTGATGCCGACCACGACCAGCGTGCCGAACATCATGAAGCCCGCGCCGCCGATCACCGCCTTGGGAATGCCCGCGGCGATCCCGGCAAGGGTGGGGGACAGGCCGAGGATCAACAGGAAGATGCCGGCAAGCGCCACGACCCAGCGGCTGCGCACACGGGTGATGCTGACCAGGGCGACGTTTTCGGAAAAGGCGGTGTACTGGAAGGAGTTCATCACGCCGCCGATCACCGTCGACAGGCCGTCGGCGCGGATGAGATCGGAGATGTTGCGCGAGGTCGGCTTGCGGTCCACCATCTCGCCCACGACGATGGCATCCCCGACCGACTCGACCCAGGTGATCGCGATCACCAGCACCATGCTCAGGATCGGGATGACGTGGAAGGTCGGCGCGCCGAAGTAGAAGGGCGTGACGACCGAGACGATGCGGTCCGACCCGACATTGCTGAAGTCGAGCAACCCCATCATGCCCGACATTGCGATACCGAAAAGGATGCCGACAAAGATCGCGACATTGCGGATGAACCCCCTGCCGAAGACATTCAGCAGGATGACGACGGCAAGCACCGCAAAGGCGATGGCCACATATTTCGGTGCGCCGGCATCCGGAACATAGCCGCCCGCCGCATAGGTGATGGCGACGGGCAGAAGGCTGAGCCCGATCACCGCCAGCACCGAGCCGACGACCACGGGCGGGAACAGGCGAACGATGAAGCGTCCTGCCGGCGCCACCGCGATGGCGACCAGCCCCGACACGATCACCGCGCCATAGACCGCCTGCAACCCGGCCGTCGGACCGGCGGCGGACAGCGTCGGATCGCTGGCGATGGCGATCACCGGCGAGATCGAGGCAAAGGTCAGCCCCTGCATCAGCGGCAGCCGGATGCCGAAGCGCCAGAACCCGACGGTCTGGATCAGCGTGGCGATGCCGCAGGTGATCAGGTCGGCCTGGATCAGATAGGTGATCTGATCGTGGCTGAGGTTCAGTGCCGCGCCGATGATGAAAGGCACGGCGATCGCGCCGGAATACATCACAAGCACATGCTGCAGCGCGAGGATCAGCATCTGCGCTGTCGGCAGAACCTCGTCGACACCGTGCACGGGCTGCGCCCGGGTCTCGGCAATATCGGTCATTTCTCTCTCCCTGTTTGGATGCCAGGCTGGCACTATTTCCAGAAACCGCGATGCCCCTCGGCAACGACTTCCTCGAGTTCGGCGAAGGGCCCGCGGGTTTCGACGCGGCGCTGCCCGGCTGCGAAGACAGTTTCGCAGGGAAGATCGAGCGTCAGGTTCTCGGGGTTGTCGCCGGTCAGGACGGCAAGGCGCTTTTCGGTCATTCCGTAGACCACGGTGCCGATGCCGGCCCAGTAACAGGCGCCGGCGCACATGCAGCAGGGCTCGACCGAGGTATAGAGCGTGCACTGCTCGAGAAATTCCGGCGTGTAGAGCCGGCTGGCTTCGCGCGCGACGTTCATCTCCGCATGGCCGACGCCCTTGTCGGCCTCATAGGTATTGCCGCTGCTCAGCAGGATTTTGCCGTCCGGGCCGACCAGCGTCGCGCCGAAGGGGTGGTTGCCCTCTTCCCGGCTCCGATGGGCGATGCGGATCGTCTCGCGCAGGTGTTCGATATCCTTCTCCATGGCCTCTCTCCTTGTTCTGAGAACTGGATGGAGAAGGATACCGGTCGGACCAGCGCAAAAAAATTTGAAACATTCGTGCTATATGCGCTAATTTTTAGCGCAAAGAGAGCAGCGAGGTCGAAAGTGCCGGAGTTTTCGAGAGAGATTTATTCTTTCATCGAAATCGCCCGCGAACAATCCATCCGGGGCGCGGCGGAGAAGCTCAATATTTCGTCATCGGCCCTCAGCCGGCAGATGCAGATCCTCGAAGCCGATCTTGGCGTCAGCCTTCTCGTCCGGCGGGTGACCGGCGTCGAGCTCACCGAACAGGGCCGCACGCTCCTCAGGCAGGCGGAAAAATGGCTCGACGACGGAAACCGGCTTCGGGCCGAACTGGCCCGTGCCCATCACGATGCGGAGAGCGTTCTGCGCGTGGGCGCGATGGAGTGTTTCGCCGACAACCTGATGCCGGAGCTCTTTGCCCATGCCCGTTCGAACGGGTTGGCCCACCGCATCGAAGCCAAGTTCGGCGGTACCGAGGCATTGCTGCAGGATCTGCAGGACGACCAGCTCGATCTGGTCATTGCCTTCAACGCCCAGCAGAGCCAGACCGTGCGGCTGGTCTCCGAGCATCCCTGCCGGATCGGGATGATCCATGCGCCCGGCCTGGTCGAGATCGCCGAGGCCGAGATCCCGATATCGGCGTGCCTGCAATGGCCGATCTGCCTTCCCGACAAGAACCTGTCGCTTCACACCCGCCTCTATGCCGAAATTCTGAAGCAGCGCCGGCGGGTTGATCTCGTCGCGGTCACCAATTCGCTCGAACTGATCCGCGAGCTTGTGGCGCGGGGTGAGTGCGTCAGCTTCCTGACCTGGTTCGATATCCGCAAGCGCGCGCTGGCGGGCCAGATCGCCTTCGTCCCGCTGACCCAGAAACGCCTCGCCGAGCGGCTGTGCGTCTGTGTCTCGGGAACGCGCCGATATACCCGGGAGCTTGCTTCGCTGACTGCGGAAACGGCGCGCATCGTGCAAAACCTGACCGGCAGGGAAGCCGTTCCAGGCAAAAAACCGGTGGCCGCGCCGTGAGCGACGACAGAAGGGATGGCAAATGATCAATTGCGTTCCGATCGCCTTGTATTGGCCATCAAAATTTCCTACATAGACAGTGCCTGTTCGCAGGCTTGTTTTTTCACCTATATTATACTCACTTTGAGCATAATTGACGGTCGAAAGAGTGGAATGAAAAGGGCGGGCCGTTTCCCTCCAGCCGGGGAGATCGGGTCCGCCGCGAAAGGTCAGGAGATCGGCAATGGCCACGGCAACCGAAACCGCAGCAAGCGCAGTCAGGCATGAAGCCGGCAAAAGCGCCCCGGCAAAGAGCGCGCTCGAGCGCTTCGGCCCGGTCGACATGCCCGATCTCACCTTTACCAGGGCGATCGAGAAGGCGACCGCGCCGCTCTATGAGCGCGTGAAGCATCACATTCCCGAAATCGAATGGCCGGTCCACGCGCCCTATGTCTATTGGATCAACCGGCTCAAGAAGGAGCGCGATGCGGTCATTCTGGCGCATAACTACCAGACGCCGGAAATCTATCATTGCATTTCCGACATTACGGGCGATTCCCTGCAGCTTGCCCGCGAGGCGACGCTGGTCGATGAGGAAGTCATCATCCAGTGCGGCGTCCACTTCATGGCCGAAACCTCCAAACTGCTCAATCCGCACAAGACCGTGCTGATCCCCGACATGAAGGCGGGATGCTCGCTGTCGGAATCGATTACCGGCGCCGATGTCCGCCTGCTGCGCGAGGCCCATCCCGGCGTTCCCGTCGTCACTTACGTCAACACCTCGGCCGAGGTGAAGGCCGAGACCGATATCTGCTGCACCTCGTCCAACGTGGTGCGGGTGGTTGAATCATTGGATTCCGATACCGTCCTCTGCATTCCCGATGAATATCTCGCCCGCAACGTCGCCAGGCAGACGAAGAAGAAGATTCTGACCTGGAAGGGCCATTGCGAGGTTCATGAGCGTTTCACCGCCGACGAACTGCTCGAATACAGGAAGGCCGATCCGGCGATCCAGATCATCGCCCATCCCGAATGCCATCCCTCCGTTGTCGAGGTCGCCGACTATACCGGCTCGACGGCGGGCATGATCGAATATGCCAAGGGCCGCCAGGCGGGTTCGAAAGTGCTGCTGGTCACCGAATGCTCGATGGCCTCCAACATCGAGAAGGAAGCCAGGGGTGTCGAGTTCATCAAGCCGTGCAATCTGTGCCCGCACATGAAGCGCATCACTCTGCCGAAAATCCTCGAAAGCCTCGTCTACATGAAGGAAGAGGTGACGATCGAACCGCATCTGATGGAGCCCGCCCGCCTTGCCGTCGAGCGGATGATCAATCTGAAGCCGAACTGACCGGTCCGGCGGGGCGACGCGATGGATATCTACCAGGGTTTCTTCACGCTCAAGCCGGGGGCGAACGACCTGGAATTTGCCGCTGATTTTGAAGCGTTCATGCAGCATCTCGCAGGCGAGGGGAAGATTGCCGGCTGGCGGCTCATGCGCCGCAAGCTGGGCCTGGGGCCGGCGGAGCTGGGCGATTGGCACATGATGATCGAGGTCGAGGATCTGGCGCAGCTCGATGCCGCCTTCTCTCTCGCCGCGCGCCGCTCGGGCGACACCGAACAGCGCCATTTCGCCGTGAATTCGAAGATCGCCAGTGTTAAGTTCGCGCTCTACCGGGATTTTCCCGATTCCCAGCGCCGGACCGGCGAGGAGCTCTTCTGATCGCTTATGGACAAGCAGGCTGACCTTTTCCCACCCATTTCATGGACCGGCGTCGACGACGTGGTGATCGTTGGCGGCGGGCTGGCCGGCCTGTTCTGCGCGCTGAAGCTCGCGCCGCGGCCGGTCACCGTGGTCGCCGCCGCGCCGATCGGCACCGGCGCCTCGTCCGCCTGGGCGCAGGCCGGCATCGCCGCTGCCGTCTCGCCCGGCGATACGATCGAAAAACACCTCGCCGACACGATCGCCGCCGGTGCCGGCACGGTCGATGAAAAGATTGCCCGGCTGATGGTCTCGGAAGCCGCCGATCGCATCCACGACCTGCTCGAATTCGGTGTTCCCTTCGACCGTGACCTCGAGGGCCGGTTGCAGACCTCCCGCGAGGCGGCGCATTCAGAAAACCGCGTCGTCCGCGTCAAGGGCGACATGGCGGGCCGCGCGATCATGGAGGCGCTGGTCGCCGCGGTACGCAAGACCGCCTCGATCCGCCTGATGGAAGGCTATGTCGCCGAGGAACTCACCGTCGACGACCGCCGCATCACCGGCCTGATCGCCCGGCCCGAGGGCGGCCGTTCGCCGAAGCGCGTCCTGTTTCCGGCCCGCGCCGTGGTGATGGCGGCGGGCGGCATCGGCCATCTCTACGAGGTGACGACCAATCCGGCGGAAGCGCGCGGCGGCGGCATCGGCATGGCGGCGCGCGCCGGCGCGGTGATCGGCGATCCCGAATTCGTCCAGTTCCATCCCACCGCCATCAATGTCGGCAAGGATCCGGCGCCGCTCGCGACCGAAGCCCTGCGCGGCGAGGGCTGCACGCTGCACAATTCGAGCGGTCACCGCTTCATGCTCGACATCGATCCGGCGGGCGAACTCGCCCCGCGCGATATTGTCGCCCGCGGCATCTATGCCGAGGTGATGGCGGGTCGCGGCGCCTTCCTCGATTGCCGCTCCGCCGTCGGCAGCCATTTCAGCGAGGAATTTCCCACCGTCTACGGCTATTGCAAACAGGCCGGCATCGATCCCGAAAAGGAGATGATTCCCGTCATTCCGGCCGCCCACTATTTCATGGGCGGCATCCTGACCGACGCCGATGGCCGCTCGACGATCGACGGGCTCTGGGCCTGCGGCGAGGTGACCTCGACCGGCGCCCATGGCGCCAACCGCCTTGCCTCCAATTCCCTGCTCGAAGCGGTGGTGTTCGCCGCCCGCATCGCCGAGGACATTTCCGGCCTGCTGCCCGATGCCAGGACCAATCCCTGGAAGGACAAGCCGGCCCCCAACCCCGACGCCGGCGTCATCGACGACGATGCGGCGATGAAGCGCCTGCGCCATCTCATGAGCACCCGGGTCGGCGTGATCCGCGATGGCGAGGGCCTGCGCGCGGCGATCCGCGAACTCGACGCCCTGAGCCGGGAGAACCGCACGCTGCGCTTTGCCAACACGCTTGCGACGGCGAAGCTGATGGCCGTTGCCGCCCACAATCGCGAGGAGAGCCGGGGCGGCCATTTCCGTTCCGATTTTCCCGGGCAGCGCGAGGAATGGCATCGCCGCACCTTCATCGAACTGGCCGATGCGGACCGCCGGATCGCCGAGATAACCGGCCGCGCGCCCGCTGGCGAACCGGCCGAATAGGAGCGTCGCATGGCCCGCAAGAAACAGCCGGAAATCCTGCCGCCGCATCTCTCGCCGGTACTGGTCGAGGAAGCCGTTCGCGCCGCCCTGCTCGAGGATCTGGGCCGTGCCGGCGACATCACCTCCAACGCGACGATCCCCGCCAGCGCCAGGGCGAAGGCCGTGCTCGCCACCCGTGAAGCCGGCATCCTCTCCGGCCTCGATCTGGCGGAAGCCGCCTTTCGCGCCATCGATCCCGCATTGAAATTCAAGCGGCTGGCGGCCGATGGCGAAACCCTCCGGGTGAAACAGAAAGTGGCGACGATCGAGGGCAATGCGCGCGCCATTCTTGCCGCCGAGCGGGTTGCGCTCAACTATCTGATGCGCATGTCGGGCATTGCCACCTACACGGCGCGGTTCCAGCAGCACATCGCCCATACGGCGGCGAGGGTCTGTTGTACCCGCAAGACCATTCCCGGCCATCGCGCCTTCGACAAATACGCCGTCAAATGCGGCGGCGGATCGAACCACCGCTTCGGCCTCGACGATGCGGTGCTGATCAAGGACAACCACATCGCGGTGGCGGGCGGCGTCGCGCTTGCCATTGAGCGGGCCCGGGCCTATGCCGGCCATCTGGTCCGGATCGAGGTCGAGGTCGATACGCTGAAGCAGTTCGCCGAGGCGCTGGCTGCCCGGCCCGATGTCGTCCTGCTCGACAATATGACCAACGGCCAGCTCGCCGAGGCGGTGACGCTCAACCGCAGGGACAATGGCGGAACGGTAAAGCTCGAAGCGTCCGGCAATGTGAACATCGACACGGTTGCAGCGATCGCCGAGACCGGCGTCGATTATATCTCGACCTCCAAGATCACCATGGCCGCTCCCACCCTCGATCTGGGGCTGGATATCGTTATCCGGTAGCGCCGCGCCCGAAACCTGAATGTCGATACAGCCTAGTGTGGTGAATTTGAAATACGCATCATTCCGGCGGCAGACTTCGAAGCGTATTTCAAATTCAAAAACCACACTAGAATCATAAATTTGCTAGTCACCCTATTGAAGCCGAAGTTCGTTATGAGAGTGCTGTCAAATGAGACGAACTTTGGATTCGGGTGACTAGCCCCGGCCGAGCCGTAGCCCCGGCGCCTGGCGCTCGGCGATCACCTCGCGGCGGAACTTGAACAGCGCCGCCGGCCGGCCACCCGTCGCCGTCGAGGTCTTGCCGGTCGGCTCGACCAGCTTGTTGGTTTCGACCAGGCGGCGAAAATTCTGCTTGTGCACCTTGCGGCCCATAATGCTCTCGGCGGTCTGCTGCAATTGCAGCAGGGTGAACTCCTCGACCATCAGTTCGAAGATCACCGGTCGGTATTTGAGCTTGGCGCGCAGCCGGGACAGGGCGGTTGCCAGAATGCGCCGGTGATCGTGCATCATCTGCACGCCGAGCGGCTGGCTGCCGGTAACGGCGCCGATCCGGCCATCGGCAACCGCTTCGCCGACCAACCCGGCGGAATAGATCAGTTCGTAGCGCTCAAGCACCCGTTCCTCGTCCCACGGCACGCCGTCGAGGCCGAAGGCAAGCCGGATGCGGTTCTCATTTGCCTGCCGCAGGGAGGCCGCGCTTGCCGCGCCACCCCGGCTGCCGCCGCGGGCGGCCCAGTCCGCAAGGCGGGGCAGGATCACCTCGTCGATCAGCCCCGGCCGGCCGTCGCGCCAGTCTTCCCAGGGCAGGAACTGATAGCAGTTCTTCCAGCTCGCGCCCGACTGTCTGAGCCTTGCGGCATGCTCGTCGCCCGGCAGCGTCAGGGCCAGATAGCCGACCGACACCACATGGGGCTCCTGGCGCTGCTGGCGGTCGCCATCCTCGCGATGGCGGCCGCGATCGCCGAACGTGTAGAGCTGTTCGACATAGCCGAGCCTGAGCCCGGTCTGTTCCTCCACCCATTGCCGCAGGCCCCGTTCCATGGTGCGGTGGCTTGCCGGGTCGAAAGGCCCGAAGGGCAGTGCGTCGTGTGCCGCCCCGCTTCCCGCCGGAATGCGCAGGATGGCCGGCGCGTTCTCCGCGATCGCCATGATCGCCGCGTTGAGGCCGATCTCGATGCGCTCCGGCCCGGTCATCGGGGCTTCCCGCTGCCGGGCCTGCCCACCCTCAGCGCCAGTGCCTGCTCGATCAGCCGGAAGCGCTTGAGGAAATTCTTCTGCGCCTGCTCCGCCGGCCACGGCGAAAGCGGCAATCCGTCCGGCGAAACGCCTTGCGGCCGGCCGAAAAACGTCAGCGCTTCCGTCTCGCCGAACCCGGCAAGCAGCCGCGCTTCATAATAGGCGGCGATGGCATCGGCCCTCTTGATGTCGGATTTGAGCCGCGCGGGGATTTCCGCCGGCAGGCCGAAGCGCAGGTGGACCGCCGCCAGCAGGCGCTGTTCCACCGCCTTGTAGTCGCCACCGACAACCGCCTTGAACGGCGAGATCATGTCGCCGATCACATATTCCGGCGCGTCATGCAGCAGCGCCGCCAACTGTTCGCCGGGCGGGGCATCGGGTTTCCTCCGCAACAGGATGTCGAGCACCAGCAGCGAATGCTGCGCGACGCTGAAGGCATGCCGGCCCTCGGTCTGGCCGTTCCAGCGGGCAACCCGCGCCAGGCCCTGGGCGATGTCCTCGATCTCGACGTCGAGCGGCGAGGGCGCCAGCAGGTCGAGCCGCCGGCCCGACAGCATGCGCTGCCAGACGCGCGCCCGGGCGCCGGCCTCAGCCTTCCCGCGGCCAGTCAAAATGACACCATGGCTGGATCGCGAGCCTGACCGGAAGCGCGCCCGCGCTGGCGGCCGCGCCCTGCGCATGGGGCGCTGCCCGGTCGAGGCGGACCATCGCAAGGCCGCTCGAGCCCGAAACGCTGGTCAGTTCGCCCACGGCCCTGCCATCGACCAGGATTTCGGCGCCGCTTGCCGGCAGCGGCCGGTCGGCCGCCACCATGATGACGCGCTTGCGCGCCGACTTGCGGTGCTGCACCCGCGAGACGACTTCCTGACCGACAAAGCAGCCCTTCTTGAAATCGACGCCGTTGAACTGGTCCATCAGCGCATCATGGGGAAAGGCATCGCCATAGATGAAATCGCGGCCGCCCGAGGGCATGCCCAGCGCGATACGATGCTGACGCCACTGATCGCAGGTGGCCGGCTTCGTGTCGGGCGGCATGCGTCGGACATAGGCGCGGAGCCCCATGGCGCCAAGCCGCGGGTCCCGGGCGACGACGCCATCGGCGACGACCGCATCCGGTCCGGCCTCCTTGCTCCACAGGGTAAAGACATGGGTGCGCTCATCCATCGGTTCGATATCGACCTTGGCGCGCAATCTGTAGAAGGTGAGACGCCGGGCGAGATCGTCCAGCATCGACCGGTCGACATCCAGGATGAACCCGTTGAGCGAGGCGATGACGAAGAAGTCGAACAGGATCTTTCCCTGCGGTGAAAGCAGCGCGCCGAACGCCACGTCGCCGGCATCGAGCTTGTCGATGTCGCACGTCACCAGCCCGTTGAGAAAGCCGCGCGCATCCTCGCCGGCCAGGCGCAAAAGCCCGCGGCAGGTCAGTTCGGTGCAGTAAATCTCGCTCATGCGCCTACATAGCGCAGCGCGCCTGCCGCGCAACCGTTTTCACGGGCCGCCGATGTCCGTGCGGCGCTCAATCGCCGGCGACGAAAAAGCGCCAGCGGCCCTCGGGCGTGATTCCCAGCCGATAGAAGATATAGCTGCCGAACTGGGTCATTTCCTCGTAGTCGCCATGGGTGATGATGCGGAACATCTGCACCCGCTGCTCGGGCGTCAGCCGGTCGAAGGGATAGCTGTAGAAATACGGCCAGACATACAGGACGTCGCCTGTGCCGGACTCGACCCTCACCGGCGGCACTTCCAGGATTTCGGTGATGATGGCTAGGATTTCATGTCCCTCGGGATCGCCGGAAAGCGAACGCAGAAAGGCGATCGGGTCGTCGTCATAGCCCGCCAGCGACAGCATGGTGACATCGTCGCCATAGCCCAGATAGGGCCGCAGCTTCTCGATGTCGCCGCTGCGCGCGGCGGTCAGAATGAGCTCGCGCATCTTGCGCGCCGGGAAGGGAATCTCCTCGGGATCGGTGATGACATCCGGCAGTTCCGCGTCGCTTTCGGCAGCCGTCTTGCCGGTTGCATCGCCGGATGCTCCGTCGCCGGTGCCTTCCGCCCCCTCCATCGCCTCGTCGGCTTCCTCGGGCTCGGATGCCGTAGGCTGCGCGCCGTCACCGGCCGGTTTGGCGTCGTCTTGCGCCAGCACCGTTCCGGCGGCAGCCGGGATGGCAAGCGGCATGGCAAGCGGTGCTGCGAGCAGGGCGGCGGCAAGCGGGATGATCGTCAGGACGACCAGCGCATGGATCGCGGGCGCATAGGCGGCATAAGCCGCGCCGCCCGTCATGGCCTTGCCGGCAATGCGCTCCGGCCCGCCCTTCCGCTTCTGCGCCCCGTCCGCCGCCATCTTCAGGCCCGCTCCCTCATCTTTCCGCATCGATAGCACCCCGAAGGGTCGCGATCATGCTACGCACAATCGGCGGAAAGTCAAAAACAAGCAATCATATGGGGAAGGGTGCGACGTTTATTGAAGCGTCTCGCCCGAGAGGAATTCGGCGGTGCCTTCCATGCCGCCGATCTCGCGGGTCAGCCTGGCGGCAGCCTGATAGCCGCGCACCCGCGCATACTGGTCGAGCGCCTTGATGACCAGCGCGCGGGCCAGGATTTCCGGCTCGATGCCGTCCTCGAGGCCGGCCTGCCAGGCATCCAGCAAATGGCATTCCGCGACGAGCTGTTTCTCGCGCAGAATCTGCTCCTCGAGCGTCAGTTGTGCCAGTTCTTCCATGCCGGTCGCGCCGATAGGTTCAAGACGTCGGCACCATGCCACATTTCGCCGCCGAAGGGAGGGGCCGATTGCCCAATATGTGAAGGAAGGGTTAACGCCCGTAACGGTTGGGAATTTCCGCCGTCAGGCGGGTGCCCTGGGCGAGGAAGCTGTTGGCCGCCTCGATCGCCGCCTCGTTGCATTCGAGATGGATTTCCGCATAGCCGCGAAAGCCGCGATTGAAGCTGGCGATCATCTGCGCGCGCTGCTGTTCGTCCGGCTGCTCGGCATCGATCAGCTTCTGCATCTCGTCGCGCCACAGCGCGCCCTCGTCGGCGCCGCACAGATTGCGCAGATAATGCAGCGCACCGAGTGCCTCCGACAGCCGCAGCATCTGCGCCTCATAGGCCGGCGGCAGGGTCTTGGGCTGGGTCTCGGCCGGCGCCTGTTCCGTTTCCGCCGGCTGCGGCGCGGTCTGGGCCAGGGCATTTCCCATCCCGCCAAGCGTCAGGGCGGCCGAAAGCGCGATGGCGCACAGGGCGGTTCCAGGGCGGCGCGGAAAATCGGAAGCGTGCTGCATGACCATCGCTTTAGCCTATTTGCCGTCCGCTTGCCAAACCAATCCGCGGGCCGGTGGCCATCGCCGTGCGGCGAATGCCGAACGGGCGTTATTCTTCGCCCACGCCCGCCGCCAGCAATTCGGCGATCATCCCGGCAAGTTGCGGCACGCAGGGCAATCTTCGCGCCTCTCGTGCATCCACCCAGCGCAGGTCCACCGCGTCGTCGCCGGCCGCCGCGTTGCCGCTGAACGCATCGCAGCGATAGCGCGCCAGGACGTAGTGATGGGTGACGCTGCCGGCATCGTCGCGGGCGATCCGTTCGACAAGGCCGAGAAAGGAAAGTTCTCCCGCAACCAGCCCCGTCTCCTCCAGCAATTCGCGCCGCGCGGCTTCCTCCAGCGTCTCGCCCGCTTCCTGCGAACCGCCGGGAAAGGACCAGCACCCCTTATGCGGCTGCTTGCCGCGCAGCACGACCAGCACCTTGCCGTCCCGCACGACCGAGAGCGAGGTTCCGGTTCGGGGAATAATCGGCGGGATTGCTTGCGGGCGGGACATCCCTTTGGCATCTATGAAAATGGTGCGGCTGGCAAGTCCGGCAGGAAGGGAAGAGTAATCCATGTGCGGCAGATTTGCGCTCCTCCAGACCCCGCAGGACCTTGCCGACTGGTTCGACCTTGATGCTGTCGAGCCGTTTCCGCCGCGCTACAACATCGCGCCGACCCAGCCGATCCTGATGGTGGCGAACGGCCCGGCCGGCCGGCGGCAGGCAATCCTCGTGCGCTGGGGCCTGGTGCCGGCCTGGGTCAAGGAGCCGGGCGACTTCACCCTGCTCCTCAATGCGCGCTCGGAATCGGTCGCCGAAAAACCTTCCTTCCGCAACGCGATGCGCCATCGCCGCACCCTGGTGCCGGCTTCGGGTTTCTACGAATGGCACCGCCCGGCCGACAAGAGCGCTCCCAAACAGGCCTATTGGGTGAAACCCGCCGCGGGTAATCCGCCGATCGTCGCCTTTGGCGGGTTGATGGAAACCTGGATCGGCGCCAATGGCAGCGAGATCGATACCGGCTGCATTCTGACCACCGGCGCCAATCCCGATTTCGCCCGCATCCACCACCGCATGCCGGTGGTGATCGAACGGAAGGATTTCGGCCGCTGGCTCGATTGCGTCAATTACGGGCCGGCCGAGGTCGCCGATCTGATGCGGCCGCCCGACCAGGGCCTGTTCGAGGCGGTCGCGGTCTCCGACAGGGTCAACAAGGTCGCCCATTCGGGGCCGGAAGTTCAGGAGCCGCTTCCCCCCGGCCTGGGGCACAATTCCTCCGCCGCTGCCGGACAAGGCGGGAAAGCCAGGCCTGCCGGCAAGGATGACGGCCAGTTCTCCCTGTTTTGAGCGGTCGCGGCCCGTTCTTTCCGATGCTTCCCGATTTCAGCCCTGACCACGGCGCGCGACGAAACGCACCGTTCTTCGCCCGGAAGACGGTGTGCTGCTGCTGCCGGCGGCAGGGCTTTTTCAGAAGGGCTTCAGGCGGCCTTGCGGACGGTCCTGGAGCCGCAGGTCAGCGCCGCGATGACGGCCTTGATGCCGACGGGGCGGTATTGGGCGGAAAGGCTGACGGCGGCTTGGGTGCGCTTGGTGATCATGGGTTCGACTCGTATATTCAGCACATGTACTCTGCACATGGCGAGCATTGGACAGGGGCGCTGCGAAGGGAAAATCGGCGGCGCTGGATTGCGCCCGCCATTCGCGCCCGAATGTGACCCAATTGTGATAATTGCAAGTAAAAACGCGGCGCAGCGAACAATTTTTCACACCTGGCCGAAATAGTGTTGCCGCCGGGGCACGGCACGCCGCATCCGCCGCCGGTTTGTTTTCTTTTCGTTCATACTCCGGCTCGGAATCCCTTGACGGCGGCGGGCTTGAGGGTGATAAGGCGAACCATGAAAACGCACCCGCAAATCGGTGCCCATCCCCATACCGGCTCGGGCATCTGCATTTCGATCTGCATTATCGGCTAGCGCACCCGCTGGTCCGGACGTTTTCGCCCTCAAACAATCCGTTGAGACAAACGCCCCGGCCAGCGGCCAGGAAGAGGTTTGTTCATGTCGCAGGTGGCCCTGAAGCTCCACAACACGCTGACGCGCCGTAAAGAGCCGTTCGTGCCGGATGATCCGGCGAAGGTGCGCATGTATGTCTGCGGCCCCACGGTCTATGACTTCGCCCATATCGGCAATGCCCGGCCCGCCGTGGTCTTCGACGTGCTCTACCGCCTGCTGCGCCATGTCTATGGCGCGAGCCACGTCACCTATGTGCGCAACATCACCGATGTCGACGACAAGATCAATGCCCGGGCACTACGTGATTTTGGCGACAAGATCAGAGCCGGCGAAATGACCCTCAACGGGGCGATCCGTGCCGTCACCGAGAAGACCGCCGACCAGTACCATGCCGATGTTCGGGCGCTGGGCTGCCTCGAACCGACCCATGAGCCGCGCGCCACCGAGCATATTGCCGGCATGGTGGCGATGATCCGGCAATTGATCGACAAGGGCCATGCCTATCTCGCCAGCGGCGAGGAGGGCAGGGAAGTCCTGTTCGACGTCACCTCGATGGATGGTTCGGGCGGTGTGCCCGCCTATGGCAGCCTGTCGAACCGCAGGCTCGAAGACCAGCAGGCCGGCGCCCGCATCGACGTCAAGGACCACAAGAAGAATCCCGGCGACTTCGTATTGTGGAAGGAATCCTCCTCCGACCAGCCCGGCTGGGAGGGGGAATTCCTGATCGCCGGCGAGCGCATCCACATCCATGGCCGCCCCGGCTGGCACATCGAGTGCTCCGTCATGTCGAAAGCCTTCCTCGGCGAGACCTTCGACATCCATGGCGGCGGGCTCGACCTGATCTTCCCCCATCACGAGAACGAGCTTGCCCAGTCCTGCTGCGCCCATGGCACGGCGGCGATGGCCAGGACCTGGATGCACAATGGCTATCTCCAGGTCGAGGGCCGCAAGATGTCGAAATCGGAAGGCAATTTCGTCACCATCCACGACCTGCTGGAAACGGAGAAATTCGGCGGCCGCAAATGGCCGGGCGAGGTCCTGCGCCTGGCGCTGCTGATGACGCATTATCGCGAGCCGATCGATTTCAGCCTGAAGCGGCTGGAGGAGGCGGCAAACCGACTTTATGATCTGCATATCGCTTGCTATGAGGCGCCGCCTGCGCGGCTTCCGATTGAAGTTGTGCGGCCTCTTATGAATGACTTAAATTTTGCGGAAGTGTTGCCGGTCCTGAGTCGACTGCGGGACCAAATCTCGAAGAGTAGTACCGGCCCAGAATACGTGGAGGCTGGCGGGCAACTACGCGCAGCGTTAGAGTTTTTAGGCCTTTATTACGAAGGCGCATCGGTCGATCTTTTTGGATTCGTGGTCAAGGACTATCCGGCAGAATTCGAAATAAACGATCTAGTCGGCGAGCGCCTCGCCTTCATCAAGGACAAGAACTGGGCGGAAGCCGACCGCATTCGCGATGAACTGTTGAGCCAAGGAATCCAGCTAAAGGATTCAAAAGATTCCGAAACCGGCGAACGCATCACGACCTGGGAGGTCAAGCGATGAGCGAGACCCATTCCGGCGGTTGTCAATGTGGTGCGGTGCGCTTTCGCGTCCATGGCCGGCCGGCGAATTCCTCCGTCTGCTACTGCCGCATGTGCCAGAAGGCTTCCGCCGGCCACGCCCTGGCGCTGGTCAACCTGAGGGGCTGCAAGGTCG
>JAGRLT010000150.1 GCA_020441665.1 Nitratireductor sp.
CGCGGGCGCGGTGGGAAAGACCCAGATCGCCCCTGCCCGCCTCCCAGCCATGCTTCTCGCTCGCCGGCATCTCGCCGAAGGTCACGTCATGGCCATCCGGCTTGAACACCGGATCATAGCCGAAGCCCTTGTCGCCGCGCGGCGGCCAGACCAGCTTTCCTTCGACCTCGCCGCGGAAATATTCGGCATGGCCATCGGGCCAGCACAGGCACAGGACGGCAACGAAACGTCCGCTGCGGGCGGCGGGCTCCGTCGCGCCCTTGTTCTGAAGGGCCGCCTCGACCTTTTCCATCGCCATCGCGAAATCGCGTCCCGAGCCGTCGGGCTTCTCCGCCCAGTCGGCCGTGTAGACGCCCGGCGCGCCGTCGAGCGCGTCGACGCACAGGCCCGAATCGTCGGAAAGTGCGGGAATGCCCGCCGCCCTGGCTGCATGCCAGGCCTTGGTATAGGCGTTTTCCTCAAACGTCGTGCCGGTTTCCTCCGGCTCCGCCAGACCGTGCTCGGCGGCCGATTTCGCTTTGAGGCCGAACGGCGCCAGCAGGTCGTTGAGCTCGGCGACCTTGCCGGCATTGTGCGTCGCCATGACGATTTCGGTCTGGTTGAGCTTGCGCATCTCGCCGTCCGGATCAGCCGTTCTGCAGATTGACGAGATCGCCGATCCCGGCCTTGGCAAGGTTCATCAGCGCCAGGAATTCTTCCTCGCTGAACGGCTTGCCTTCGGCGGTGCCCTGCACCTCGACCAGGCCGCCCGAACCGGTCATGACGAAATTGGCGTCGGTCCCGGCCGACGAATCCTCGGCATAGTCGAGGTCGAGAACCGGTGTTCCCTCATGGATGCCGCAGGAGATCGCGGCCACGTTGTCGGTCAGCACGCCGTCGCGCACCATGCCGCGATGCTTCATCCAGTGGATGCACTCCCTGAGCGCGATGAAGCCGCCGGTGATCGAGGCGGTGCGGGTGCCGCCATCGGCCTGGATGACGTCGCAGTCGACGGTGATCTGACGTTCTCCCAGCGCTTCGAGGTCGACGACCGCGCGCAGCGATCGGCCGATCAGCCGGGCGATTTCCTGGGTGCGGCCCGATTGCTTGCCCGTCGCCGCCTCGCGCCGCATCCGGTCATGGGTCGAGCGCGGCAGCATGCCGTATTCGGCCGTCACCCAGCCCTTGCCGCCGCCGCGCAGCCATGGCGGCACGCGCTCTTCCAGGCTCGCGGTGCACAGCACATGGGTGTTGCCGCATTTGATCAGGCAGGAACCTTCTGCATGCAGCGAAAAGCCCTTTTCGATGGTGACCTGACGCATTTCATCGGCTTTGCGGTTGGAAGGGCGCATGCTTTTTCCTCATGGGTTTGCCGGCGGGCACGGCCGGCGGGCGCCGGCGAGCGATGGAGTGGCGGGCTTGTAGAGCGATCGGGGGGAAAAGAAAAGGCGACGCCGGAACTAAATCGCCGGCGGGGCCGCGCTCAATTGCATGGCGCAGCGAAAAGCCTATATTTCGCCCATGACGAAACAGGTTTTTCCAGGCGCGATGGCGGGCCCCAAAGGACCGAGGAGTTTTGAGCACGCGGGCGAACTGCTGAGCGATCTCGACATGCGCTCGCGCGCCGTCTTCCGCCTGATCGTGGAAAATTTCCTGGCGACGGGCGAGCCGCTCGGCTCGCGCAGCCTGTCGCGCGTCTTCAGCGAAAACCTGTCGGCGGCGACGATCCGCAACGTGATGAGCGATCTCGAACATCTTGGCCTGGTCTTCGCCCCCCATACCAGCGCCGGAAGGCTGCCGACGGAAGCCGGCATGCGGTTTTTCGTCGACAGTTTTCTGGAGATCGGCGACCTGTCCGAGGACGACCGGCGCTCGATCGATGCCCAGGTGCGCGCCAGCGGCGACGGCCGCACCGTGGAAACCATCCTGACGGAAGCAAGCCATCTGCTGTCGGGCCTGACCCGCACTGCGGGCCTGGTCGCCAGTTCCAAGCGCGATATCCGCCTGAGGCAGATCGAGTTCGTGCGGCTCGAACCCGCCAAGGCATTGGTGGTGATCGTCGGCGACAATGGCGGGGTCGAAAACCGTGTCATCGACCTGCCGCCCGGCACCACGCCGTCTTCGCTGACCGAGGCCGCCAACTATCTCAATTCGCGGATCGCCGGGCTTACGCTCGGCGAAGCTCGCAGCCGCATGGAACGCCTGCACAACGAGGCGCGGGCGGAGCTCGACGCCCTGGTCCAGCGCATGGTCGATGCCGGGCTGGCGGTCTGGGCCGGCGCCCAGGACCGTGATCCGGGCCGGATCATCGTTTCCGGTCACGCCAACCTGCTGGCCGATCTCAAGGCGCAGGAAGACCTTGCCCGGGTGCAGCAGCTGTTCGGCGAACTGGAAGAGCGGGAAAGCCTGATCCGCCTGCTCGATCTGGCCGAGGAGGGCGAGGGCGTGCGCATCTTCATCGGCGCCGACAACCGGCTGTTCTCGCAATCGGGCTCGTCGCTGATCGTCGCCCCCTATCGCGATGAGAACCAGCGGGTGATCGGCGCGCTCGGCATTATCGGTCCGACCCGGCTCAACTATGCCCGCATCGTGCCGATGATCGACTATACGGCGGAAGTGGTCGGCAGGATGCTGCGGCGCTGAGCGTGGGCATTTTCCGCACTTCAGGGGTTGATTTTTCTTACCTGCGATCAGATATCGGGGCCAACGAGGCCGGGCAGGACGAATGTTGCCCGGCGGAAATTCCGGTCAGGACCGACAGGACGACAAAGATGACGGACAATACCGAGCATCAGGGCAAGGATGTGAACGAGGAAGCCCGGTTCGAGGAAGCCGGCGAGAGGGCGCAAGCATCTGATTCCCTGAGTGAAGAAGCAGAAATGGAAATTGCAGAACAGGCCGCGCAGAGCGGATTTTCAAGCCCGGCGGCGTTTCTGGCGGCCGAACTGGAACGCGCCGAACAGGAAAAGACCGAATTGCATGAGCGCTATCTGAGAGCCCATGCGGAGATGGAGAACCTGCGCCGCCGCACCCAGAAGGACGTCGCCGATGCGCGGGAATATTCGATTGCCGGCTTTGCCCGCGAAATGCTGCAGGTTGCCGACAATCTGCGCCGGGCGATCGAGACGATTCCCGAGGAATCGCGCAATGAGGGCAATGCCGGTCTCAACGCGCTGATCGAAGGCGTCGAGATGACCGAGCGCGCCATGATGCAGGGGCTCGAAAAGCACGGCGTGAAGAAGATCTCGCCGCTCAACGAGAAGTTCGACCCCAATCTGCATCAGGCCATGTTCGAGATCCCCAATGCCGACGTGCCGAACAATACGGTGCTCAACGTGGTGCAGGAAGGCTTCGTGATCGGCAATCGCTGTCTGAGGCCTGCCATGGTCGGCGTCTCGAAAGGCGGACCGAAAGCGCCGAAGCCGGAAGCCGCCGAGGCGCAGGGCGGATAGGGCGGGAATTGGCCTGGCGCGCGCCTAAAAGGCCGTTTGCAAAAAGCCGCAGGCGGGCTTAGTTCTGCGCCGATATGGCAAAACCCCTCAATCCCCGCCCGCTGGTTACGCTTACCCGGCTCCATGCCGAGGTCGAGGCGATTGCGACCGCTTCACCGAAGAGCGCCGCCGATCCGGCAACCCGGGCGCAAATCCTCAAGCACCTCAAGCAGGTCAACCGCGACGGCCGTGAGCGGGCCGAGGAATTGCTGCTCGGCGATGGCGACGGAACGCTGTGCGCCAAGCGGATCGCCAACCTGCAGGACACGCTGGTCAAGGCGATCTACCGGTTCGCCTGCGATCACGTCTATCGCAACGACAACCGTTCGAGCGGCGAGCGGCTGACCATCGCCGCGGTGGGCGGGTATGGCAGGGGCACGCTGGCACCCGGCTCCGACATCGACCTTCTGTTCATCCTGCCGTTCAAGCAGACCGCCTGGTGCGAGCAGGTGGTGGAATACGTCCTGTATTTTCTCTGGGACATGGGTTTCAAGGTCGGCCACGCGACGCGCAATCTCGATGAGTGCATGCGTCAGGCCAGGGCCGACATGACGATCCGCACCTCGATCCTGGAAGCCCGCTTCATCGACGGCGACGAGGAATTGTTCGCTGAGCTCGAGAAACGCTTCCGCAAGGAGATCGTTGCCCGTACCACCAAGCAGTTCATCGACGCGAAGCTTGCCGAGCGCGATCAGCGTCACAAGAAGGCGGGCGAATCGCGCTATCGCGTCGAGCCCAACATCAAGGACGGCAAGGGCGGCCTGCGCGACCTGCACACGCTCTACTGGATCGGCAAGTATTACTACAAGGTAGAGCGGCCGAGCGAACTGGTCAGCGCCGGGCTGTTTTCCGAGGACGAATACCAGCGCTTCAAGCGGGCCGAACGCTTTCTGTGGACCGTTCGCTGCCACATGCATTTCATGACCGGGCGGGCCGAGGAGCGCCTGTCCTTCGATCTGCAGCGCGATCTTGCCACCCGCCTCAAATACATTTCCCATGGCGGGCTGCTCGAGGTCGAGCGCTTCATGAAGCACTATTTCCTGATCGCCAAGGAGGTCGGCGATCTGACGCTGATTGTCTGTGCGGAACTTGAGGAGGAGCAGGCCAAATCCGTTACCGGGATCAACGGCCTGATCCGCTCGATCCGCTTTCCCGTGCGCAAGATCGCCGGCTCGAAGGATTTCGTCGACGATCACGGCCGGATCAACGTGGCCGATGAAAAGGTTTTCGAGCGCGATCCGGTCAATCTGCTGCGGCTGTTCAAATTCGCCGACGACAACAATCTCGACATCCACCCCGATGCGCGCCACCTGATCGCCAATTCGCTCAGGCTGGTAGACCGTGCCTTGCGCGCCGACGAGGAGGCGAACCGGCTCTTTCTGGCGATCATCACCTCGCGCAACGGGCCGGAAGTGCTGCTGAGAAAGATGAACGAGACCGGCCTGCTCGGAAGGTTCATTCCGCCCTTCGGCAAGATCGTCGCCATGATGCAGTTCAACATGTATCACCATTATACGGTCGACGAGCATCTGATCCGTGCCGTCGGCGTGCTGTCGGCCATCGAGCGCAACATCATCGGCCAGGACCACCCGCTGTCCTCGCGCCTGCTGCCCGATATCGAGGACCGCGAGGCGCTCTATCTCGCCGTGCTGATCCATGACATCGCCAAGGGCAGGCGGGAGGATCATTCGGTTGCCGGTGCCCGCGTCGCCCGCAGCCTGTGCCCGCGGCTCGGCTTTTCGCGCGAGCGCACCGAACTCGTCTCCTGGCTGGTGCAGGAACACCTGACCATGAGCATGACGGCGCAGTCGCGCGATCTGTCCGACCGCAAGACCATCGAGACGTTTGCCGCCACCGTGCAGTCGATCGAGCGGCTGCGCTATCTCGTCGTGCTCACGGTCTGTGATATCCGTGCGGTCGGACCCGGTGTGTGGAACGGCTGGAAGGGGCAGTTGCTGCGAACGCTCTACCACGCGACGGTGCCGCTTCTGACCGGCGGCTTTACCGAGATCGATCAGGGCGGCGCGGTCGGCCAGGCCAGGGCCGAGCTTTCCGCCGCCTTGCAGGACTGGGAGCCGGGCGAACTCAAGACCATTCTCGATCTCCACTACGATCCCTATTTCCTGTCGACGCCGTTTGAAAACCAGATTCGCCACATGACGCTTCTGCGCGATGTGCAGCGCAAGGGCGAGCGTCTGGCAACCATGGTCCACACCAAGGAATTCGAGGCGATCACCGAGATCAACGTCCTGTCGCCCGACCATCCCAAGCTGTTGTCGATCCTTGCGGGAAGCTGTGCGGCGGCGGGCGCCAACATCGTCGACGCCAAGATCCACACCACGCGGGACGGCCGCGCCCTCGACACGATCTTCATCAACCGGGAATTCGACGACGAGCGCGAGGAACTGGCCCGCGCCGAACGGGTCTCGGCCCTGATCCGCGATGCGCTGACCGGCAAGGTGCGGCTTGGCGAACTGCTCGAAAAGCAGCCCAGGCCCAAGCGCTCGGCAAAGGCGTTCTCGGTGCAGCCGGAAGTGTCGATCAACAACAACCTTTCGAACCATTTCACGGTGATCGAGGTCAAATGCCTTGACCGGCCGGGCGTTCTGTCCGACATCGCCTTCGCCATTTCGGAACTCAGCCTGGACATCGCCTCGGCCCAGATCGCGACCTTTGGCGAGAAGGTCATCGACAGTTTCTACGTGACCGACCTTGTCGGCGACAAGATTACGCTGGAAAGCCGTCAGCGCCGGATCATCGATACGCTGACAACGGCGATCAAATCGGGTACGGCAAGAATCTAGACCTAGAGCCTTTTCCACCTGATCGTGCTGGTGGCGCGTTATCCTGGAGTATTCCGCCTTGGGGCTGGTATCCAAATTCCTGTCCGTGGGCTCCGCCACGCTGGCGAGCCGGGTTCTGGGCTTTGCCCGTGAGGCGATGATCGCCGCCTTTCTCGGCGCCGGTCCGGTTGCCGACGCCTTTTATGCAGCATTCCGCTTTCCCAACCTGTTCCGCCGCCTTTTTGCCGAGGGCGCGTTCAACTCGGCCTTTGTGCCGCTGTTTGCGCGTGAGCTCGAGACCGGCGGCAGGCCTGCGGCGCGGCAATTCGCCGAGGAGGTTCTGTCCTCGCTGCTGCTGGTGCTGCTGACGCTGTCGGCCCTCGCCATGCTCTTCATGCCGTTTCTGACCGGCACGGTCGTGGCGCCGAAATTCGCCGACGAGCCGGCCAAGTTCGAACTGACCGTCGAACTCGGGCGGATCATGTTTCCCTATCTGACGGCGATGTCGCTGGTGGCGATGTTTTCCGGCATCCTCAATTCCTTCCGCCGCTATTTTCTCGCCGCCCTGGCGCCGGTCCTGCTCAATGTGGTGCTGATCGCCGTTCTCGTCTTCTGCTGGTCGAACGGCACCGGCGGCGCCGCCCTCGGCCGGGCCATGGCCTGGGGAGTGAGCGTTTCGGGCGCGCTGCAATTGGCATTGCTTGCCTATGGCATCCTGCGCGAGGGCTTTCCGGTATCGCTCAAGGTTCCGCGCTTCTCGGCTCCGGTCAAACGCCTGCTGAAACTTGCCGTCCCCACCGCGATCGCCGCCGGCATCGCCCAGATCAACCTGCTGGTCGGCCAGGTGATCGCCTCGGCGCAGGATGGCGCGATCGCGATCCTCAACTATGCCGACCGGCTGATGCAATTGCCGCTCGGCATCATCGCGGTGTCGATCGGCGTCGTGCTGTTGCCGGAACTGACCCGGGCGCTGGCCGGCGAAGACCGCAAGGAGGCGCTCAAGCTGCAGAACCGCAGCGTCGAATTCGGCCTCGGGCTTATGGTGCCGGCAGCGATCGGCCTCTATCTCATTCCCGAAGCGCTGATCGCGCTGATCTATGAGCGCGGCGCCTTTACCCGCGACGTGACGCTGGTGACCGCCCAGGTTCTGGCGATCTATTCGCTGGGCCTGCCCGCCGTGGTGCTGACCAAGATCTTCCAGCCCTCCTTCTATTCGCGCCAGGATACGAGAACGCCGATGTGGTTTGCCGGCGTCAATGCCGCGGTCAACATTGCCCTGGCGCTCTTTCTGTTTCCCCGCCTCGGCATTACCGGTCTTGCCTGGGCCTTTTCGATCGCCAGCTGGGTCAACGCGGCCCTGCTCGGCGTGACGCTCTATGCCGGCAATCACTACCGTCCCGACAGCGCGACCTTGCGCAATGTGATGTTCCTGGTCTTTGCCAGCGGCGTCATGGCGGTGGCGATCATCCTGATGCGCGGCTGGCTCGGCGCTTCGCTGCTCGATGCCGGGCTGATGGCGCGCATCGGCATGATCCTGCTGATCGTCTTCGTCTCCATGGCGGTCTATTTCGCCATCGCGCTGGCAAGCGGCGCGCTGCCCCGGCGCAAGCTGATGCGGCTTGCCGGCGGCGGGTAACAGCTATCGCAGATAGTCCTCGAGCTTGAGCTGCATCAGCCTGTCGAGCGGCTGCGGCTTGCGGCTTTGCCGGTCGACATAGACATGGACGAAATGACCCTGGGCCGCGGCCGTTTCCTCGTCATTGCGGAACAGGGCGATCTCGTAGCGCACCGAGGACGTCCCCATATGGCCGACCCGGATACCGGCGACGACCGTATCGGGAAACGCCATTTCGGAAAAATAGGCACAGCCGGTCTCGACCACCATGCCGATGATCTTGCTGGTCATCGGGTCGAGCAATCCCTGCTCGATGAGCCAACCATTGATGGCGGTATCGAACAGGGCGTAGTGCACCACATTGTTCATGTGGCCATACATGTCGTTGTCGGCCCAGCGGGTCTGCAATTTGCGAAAAGCCGGAAATTCGTCGCGGGAAAGCGGGGTCTGCCGTGCCATCTTGGTTTGCCTTGTTGGATCCGCCGCGCGGGCCGCTAAAACCCAAGCCGGATTTCGCGGTTCCAACTCAGATTGGCCGTGCGGGCGATGATGTTCAACCACATCCTTACCTGACTTTCCGAATTATTGGTGTTCATCCACCAGCCGTTTTCCAGATTTGCCGCATAGCGCAGCGCCTTCTTTCGCATGGCAGGGCTGTCGAACAGGTCTTCCGGCCGGTGAGCGATCAGGCGCCTTGAACGGGTCTGCTCCTTCGACAGGCGCTCCAGAAAACCGCTTTCTTCCGACAGAAGGAGGAGGGTCGCTCCCAATGCCTGCTTCAGGTTCTGATACAGATAGGTCTGCCCCCTGATGGTGACCGGAAACCTTCCGGTAGCGCGGCTGTTGCGACCCGCCAGCGATGCGGGAAGCGCCAGTTCGGCAAACCCGATCACGGCTCTGCTGGCGACAGCGGACGGTTCGCCATCACCCGCGCCGGTCGCCATGCGGTCGTCGCCATTGCCTGCGCCGGAAGCCGGGACGAACCGCTCCTGCGCCAGATCGTATTCCCATTCCGGTTCCAGCGGATTGCTGCCCGACAGGATTTTCCCGTTGCCCGCAACGGCAATAAACTTCGCACCGTCAAGCTGCGCCAGTTGCTGTTTGAATTTCCCGATCTCGACAAATGCCGGCATGGCCGCCTCCAACTCTCGCTAAAAGGTCAATCCACACATATTATAATTTCTTATAAGGAATTGCAAGTAAACCCCTCTAAATTGCCCGGATGCATTCCGGATGCGTGGAGGCAGCGCCAGTTCGCTACCAGGCCGCCTTGTAGATCGCCAGCGCATCGGCCTCGCCGACCTCGCGCGGATTGTTGACCAGCAGCCGCGTCTGCTTCATCGCCGCCGCCGCCATCACCGGCAGGTCATCGGCGCCGATCCCCACGTCGCGCAGTCGCGGCGGCAGGCCGATATCGGCCGACAGCGTGGAAAGCGCGGCGATGAACCGGGCGGCCTGCCCCTGGCTGCCTTCGCCCGCCGCTTCCGCCGCAAGGCCTGGAAAGGCATTGGGGAAAAGCTCCGCATAGGCCTGATGGCAGGCGGGCAGGTTGAAGCGCATCACATCGGCCAGGATCAGCGCGTTCGAAAGCCCGTGCGGAATGTGGAACATGCCGCCGATCGGATAGGCGAGCGCATGGACGGCGGCGACCGGTGAATTGGCGAAGGCCATGCCGGCCAGCATCGATCCGAGCAGCATGTTCTGGCGCGCTTCGAGATCGCCGCCATCCTCGCAGGCGGTGCGGATATTGCCGCCGAGCAATTGCAGCGCCTGACAGGCCAGCATGCGCGACACCGGATTGTTGTTGGCGCTCTGCGACGTATAGGCCTCGATCGCATGGACCATGGCGTCGATGCCGGTGGCGGCGGTCGCCGCTCGCGGCAGGCCGGTGGTGAGTTCCGCATCGAGCACCGCCATGTCGGGCAGGATGACCGGCGAGGAGACGCCGCGTTTCTCGTCGCCGCCGACGGTGATGATCGAGACCGGGGTTACCTCCGAGCCGGTTCCCGCCGTGGTCGCAACCAGCACCAGCGGCAGGCGCGGTCCTCTGGCATTGCCGACGCCCCAGGCCTGATCGAGGTCTTCACCGCTGCCCGCCAGCAGGGCCGCGAGCTTCGCCACATCCATCGACGAACCGCCGCCGAAGCCGACAACGCCGGTGGCGCCCATGGCGCGGGCATTTTCCGCCGCACCCATCAGCGTAGCGAGCGAGGGATCGGCCTCGACCGCGTCGAACACCTCGACCGTGGCGCCAGCATCCCGCAATGAGGCGAGCGCCGGCTTCGTCAGGCCGAGCCCGGTCAGTCCCGCATCGGTGATGAACAGGATGCGGCTGCCGAGCAGGCTGCCGCAGGTCTCGCCCAGCCTGCCGGCAAGGCCGATGCCGCAGCGAAGCGCCGGGGTGGTGTTGAAGGCAAAATTCATGGCCGCGACTGTTACGGTCCGCGCCGGCAAGGTCAAGCACCTTCCTCGCGGCGGCAATACCATCCGCCAAAAACGTCGACCAGGCGATCAAAGTTTTCTTGAGTGCTTGCATATTTTTGTGCACTGGCTTGAAATGCGACCGCCGGCCGGAACTTTTCGGCCGTGCGGGCCAGTAGCGTGGGCAGCCGGTTGGGACGGAGAACGGCATGGCGGAAAAAGCTGCGGAGGAGGCAGGGACGGGCAAGGCTCCCAAGCCGGTGCATCCGGCAATCGAACTGCGCGGCATTTCCAAATCCTTCGGCCCGGTCAAGGCCAACCGGAACATCGATCTCCGCGTCGAACGCGGCACCATTCACGGCATTATCGGCGAGAACGGCGCCGGCAAATCGACGCTGATGTCGATCCTTTACGGTTTTTATCACGCCGACAGCGGCGACATTCTGATCGGCGGCAAGCCGGTCAGGATCACCGGCAGCCAGGAGGCCATCGCCCTGGGCATCGGCATGGTCCATCAACACTTCATGCTGGTGCACAATTTCTCGGTGCTGGAAAACATCATCCTGGGTGCTGAAGGCGGCAATGTACTGAACAGCGCGCGCACCCGTGCCCGCAGCGAGCTCGAGCGCCTCGAGCGCGAATACGACATGCATGTCGACCCCGACGCGATCATCGAGGAACTGCCGGTCGGCCTCCAGCAGCGCGTCGAGATCCTCAAGGCGCTCTATCGCGGCGCGGAGATCCTGATCCTCGACGAACCGACCGGCGTGCTGACGCCGGCCGAGGCCGATCACCTGTTCCGCATCCTCGAACAATTGCGCGAACAGGGAAAGACCATCATCCTGATCACCCACAAACTGCGCGAGATCATGGCGATCACCGACAATGTCTCGGTGATGCGGCGCGGCGAGATCGTCGCCACCCGCAAGACCGCCGAGACCAATGTCGAGCAACTGGCCGAACTGATGGTCGGCCGCCGGGTGCTGCTGCGCGTCGACAAGGGCAAGGCCAGCCCCGGCGAAACCAAATTGTCGGTCCAGGGCCTGACCGTGGCCGACAGCCGCCGCGTCACCATGGTCGACGCGGTCACTTTCGACGTGCGCGCCGGCGAGATCGTCGGCATTGCCGGCGTCGCCGGAAACGGCCAGTCGGAACTGCTGGAGGCCATTGCCGGCATCCGGCGGGCGAAACAGGGCAAGGTCCTTCTCGATGGCCGGCCGATCGGCGTCACCGGTCCGGGGGATCCGGCGGCGATGCGCGATCGCGGCCTTGCCCATGTGCCGGAGGACCGCCACCATATGGGCCTGGTCCTGCCGTTCGAGGAAAACGAGAATTCGATCCTCGGCTACCACACCAAGCAGCAATATCTCAACGGCCCGTTGCTCGACATCGACGCCATTCGCAACGACGCGAAGGCGAAGATCGAGCAATACGATATCCGCCCGCCCGATTGCCGCCTGAAGACCGCGAATTTTTCCGGCGGCAATCAGCAGAAGATCGTCCTTGCCCGCGAGATGGAGCGCGACCCGTCGGTGCTGCTCATCGGCCAGCCGACGCGCGGCGTCGATGTCGGCGCCATCGAATTCATCCACAAGCGCATCATCGAAATGCGCGACGCGGGAAAGGCGATCCTGCTCGTCTCCGTGGAACTCGACGAGATCCGCTCCCTGGCCGACCGCATTCTGGTGATGTTTGCCGGCAGGATCGTCGGCGAGCGCACGCCCGAGGCGAGCGAGGGCGAGCTCGGCCTGCTGATGGCGGGCATTCAGGACGGCGAAGGCAGGACGGGAGGCAGGGCCGCATGACCGCCTTCGAACCGCGCATTTCGCTGATTACCCTGGGTGTTTCCGACATGGCCCGCTCGCGCGCCTTCTACGAGGCGCTGGGCTGGAAGGTCGCCGCCCCGTCGAATGACAGCGTCACCTTCTTTCAGGGCCGCGGCATCGTACTCGGCCTGTTCGGCCATGATGCGCTGGCCGAGGATGCCGGTGTTGAAATAGCACCCATGCCCGACTTTCGCGGCGTGTCGCTGGCCTATAACTGCCGCAGCGAAGCGGAGGTCGATCAGGCCTTCGAACATGCGAAGGCCTGTGGCGCAAAACCGCTCAAGCCGCCGCAGAAGGTTTTCTGGGGTGGCTATTCGGGTTATTTCGCCGATCCCGACGGCCATCTGTGGGAAGTCGCCCACAACCCCTTCGCCCCGCTCGACGGCGAGGGGCATATGCGGGTTGATGGCCCGGCTGATGGAGAGGACGGCGGATGAACCATCCCTTGCCGAAATGGGTCGATTACGGCCTGATCCCGCTTCTCAATCTGGTGACCGCCTTTCTGGTCGCCGGTCTCGTCGTCCTGATCGTCGGCGAAAACCCGTTCGAAGCCGCCTATCTTCTGGTGCGCGGCGCCTTCGGCTATGGCGGCGGCATCGGCTATACCCTGTTTTATGCCACCAATTTCATCTTCACCGGCCTGTCGGTGGCGGTCGCCATCCATTGCGGCCTGTTCAACATCGGCTCGGAGGGACAGGCTTATGTCGGCGGCATCGGTGTCGCTGCCGCCTGTCTCGCCCTCGACCATTACGTGCCCTGGTTCGTGACCCTGCCCTTCGCCATCGCAGGTGCCGCCATCGCAGGTGCCGCCTGGGCCTTGATCCCGGCCTGGCTGCAGGCAAAGCGCGGCAGCCATGTCGTCATCACCACGATCATGTTCAACTTCATCGCCTCCGCGCTGATGATCTATCTTCTCGTCGAAGTGCTGAAGCCGGCAGGCTCGATGTCGCCGGAAACCCGCACCTTCGTCGAGGGCGGCCGCATTCCCAAGCTCGACTGGCTGTTCGAGCTCTTCGGCTCGTCGCTTGGCGGCGCGCCCTTCAACTGGACGTTCTTCCTGGCGCTTTTGTGCTGCTACCTCGTCTGGCTGCTGATCTGGCGCACAAGGCTCGGCTATGAAATCCGCACCACCGGCACCAACCCCACCGCGGCGGTCTATGCCGGCATCCCGCAGGTGCGCACCATCGTCATCGCCATGCTGATTTCCGGCGCGCTGGCCGGCATGATGGCGATCAATCCGGTCATGGGCGATCAGGCACGCCTGCAGGAAAGTTTTCCCGCCGGCGCCGGCTTCGTCGGCATCGCCGTCTCGCTGATGGGCCGCAACCACCCCGTCGGCATCATATTCGCCGCCATCCTGTTCGGCATGCTGTGGCAGGGCGGGGCGGAACTCGCCTTCGACATGCCCAACATCTCGCGCGACATGATCGTCGTCATCCAGGGGCTGGTCATCCTGTTTGCCGGCGCGCTCGAGCACATGTACCGGCCGGCGCTTTCGGCCATCTTCTTCATGCGTCAGTCATCCGGCGCGCCCGCCTCTGCCGGGCAGGCCAATACCGGGGAGGCCTGATCGATGGATCTTGTCATTCAGGTTCTCGATTCGACGGTCCGCCTTTCGACGCCGCTGCTGCTTGCAGCCCTTGCCGGTCTCTATTCCGAGCGTTCCGGCGTTTTCGATATCGGCCTCGAGGGCAAGATGCTGGCCGGCGCCTTCGCCGCCGGTGCGGCGGCCGCGGTCTGGGGGTCGCCCTGGATCGGCCTTCTGGCGGCCCTTGCCGCTTCGCTCGCCATGGCCGTCATCCATGCCTTTGCCTCGATCACCGTTCGCGGCAACCAGATCGTCTCGGGCGTAGCGATCAATTTCGTCGCCGCCGGGCTGACCGCGCTGCTCGGCCAGAGCTGGTTCGGCATGGGCGGCCGGACGCCGCCGCTTTCCGGCGGTCAGCGCTTCAACCCGATCACCCTGCCGGGCGCCGAGGCGCTCAAGGACGTGCCGCTGATCGGCCCGATCTATGAGGGCCTGATATCGGGCCATAACATCCTGGTCTATTTCGCCTTCCTGATGGTGCCCGTCACCTGGTGGGTGGTGTTTCGAACCCGCTTCGGCCTGCGCCTGAGAGCCGTCGGCGAAAACCCTGCGGCGGTGGATACGGCGGGGATCTCGGTCACCTTCCTGCGCTATCGCGCGGTAATCATCTGCGGCCTGCTATGCGGCGTCGCCGGCGCCTATCTGTCGACCGCCTTCAACGCCCAGTTCGGCCAGAACATGACCGCCGGCAAGGGCTTCATCGCGCTGGCAGCCCTGATCTTCGCCAAGTGGAAACCCCTCAACGTGCTCGGCGCCTGCCTCCTGTTCGGCTTTCTCGAGGCCGCCGGCATCCGCCTGCAGGGCGTGGCATTGCCGATGATCGGCCAGGTGCCGGTGCAACTGGTCCAGGCCCTGCCCTATATCCTCACCGTCGTGCTGCTCGCCGGCTTCATCGGCAAGGCGATCCCGCCAAAGGCCGGCGGCGTTCCCTACACGAAGGAACGCTGATGGACGACGCGCTCCACACGCTGGCGCTTGAAGCCGCCCGGCGCTCCTATTCGCCCTATTCCGGTTTTCCGGTCGGCGCCGCCCTGCGCACCGAGGACGGCCGTACCTATTCGGGCTGCAACATCGAGAACGCCTCCTATCCCGAGGGCTGGTGCGCCGAGACATCGGCGATCGCCCATATGGTGATGGGCGGAGGCGGCGCGATCGCCGAAGTCGCCGTGCTGGCGCTCAATGCCGAGCGCTGCACGCCCTGCGGCGGCTGTCGCCAACGCCTTGCCGAGTTCGGCACGGCCGAAACGCGGGTTCACCTCTGCAACCGCGATGGTCTCGTCGAAACCGTGCGGCTGGGCGATCTCCTGCCGATGGGATTTGCGCTGGAGAAACAATCATGAGAACGGCAACCAAAACGCTGATCGATCGCCTCGAAGGCCTTGCCCCGCGAACCGCCCTGGTACTCGGTTCCGGCCTCGGCAGTCTGGTTGGCCGCGTCGAGGATGCGATCCGCATTCCCTATGGCGATCTCGACGGTTTTCCCGCCAGCGGCGTTTCCGGCCATGCCGGGGAGGTGGTCGCCGGGCGGATTGCCGGACATCCGGTTCTGATTCTGTCGGGCCGGGTGCATTACTACGAGCATGGCGACCCGGCGGCGATGCGGCTGCCGATCGAATGCCTTGCCGATATCGGCGTCGAGCGGCTGATCCTGACCAATTCGGCCGGCTCCCTGCGCCAGGACCTGCCGCCCGGCTCGGTCATGCTGATCACCGACCACATCAACTGGTCGGGCATGAACCCGCTGATCGGAGAACCCACCGACCGGCGCTTTGTCGGCATGACCAATGCCTATCACACCGGCATGATGGCCGCCGCCCGCGCCGCGGCGAAAACCGCCGGCGTCGACCTCGGCGAAGGGGTCTATGTGTGGTTTTCAGGCCCCAGTTTCGAAACGCCGGCCGAGATCCGCATGGCCGGGAAACTGGGAGCGGATGCCGTCGGCATGTCCACCGTGCCGGAAGTCATCCTCGCCCGCTTTGCCGGGCTCGATGTCGCCGCCTTTTCGGTGATCACCAATTTCGGCGCCGGCATGACGGGCTCGGAACTCTCCCATGACGAGACCAAGGAAATAGCGCCGAAGGGCGGCGAGCGGCTTGGCCGGGTGATCGCCGCCATGCTGGCCGACCAGACGGGTGATTAGCGAGGTCCGATGAGCAGGAAGGATGCACTGAAACAGGCGGCGGCAAAGGCGATCTCGCTGCTCGACCTGACCAATCTCAACGATGTCTGCACGCCGGCCGACATCGCCGATCTCTGCGCCAGGGCGACGACGCCCCACGGCAAGGTCGCCGCCATCTGCATCTGGAAGGAGCATGTCAGACAGGCGCGCAAGCTGCTCAAGGGCACGGGTATTAGGATCGCTACCGTGGTCAATTTTCCCGCCGGCGGCACCGATGTCGATGCGGTGATCGCCGAGACCGAACAGGCGATCGCCGATGGCGCCGACGAGATCGATCTGGTTCTGCCCTATCGCGCCCTGATCGTCGGCGCCGAGGGCGTGGCGCGCTACATGGTCCGGCGCATTGCCAGGACCTGCAGGGGCAAGGCGCTTCTGAAGGTCATCATCGAGACCGGCGAACTGAAGGATGTAGGGCTGATCCGCAGGGCTTCCGGCCTGTCGATCGAGGAGGGCGCCGATTTCATCAAGACCTCGACCGGCAAGGTGCCGGTCAATGCAACGCCTGAAGCAGCCGAGATCATGCTGAAGGTGATCGCCAGAACCGGCAGGAAAATCGGCTTCAAGCCGGCCGGTGGCATCAGGACGACGGCGGATGCGGCCGCCTATCTCGACCTTGCGGCAAGGATCATGGGCCGCAAATGGGCCGGGCCGAGAACGCTGCGCTTCGGCGCTTCCAGCGTGCTTGCCGATCTGCTGGCGACGCTTGACGGCAAGGCGCCGGCGAAATCCTCCGGAGGCTATTGAGCCATGCTGCCCCAGGAAGTGATCGCCAGGAAGCGCGACCGGCAGGCCCTGTCGGCCGAGGAGATCGCAGCCTTCGTCGCCGGCGTGCCTTCCGGCACGGTCAGCGAAGGCCAGGTCGCGGCGCTCGCCATGGCGGTCTATCTCAACGGCATGAGCCGCGACGAGGCGGTGGCGCTGACGATCGCCATGCGCGATTCGGGCGATGTGCTCGACTGGAGCGATCTCGACGGCCCGGTGCTCGACAAGCATTCGACCGGCGGCGTCGGCGACAACGTATCGCTGATGCTGGCGCCGGCCATCGCCGCCTGTGGCGGCTTCAACCCGATGATTTCGGGCCGTGGTCTGGGGCATACCGGTGGCACGCTCGACAAGTTCGATTCGATCCCCGGCTACCAGACCCAGCCGGACAATGCCCTGTTCCGCAAGGTGGTCAACGAAGTCGGCTGCGCGGTGATCGGCCAGACCGGCAATCTGGCCCCCGCCGACAAGGTGATCTACGGCATCCGCGACGTGACCGCGACCGTCGAAAGCGTGCCGCTCATCACCGCGTCGATCCTGTCGAAGAAGCTCGCCGCCGGGCTCGACGCGCTGGTGCTCGACGTCAAGGTGGGTTCCGGCGCCTTCATGGCGACGCTCGAAAAGGCGCGCGAACTGGCCACATCACTGGTGGAGGTCGCCAATGGCGCCGGCATGAAGACCAGCGCGCTGCTGACCGCGATGGAGCATCCGCTCGCCTCCTGCGCCGGCAATGGCGTCGAGATGCGCAATGCGGTCGAGTTCCTGACCGGGCACCGGCGCGACGCGGCCCTGTACGATGTCACGGTGGCGCTGGGCGCCGAAATGCTGGTGTCAGGCGGGCTTGCCGCCGATCCCGGCAAGGGCGCGGCCATGATGCGCGATGCTTTCGACAGCGGCCGCGCGGCGGAGAAGTTCGGCCGGATGGTATCGGCGCTGGGCGGCCCCGCCGATTTCATCGAGAGACTGGATACCCATCTCAACCTGCCGCCGGTGGAAGTCGCGGTTGAAGCCGATGCGGCACAGGGCGGGCTTGCCGGCCGGCTCGGTTTCGACACGCGCCAGATCGGGCTGGCGGTGGTCGAACTCGGCGGCGGCCGGACACGGCCGCAGGATCCCGTCGATCCCGATGTGGGGCTGGTGGAGATTGCCGGGCGCGACTGGGACGGCAGGAGCCCGGTTTGCCGGATTCTGGCACGCGACGCGGCGAGCGCCGGGAAGGCCCGCAGGCGCATCCTTGCCGCCATGCGCGAGGCGGGGCCGGAACAAAAGCCGGTAATCGAGCGGATCGCGCCCTGACAGGGGCGGCTTTCCGACCGTTACGCCTCCGTTCCAAACAGGTCGAGCAGCAGATCGATCACCCGCTGCGAATGGCCGGCAATGACTTCCGCCGGCGGCGCCTGGGTGACCCCGATGACGCGGCGGATTTGCAGGTCGCCGGTCAGCAGCGCCACATAGATCTCGGCCACCTCGACGGGATCATGCGGGCGCAGTTGGCCGGCCTTCTGCGCCGAACGGATGGTTTCGACGATCAGCGGCACCATGCGCGAGCGGCCGTGCTCCGCGAGCATTTCGCCCAGCGTCCCGCCATTGGCGACATCGGCGGCCGCCGCCCGGTTGAGCGCGATCGAGCGCTCACCCGTCAGCAGTTCCAGCAGCCTGACGCCAAAGGCCTCAAGCCGCCGGATCGGTTGATCGGACGCGGCATCGGCCGCAAGCCCCGACAGTGCCTGCTCTGCGGCGGCGGCATTGGCCTTGATCATGGCGGCAAGCAGGCCCTGCTTGTTGCCATACCAGTTGTAGAGCGTTTCGTTGGAGGCGCCCGCCGCCCTGGCGACCGCCAGCATCGAGGCGCCCTTGTAGCCCTTTTCGGCTAGTACGTCGTAAGCGGCTTCGAAAATCTCCTTCTCGCGCCGTGTCCGGTCCATGGCCTCCTCCTTGCCAGGGTTTTGCTGGAGCAGACCGTAAAACTCTTTACGGAAATGTCAATTTCCGCCGGCAATCGGTGATGGAAACAAACGGCCGCTGCTGGACGTCATTTCAGCGGACCGACCCCCTCATGCCGCGCCAGCACCGCGCCGAGCGCCGCCAGCATCTGGTCGCGGCGTTCGGCGGAAACCGGGCTTTCGACCACGACGACCAGTTTCGGCTCGTTCGACGATGCGCGGATCAGTCCCCAGGTGCCGTCCTCGTTGACGACCCGCACGCCGTTGACGGTGACAAGATCGCGGATCGGCTGGCCGGCGAATGTGTCGCCTGCCTTCCGCCAGGTTTCGAAACCGGCAATGATCCTGTCGACGACATCATACTTGGCTTCATCGCTGCAATAGGGCGAATAGGTCGGTGCATCATAGGTCACCGGCAGGGCCTGGCGCAGTTCGGCAAGCGACTTTCCGGGATTGCGGTCGAGCATGTCGCAGACCGCGATGGCCGTTACGATGCCGTCGTCATAGCCGCGTCCGATCGGCGCGTTGAAGAAGAAATGGCCCGATTTCTCGAACCCGGCGATCGCATTGAGATCGTTGACGCGGCGCTTGATGTAGGAATGACCGGTCTTGAAATAATCGGTTTTCGCGCCCTGTGCGGCAAGCACCGGATCGGTCAGGAACAGGCCGGTCGACTTGACGTCGACAACGAACTGCCGGTTGTCGTGCACGGCGGAAATATCCCGTGCCAGCATGACGCCTACCTTGTCGGCGAAGATTTCCTCGCCCGCATTGTCGACCACGCCGCAGCGGTCGCCATCGCCGTCGAAGCCGAGCGCGAGGTCGGCGCCCGTCTCGCGCACCCGATCGGCCATGGCATGCAGCATCTTCATCGCCTCGGGGTTGGGATTGTAGTTCGGGAAGGAATGATCGAGGGTGCAGTCCATCTCGATCACCTTGACGCCGAGCTTGGAGAGAACCTCGGGAGCGAAGGCCGACGCCGTGCCGTTGCCGCAGGCAACCACGGCACGGATTTCGCGGCTGAACGGCTTGCGGCCGGTCAGATCGGCGATGTAGCGCTGCGCGAAGCCCTCGATGAATTCGTAGGATCCGCCGCCGACAAGCTTCCATTCGCCATTGAGCACGATCTCCTTCAGCCGGTTCATTTCCTCCGGCCCGAAGGTCAGCGGCCGGGCGGCGCCCATCTTGACGCCGGTCCAGCCATTGTCGTTGTGGGACGCCGTGACCATGGCGACGGAAGGCACATCGAGATCGAACTGCGCGAAATAGGCGGTCGGCGACAGCGCCAGGCCGATATCCCGCACCCTGGCGCCGGCGGCCAGCAGGCCGGCGATGAGCGCCTGCTTGATCGACAGCGAATAGGCGCGGTAATCATGGCCGGTAACGATATCGGGCCCTGCGCCCAGTTCCCGGATGAGCGTGCCGAGCCCCATGCCGAGCGCCTGCACGCCCATCAGGTTGAGTTCCGGCGCGCGATCCGAGGAAGGATGGCCGAACCACCAGCGGGCATCGTATTCGCGAAAGCCGGTGGGCTTGACGAGCGGCGTGATTTCAAACGCATGCGTGTTGGCGGCAAGACTGTCCGCCGGTCCTGGAAAGGCCATGGGATCCCCGTCGTTGAAAGGTCGAGGCGGATCGCCGGGCGATCCTACTGAACGAGAATAAGCTCGTTGCCGCTGATCTCAAACTTTCTGAGCTTTTTCAAGAAGGACATGCCGAGAAGCGTTCCCTTCAGCGCTTCGTCGCGCAGCACCGTCGCCTGCACGTTGCGGGCGGAAACCCGCCCGATCTCGATTTCATCGATGATCGCGGCCGCCGCCTCGGTGGTGCCGTTCGCGGTCGAGACCTTGTATTTGAAATCGCTGTTCTTGAGCTTGATGCCGAGCCGGCGGGCCTGGCTTTCATTGATCGCCACATAGGTGGCGCCGGTATCGACCAGCACTTCGGCCGTGCGGCCGTTCATCCTTGCATCGGTGATGAAATGGCCGCGCCGGTCCATTTCGATCCGCGCCTTGCGGCCGTCAAGCGGATTGAAGCTGCGCTCCCTGCCGCCGGTATCCTGCTGCACGGCCATGACCTGCTGCGTCGGTCGTTCGTCTGCGGGTCCGGCGTCGAGCGCCGGCGCAAGGAATTTCGGAACGCTGACCGCGCTGGCCAGAATGAGCGCTGCCGCAACGAGGTATTTTTCCATCGGGGCCACCTGGAAACAAGAACAAGCCACCAGCCTATCCCCCGCCCCCTAAGCCAGCGTGAAGATAGGCCGATCCGCCGCCCAAAGCCGCCGGTTTCGGCGGGTTTGGTTAGTTTCCGGCTAACGCGATCGCTAAATTATTTCGTACCGTACATCCGGTCGCCGGCGTCGCCGAGGCCGGGCACGATATAACCCTTTTCATTGAGCCGTTCGTCGACCGCAGCGGTGTAGATCGGCACATCGGGCTGCGCTTTCTGAAAGGCGGCAATCCCTTCCGGCGCCGACAGCAGGCAGAGGAAGCGGATATTGGTGGCGCCGCGCTGCTTGAGTTTCTCGATCGCGGCGGTGGCCGAATTCGCCGTCGCCAGCATGGGATCGACGACGATCACCAGACGGTCGGCGAGGTCTTCCGGCGCCTTGAAGTAGTATTCGATCGCCTGCAGCGTATCGTGATCGCGATAGAGCCCGACATGGGCAACGCGGGCTGAGGGCACCAGATCGAGCATGCCTTCGAGCAGGCCGTTCCCGGCACGCAGGATCGAGGCGAAAACCAGCTTCTTGCCGGCCAGCGTCGGCGCGTTCATCGGGCCGAGCGGCGTCTCGATGGATTTCACCGTCAGCTTGAGATCGCGCGTGACCTCGTAGCACAGCAGCAGGGAAATCTCGCGCAGCAGGCGGCGAAAGCTGCCCGTCGACGTTTCCTTGTGGCGCATGATGGTGAGCTTGTGCTGGACAAGCGGGTGATCGACAACGTGCAAACTACTCATATCGGCTCTGCTCTTCTGAATTTTCCGCTCACTCTATCGCGGCGGCATCACATTTCTCAAGCAGTGTCCGGCGCGTTTCCCCATCTACGAAGGCGGCCTCGATCGCCGTTCGCGTGCAGGCCAGCAATTGGCTGCGGGAAATCCCCATGGCATCCCTCGCCACGGCATATTCCTTTTCGAGCGAGGTATGGAAATGCGGCGGGTCGTCGGAATTGAGCGTTACCCGGCAGCCGGCGGCAAGTAGCGCTGGGAAAGGGTGTGCCTGAGCGGAGGCAAAGACGCCGAGCACCACATTCGAAACCGGGCAGACTTCCAGAACGATGGCTTCGTCCGCCAGCCGCCGGACGAGGTCCGGCTTTTCGATCGCCCGCACCCCATGGCCGATCCGGCTGACCGCAAGATGGTCGAGCACGGCCTCGACGCTTTGCGGCCCGCCGAATTCGCCGGCATGGCAGGTAAGGCCGAGCCCGCCGTCGCGGGCGATGTCGAAGGCCCTGCGGAATTGCGAGGGATGGCCGACGCGCTCGTCGCCCGCCATGCCGAAACCGGTCACCAGCGGATGGGGATGGCGGACCGCGAGCATCGCCGCCTTCTCCACCGCCTCGATGCCGACATGGCGCACGCCGGTGACGACGATGCGGCCTTCAATCCCGGTTTCCACCCTGGCCTGATCGATGCCCTCGGCAATCGCCTCGGTCATCGCCGGATAGGAGCACCCCATCCGCTCGGCATGGTCGGGCGAGGAGAACACCTCGCCATAGATGCAGCCCTGGCCTGCCAGACGGACGAAATGGTCGCGCGCCAGCCCGATATAGTCTTCCGGCGTGCGGAACAGGCTGGCGGCAAGATCATAGGCTTTGAGGAAGGAGGTGAAATCCTCCCACACATAACCCCTGTGGGCATCGACCGTGCCGGAAACGTCGACGCCGTATTTTGCCGCCTGCGCCAATACCAGCTCCGGCGTCGCCGCCCCTTCGATATGGCAATGCAGTTCAGCCTTGGGCAGTAGCCTTGCGTCGCTCATGCGCCTCTCCGGTCAAAGGATGGACGTGCCGGTTCTTCCGGCCGGCAGATCGAGATGTCTGGCAATCGTCGCGCCGATATCGGCAAAGGTGTCGCGCCGCCCGCCCGATCCCGGTGCGATCTGCGGCCCGCAGATCAGAACCGGTACCTGTTCGCGGGTATGGTCGGTGCCATGCCAGGTGGGGTCGTTGCCGTGATCGGCGGTCAGCACCAGAAGGTCGCCATCCCTCAGTTTCCGCCGGAAGGCGGGCAGCATGCGGTCGAACTTCTCCAGCGCGTCGGCATAGCCCGGCACATCCCGGCGATGGCCGAACAACTGGTCGAAATCGACAAAATTGGTCATCAGAAACCCGCCATCGGGCAATTCATCCATCGCCGCGAGCGTCGCCTCGCACAGGGCCGCATTGCCATTCGCCTTGATCACCCGGGTCGGGCCGCTATGGGCATAGATGTCGGAGATCTTGCCGATGGCGAAGACCGCGCGACCCGCTCCGTTGGCCCGGTCGAGCAGGGTCGGGCTCGGCGGCATGACGGAAAAGTCGCGGCGGTTGCCGGTGCGCTCGAACGTGCTTGCCGTCTCGCCGGCAAAGGGCCGGGCGATCACCCGGCCGATATTCATCGGCGCCGTCAGTTCGAACACGGTTTCGCACAGGTCATACAGCCGATCGAGGCCGAAATGGGTTTCATGGGCGGCAATCTGGAACACCGAATCGGACGATGTGTAGCAGATCGGCTTGCCGGTCCGGACGTGCTCTTCGCCGAGCTCTGCGATGATCACCGTGCCCGATGCGTGGCGGTTGCCGAGAATGCCGGGCAGTCCGGCGCGGCGGATGACCTCCTCCGTCAGTTCCTGCGGAAAGGTCGGAACGGTGTCGGGAAAATAGTGCCAGTCCTTCATCACCGGCACGCCGGCAATCTCCCAATGGCCCGACGGCGTATCCTTGCCCTTCGACACCTCGCAGGCATTGGCCCACACGCCCTCGAGCGCGGGATCGGCGGCAAACCCCTCGGGCAGTTCGCCGCTTGCCGACCGGGCGGCAAGGCCGAGCCCGAGCGCTTCCAGATGGGGCAGGCGCAGCGGCCCCTGGCGCAGTCCCTGCCGGTCGCCCCGCCCGTCGGCGCAGCCCTGAGCGATATGGCCGAGCGTGTTGGAACCGCTGTCGCCATAGGTTTTGGCATCGGGCGCGCCGCCAATGCCGAAGGAATCAAGAACGAACAGAAAGGCCCGGGCCATGGCATCTCGCAGTATCGCCGGTGTCCGGCGGCAATTTCGATATCTGGCGGCAGAGGGAAAGCAGGATTCCCATTTGCGGCGCATTTGACTAATAACGGACACTACACTGCGGGAGAATGCAACAGGGTCGTCGGCCGTGCCATCCAATACCTTGCCTGTATCGCGACTGCGTCCGGCCTCGACCGGCCGCGCCATGCGCTTTGCGGCGGCAACGCTGATCTGCGGCCTGGCTGCCTTTCCGGCGACCTCCCGCGCGGCCGACTGGCGCAGCGAGATCGGCACTTTCCGCATCGCCATCGCCACGCCCCCGGGCCGTGGCTCTGCAGTGCCGCAGCTCGAACCCTTCCGGCTGGCCGTTCAGGAGGCGCTTGGCGTCGAGGCGGAAATCCGTGCCGATGCCGATCTTGGCCGGTTCATCGTCAACCAGTCGGACCGGCCGTCGGAATATCTCGTTCTGCCGGCCTCTGCCTATGCTGCGATCTGGCTGCGATGCGAATGCATCGAACCGCTTGTGGTCGCCCAATCGGCGGCCGGCGACACCGCGATCCGTGCCGTGCTGATCACCCGGAAGGGCAGCGGGGTTTCAACGCCCGCCGATCTTGCAAACCGGCGGGTTTTCGGCCTTTCACGAAATTCACTGGCCGGCTTTGCCATGGCGCAGGCCGCCATCGCCTCAGGCGGCAAGGACGCCGATTGGCGCTTTGAGCCGGATGGCGAAACGGCGCTGATGAAATTTGCCGCCGGCGAGGGCGATGCGATCGCCGGCTGGGTTCCGGCGGGCAGCCGGCAAGGCGATGGACCGGCCGGCACCCTGGCGCGGCTCAGGGAGCTCGGCGCGGATATGGGCGCCTATTCTGTGATCTGGACATCGGGCGACATTCCCAACCGGGTCCACGCGGTGCGCAAATCGCTCGACGGCGAGGCCAAGCGCCTGCTGCGCGAGATGATGCTCTCCCTCGAGAGCAGGGATCCGGTGGTCTATGACGCGCTCGAGCCGGATTTCAGCGGTGGCTATGCCCTCGCCCGCCAGGCGCAGTTCACCGCGCTGCTGGACTTTCTCGCGGCAGGCAGACAGCAGGGCGATGCCGGGCAAACCTCTTCGGACGACGGCACGGACGGCAGCGCCCCGCCCGGCCAGTAATCGACAGCCCATGGCACCCGGCAAGCCTCCAAAGGAAACAGGCCCCGAAGGGCCTGCGTTCAAACGATTCCATCTGGGCCTGAAAGGCGCTAGCAGCTTGAACTGATGGTGATTTCGTTGCCGATGCGCGGCCGCAGGAACATTTCCTCGGACATCTCGATCGCCGAGGTATCCTTCGCAAGCTGGCCGGCCTTGGGAGCCGACATCCATCCGACCGCCGGGATGAAGGTGGTTTCGATCTTGGCAGCGATCAGGAAGTTGCCGTTGATCCTGATCTTGGCGGGGACCGTGTAGGTCGAGCCGCTGGAGGCCGGTGTCGTATTGTAGCCGCGGCTCCACTTCACCTTGCCGGCACCGCTCTCGACCAGGATCCCGGTAAGCCGGATCTTCATCGCATTGGAGAACGGATACATGATGTCGTCGGCGACCTCGACGATGTCCGTCAGCGTGGTATCCGAGTAGCATTCCTCCTGGGTCACCAGATCGCCGATCGTGCTGGCGACGCGGGAGAGTTTCCGGTTGACCGCCAGTGCGCTCGAGACCTCGATCGTTCCGACGAACAGAACGATCATCAGCGGCGCGATGAAGGCGAACTCGACGGCGGCAACCCCTCTGAGGTCGTCGCGAAACGCCGCCGCCATCCTCCGAAGCGGGTCGCCAAAGCCGGCAACGGTCCTTCTGACATCGGTGAAATTCATCTGACTAATCCTGTTTGTGTGGGCAACGGCAAGGACGAGGACCGAGGATCATGAATAGGGTTCGGTCTTGAACACCGTCACGGCGGTCAGGACCGCATTGCCGTTGTTGAGATCGGACAGCCATTTCTGGAAGTAATTGGTGAAGACCGGCCATTCGGTGACGACCGTCAGCATCACGATCTGGCGCGGGCCGGCGGCCGTGAAGCCGAAGTCGGAGGGGTCGAGTTCGCCTTCATCGGGTTCCGGCGAATCGCCCAGATCCTTGTAGGTAGCGACCACCTGCATGTCGATCAGGATGTCCTTGCAGGCAAACAGGATTTCCGAGCGGTCGCAGATTTCCGTGCGCAGTTCTTCGGCGGTCATGGTGTTGTCCAACTGGCCGGTGCGGACCAGGCGCCCGACCTCGTCGGTTGCCGATTCCAGCACCTGCCCGGCGAAGAACATCAGCGATGTCTCGATGATGCCGAGCAGCAGAATGAAGAACGGCATGGCCAGCATGCCGAATTCGATGGCCGTCACACCCCGCTCGTCCTTGCGAAGGCGCCGGATGATTTTCGGCGGTTGGAACCAGCCCCCGCGGCGATCCCGCCGGGCTGTCATGATCTTCCCTGAGGTCTTTGGCATTGTTACCACCCGGAGTTCCTGCTCATGGCGCCAAGCTATCAGCCATGTCTTGAGATTGTGTTGAGGTCGATAGCGAGAATTGCGCCGGCTCCGGTCACCGCGAATTAACCATCCGGCAGGGAGCGGGCGGGAAATGCAAAATCCCGCCCCCCGGATTTCGAGGCGGCCTATCCCAAGACGGGGGCTGGCACGGCATGGATCGCGGTGCAAACAAAACGGGCGCCCCCGCGGACGCCCGTTTCACATAATCTTACAGGCGCTACTTGGCGGATTCGGAGAGCGCGTTGCGCGCGGTGATCTGTTCCTGGGCGAAATTGAACCGGTCGGCCGAATCGCCGATCGTCAGCGTCGGCTCGCAAACCGGCGCGCAGGCAAACGTCACGCGCTCGTCCTGCCGGTAGATGCGAACCGTATTGCTTTCATGTCCGCGCACCACGACTGTCTCGTCGACGATCGGTTCGCCATCGCGGTCGAGCACGATAAGATTGGTCACCCCGAAGGAGCGTCCGGTCAGCACGAGCGTGACCTCATCCTGCACGGTCGCATCGGCGATCGACGGATTGCCGATGATGACGGTTGCGGCGGGACGCGAAACCCGGAACACCTTGGCGCGGTCGACGGTCACCACCACGCCGGCAGTCATGTCTTCGCCGGCTTCCGTAGCCCGGCTCGCCACGGGAGCGGCGGTAACGAGGGTCGCCAACGCGATGGCGGCAAGCAATTTGGTGTTGTGATGGCGCATGGGACACTCCGAACCCTTTATTCCGTTCGCCTCATTCTTGCCGATTTTGGTAAATGAAGCGCTAACGCCGTCAGGTGTCCGCTGGAGGGTGCCCGCTGCCGACCGCAGAGCCATGCGGCCGATCAGCCCTGCCGGGCCTGTATATGGGTTGCTTCCGGCCGGCTGTGCAACGCAGCCGCGCCCCGCGAACATCGCCGCAGTTTGAAGCGGTTTGTTTGCCCCCTGTAAACCAAACGACAAACCAGTCGGTGCGCCCCTCGCCGGAAACCAGTTGTTTACAATGGCGATTAACGGCTTCGAAAGAGGTGAGCGGTACAGTGCGGACAGATCGGAGCAAATCCGATCGAAAAAGTGTTTTCAAGACACGTGGATCTAAAGGAGCAAACCCATGAAGTTCATCAACCGCTTTCTGAAAGACAAGTCCGGCGCGACCGCGATCGAATACGGCCTGATCGCCGCCCTGATTTCCGTCGCCATCATCGGCGCCGTTTCGGCCACCGGCTCGAACCTGAACTCGACCTTCAGCAAGGTTAAAGACAACCTCGGCTAATCGCCGGTTCGTCTGCACGATTGCCGGCTCCTGCCGGCCGACAATGGGCTGCTCCTCTGGCAGCCCATTTTCTTTGCGCCCGTCAGGGGTGACGGCAACGAAGTTAACGGCTTTTTCACCTCGCCTTTCTAGCATGCGGGCAGCAGGCGAGAGATGTTCGACCGATGTTTGAAATTGCCCTTCTTCTCTTTTTCCCGTTCCTCATGCTCTATGCCGCCTTTTCGGACATGGTCTCGATGACCATCTCGAACAAGGTATCGCTGGCTCTGATAGCCGGCTTCGTTCTCTTCGCCTATCTCGGCGGCATGTCGCTGGAAAGCTTCGGGTGGCATTGGGCGATGTTCGCCCTCACGCTGCTGGCGGGGATCGGACTTTTTGCCGTCGGCCAGGCCGGCGGTGGCGATGTCAAGCTGATTGCGTCGACCGCGCTTTGGTTCGGCTGGGACTTCACGCTTCCCTATCTGCTGGTCGCATCGATCCTCGGCGCCCTGCTGACCCTTTTCCTGATCAATGCGCGTGGATTGATCATTCCCGACCGCATCGCGGGCATTGGCTGGATTGCCCGACTGCACCGCGCCGATGTCGGCATTCCCTATGGCATGGCGCTCGGTTTCGCCGCCCTCATCGTCTATCCGAACACTCCCTGGATGCAACATGCGCTCCATCTGGCAAGTCTCACCCCCTAGGCCGCGGGCCGTATCTTTCATCGCACCGTACGGACCCGGCCCCGCCGGGTCTTTTTTTGTTCGGGAGCGGGCGTTTCATCGCCTGTTAACCAAACGCGCTAGGGCGCCGTTAACCATAAGTACACCTTTGCCTGACAAAACTGTCTCCAAAGGGCGTGTCCCGGAATCGCTTTGTAGAGGGTAATGGCATGAGAAAGGCACAATTACTGGCTTTGGCCGGAGCGCTGCTGGGCGCAGGCGGCGCAGGCTACCTCGCGCTCAGTCTGTCGACGCCGGAGCCGCAGCCCGTTGTGCAGCAACAGCCCGTGCCGACCATTCCGTCCGTCGATGTGCTGGTGGCATCGAACGACATTTCGATGGGCACCAAGGTGACCGAGGATATGTTGCGCTGGCAGGAATGGCCGGAAAGCGGTGTCTCGGACGGCTTTGTCACCCGGAAGTCCTCGCCCGAGGCAATGTCGGAAATGACCGGCTCGATTGCCCGGTCGACCATCTTCTCGGGCGAGCCGCTGCGTGCCAGCAAGCTGGTCCATACCGACCAGGGTTTCATGTCGGCAATCCTGCCCAAGGGGCAGCGTGCGATTGCGACCAGCATCTCTACCGCGACATCGGCAGGCGGCTTCATCCTGCCCAACGACCGGGTCGATGTTCTGATGACGCGCCGCCGCACGGGTGAGGGCGAAGAGGGCTTCACCACCGAAGTCATTCTGGAAAATGTTCGCGTTCTGGCGATCGACCAGACCATTCAGGAAAAGGACGGCGAACAGGTCGTCGTCGGCGAGACCGCAACGCTGCAGCTCAATCCCAAGGAAGTCGAGATCCTGACCGTGGCCCAGCAGACGGCGGACCGCCTGTCGCTGGCCCTGCGTTCCATCGCCGATGCGAACGAAGTGCCGTCGAAACTGGCCGACCACCTGCTTGCCGGCGGGTCGGGAACCGTCCGCGTCATCCGCTACGGCAATGTAAAGGAATCCTTTGCGCCGCCGAAACCCAAAGAGGACGAATGATCGTCCGCACACATCATGTCCACCGACAAAGGCATCTTCGAGGGTAAGACCATGCGTAGCACAATCACAAACGGGTTTCGGGCCTTGGCGCTGTCGACGATGATCGCGGTGCCCGGAGCATCGCTCGCCACACCGGCGATGGCCGCCGCCGCCAAGAACTATGTGAAGATTTCGCAGAATGCGATCGGCCACACGCGCGCGCTGAAGCTCGGCCTCAACAAGTCGATGGTCATCGATCTGCCGGACGATGCCCACGACATCCTGGTCGCCAACCCGGAAGTCGCCGATGCGGTCACCCGGACCTCGCGCCGGATCTACGTCTTTGCCAAACAGGTCGGGGAAACCAACATCTTCATCTTCGACCGCAACGGCAACCAGCTCGTCTCGCTGGACCTGGCGATCGAGCGGGATGTGGCGGGTCTCGAAAAATATATCGAGAAATACATCCGCGGCGCCGATGTCACCGTTGAAATCGTCAACGACAACATCATCCTGACCGGCACCGTTCCGACTCCCCAGGATTCGGTCAAGGCGGTGCAGCTGGCGCAGATATTCGTCCGCGGCGGCGAGGCCACGACACCGCCCTCGGGCAGCGCCAGTTCCCTGCCGGGCGGCGGTACCTTCATCTCCTTCGGTCAGGACGAAACCCGCGAATCGACCATCGTGAACCTGCTGACCATCGATGCCGAGGACCAGGTCTCCCTGAAGGTCACGGTCGCCGAGATCCAGCGCAACGTCGTCAAGCAGTTGGGCATCGACCTGTTGTCGTCTCTGTCGATCGGCGGCCTTGCCACCCAGCTCATCACCGACAACCCGATGGGGCTTGGCAAGGTCGGCTCCTCCAGCAGGATCAACAATTCCTACAGCCATGGCGATTTCGACTTCAGTTCGACCCTTCGGGCGCTCGATCAGGCCGGCGTCATGCGCACGCTCGCCGAGCCCACGCTGACGGCGATTTCCGGCGAGGCGGCGACGTTCAATGTCGGCGGTGAATACCGCATTGCCTCGGGCAAGAGCGATAACGGCACCGATGTCACCTATGAGGTCGAGACCGTGGAGTACGGAATTTCGCTCGGCTTCAAGCCGGTGGTCCTGTCGCCCGGCCGCATCAGCCTCAACATCCAGACCGAGGTTTCGGAACCGACCAATGAGGGCAATTTCGCTATTCCCCGCGGTGGTGTCGAGGCGGTGACCTATCCGGGTATCCGCCGCCGCCGCGCCGAGACCACCGTCGAACTGCCCTCCGGCGGCTCCATGGTGATCGCCGGCCTGATCAAGGACGACGTTCGCCAGGTGGTCAGCGGCTTTCCGGGCCTGGGCAAGATCCCGATCATCGGAACCCTGTTCAGAAGCCGCGAATTTCAGCGCTTCGAAAGCGAGCTGGTCATCATCGTGACGCCCTATCTGGTGCGCCCGGTGGCCCGCCATCAGCTCGCCCGCCCCGACGACAATTTTCAGGCGGTCACTGACGGTGCCGGAATTTTCCTCGGCCGCGTCAACCAGATCTACGGCACCGCCAGCGGCCAGATGCCTGCCGGTCAATACCGCGGCAATCCCGGCTTTATCCTGAGATGATGGAAGGACTGTACGGAGTGACAAAGATGAAGAAGTTCGAGCTTTCCCAGTCTTCCGCCCGCCATGGCACGGGACCGGCGCAGCGCCGCTGCTCGGGCGTCGCAATGGCTGCCCTGGCGGCCTCGATGTTGACCGGCTGCGCGGCCTATCGCGACCAGACCGCCACCGGATCGATCCCCGATGACTATCGCAACCGCCATCCGATCATCGTATCGGAAAGCGAAACCGCGCAGGACATCGTCATCCCGCGCAACCTGCGCAAATTGTCGCCGCGCGACCGCGACATCGTCCGCAGCATGGCGACCAACTTCAAGCATTCCGGTGCGAAGACGCTGGCGCTGCTGATCCCGGCGGGCTCGGCGAACGAACATGCCGCGCGGCTGGCGGCGAGCCAGGCCGTCGACGAAATGACCTCGGCGGGCGTGACCGCGAGCCAGATCTCCATCCGCCACTATGAGGCCGCGGGCTATGGCGAAGCGGCGACGCTTCGCATCGTCTATACCGACCTCGTCGCCGGCCTTGCCACCGAATGCGGCCAGTGGGATCGCGATCTGCTTCAGACCGCCGACAACACCAATTACAGCAATTTCGGCTGCGCCACCCAGAACAACCTGGCGCAGATGATCGCCAATCCGTCAGACCTCCTGTCGCCGCGCGCGATGTCGCAGATCGATTCGACCAAGCGCACCCTGGTGATCGAGGATTGGCGGGAGACCTCGACATCGCTCACCAGCGGCCTCTAGGCGAGGCTGAGAGCTTCAAGACCACTCAGTACTGTATCGGGAAATCAGCATGTCTAACCAGTTGCAAGAGGACTACGATTTTCAGGAGCGCGACGTTTCCGCCGGGCATCCGGTATCCGGTGACCTGAACAAGGTTAGGCTCGTCCCGAGGATTACCGTCCAGGCGTTCTGCGAAACCGAGATCGTTTCGCAGACGATCGAGATGACGGCCAATGACCGGCGCATGGCGCGTGCCAAGGTCAAGGTGCTCAGCGGCGGCCTTGCCTCGGCGGTGGAATATTTCCAGCCGGCGCCGACGCCCAATCTGACCATCATCGAATCCAGCCTTGCCGGCGAGGAACTGATGACCGGCCTCGGTCGGCTTGCCGAAGTCTGCGACATGGATACCAAGGTGATCGTTATCGGCCATCGCAACGATATCCAGATCTATCGCGAACTGGTCGCCAACGGCGTTTCCGACTATCTCGTCGCGCCGCTGTCCATGGCCGACCTGATGTCGGCGATCTCCGACATCTTCATCGATCCCGAACAGGGCCCGCTCGGCCGGGTGATGGCATTCATCGGCGCCAAGGGCGGCGTCGGCTCATCGACCATCTGTCACAATGTGGCCTGGACGATTTCGAGCCGCTACCGCAATGACGTCATCCTGTCGGATTTCGATCTTGCCTTCGGCACCGCCAACATCAACCTCGATCAGGATCCGCCCCAGGGGATCGCCGAGGCGGTCTATTCGCCCGATCGCATGGATGACATCCTGCTCGATCGCCTGTTGGCCAAATGCGCCGATCATCTCAACCTGCTGGCGGCACCCTCGACGCTCGACCGTACCTATGACTTCACCCAGGACGCCTTCAACAACATCATCGAGGTGGCCCAGAAGTCCTCGCCGGTGGTCATTGTCGATCTTCCTCACCAGTGGACGGCCTGGACCAGGCAGGTCCTGTCGCTTGCCGACGAGATCGTGATCACCGCGACGCCGGAGCTCGCCAATCTGCGCAACGCCAAGAACCTGATCGACAAGCTCGCCGAACTGCGGCCAAACGATGCGAAGCCGAAGCTGGTGATGAACCAGGTCGGTGTGCCCAAGCGGCCGGAAATCAGCGTTGCCGACTTCGTCAAGCCGCTCGACATCCAGCCCGCCGCGATCATTCCGTTCGACCCCGCCATCTTCGGCATGGCGTCCAACAACGGGCAGATGATTGCCGAGGCGGATCCGAAGAGCCAGATCGGCCAGAGCTTCGAGTTCATCGCCCAGCTGGTCACCGGCAAGGCGGAACTCAAGGTCGAGAAGAAGGGCGGCCTTGGACTGCTGTCGAAACTGAAGCTCGGAAAGAAGAAGTCGGCCTGAGACGGGCCAGTCAAGGATCTAGGGGATAGCACATGTTCGGCAAGCGTGGAGGAGCTCAAGGCGCATCGAGTGGCGATTTCAATGCGCCGCCCACCGCACCTGCACTCGAAAAGGCCGATGCGATCGGTAAGCCGCCCGCGCCGCCGAGCCCTCAGGCCGCGGTTTCCGCGGCCGCCATTCAGCGTGTCGAAAAGGCGGTCGCCAAGCCTCCGGCGCCGCCCAAGCCGGTGATGAAGGAAAAGAGCGAGGAATATTACGACACCAAGTCGAGCGTGTTCACCGCTCTGATCGATACCATCGATCTCGGTCAGCTTTCGCGCATGGAGCCTGACGCGGCGCGCGAGGAAATCCGCGACATCGTCAACGACATCATCTCGATCAAGAACCTTGCGATGTCGATTTCCGAGCAGGAGGAACTGCTCGAGGACATCTGCAACGACGTGCTCGGCTACGGCCCGCTCGAGCCGCTGCTCGCCCGCGACGACATCGCCGATATCATGATCAACGGCGCCAAGCAGACCTTCATCGAGGTCAACGGCAAGGTCGAGCAGGCCGGCATCCGCTTCCGCGACAATTCTCAGCTGATGAACATCTGCCAGCGGATCGTCAGCCAGGTCGGCCGCCGTGTCGATGAATCGAGCCCGATCTGCGACGCCCGTCTGCCCGACGGCTCCCGCGTCAACGTCATTGCGCCGCCGCTCGCCATCGACGGTCCCGCGCTCACCATTCGTAAGTTCAAGAAGGACAAGCTGACCCTCGATCAGCTGGTCAAGTTCGGCGCCATCACCCCGGAAGGCGCGGCGGTGCTGCAGATCATCGGCCGGGTGCGCTGTAACGTGGTGATCTCCGGCGGTACCGGTTCGGGCAAGACCACCCTTCTCAACTGCCTGACGGCCTATATCGACGCCGACGAACGGATCATCACCTGCGAAGACTCCGCCGAACTTCAGCTGCAGCAGCCGCATGTCGTACGGCTTGAAACCCGCCCGCCCAACATCGAGGGCGAGGGCGAAATTACCATGCGCGACCTGGTCAAGAACTGCCTGCGTATGCGTCCAGAACGCATCATCGTCGGCGAAGTCCGTGGCCCTGAGGTGTTCGACCTCCTCCAGGCCATGAACACCGGCCACGATGGTTCGATGGGAACGATCCACGCCAACAGCCCGCGCGAGTGCCTGAGCCGTATGGAATCGATGATCGCCATGGGCGGCTTTTCGCTTCCCGCCAAGACCGTGCGCGAGATCATTTCCGGGTCGGTCGACGTGGTGGTGCAGGCGGCGCGTCTGCGCGATGGCTCCCGCCGTATCACCCACATCACCGAAGTCATCGGCATGGAGGGTGACGTGATCATCACCCAGGACCTGATGAAGTATGAAATGGTGGGCGAGGACGCCAATGGCAAGATCATCGGCGAGCACCGGTCCACCGGGATCGGCCGGCCGAATTTCTGGGATCGCGCCCGCTATTACGGCGAGGACCGGCGCCTTGCCGCCGCGCTCGACGCCATGGAAAAGACAGCCCCCTAAGGAGACGCCCGCGTGTTTGGTCTTGATACGATTGTGCTTGCCATCATCGGCCTGGCCGCGTTGTCCGCGGCCGCCCTGGGCTATGGCGTGCTGTACAGCCGGATCGAGGGCGAACGCAAAACACAGAGCCGCTTCAAACGCGTCAAATCGCCCGAAACCGACCGGTCCAAGGCAACGGCGGCGCGCGACAGGCTCAATGAGGTCAACAAGCGGCGCAAGTCCGTCCAGGATTCGCTCAAGACTCTGGAAGAAAAGAACAAGGAAAACGACCGCCGCAACTCTCCGCCCCTGAAGGACCGGATATCCCAGGCCGGGTTGAGCCTTTCGGTCCGGCAGTTTTACGTGCTCTCGGTCATTCTCGGCCTGGTGGCGGGCCTGTTTGCCTTCATCGCCTATGGCAGCGCCTACGTGGCGGGCGGCGTCATGGTCATTTTCGGCGCCGGGGTGCCGCGCTGGATCATCGGCTTCCTGCGCAGCCGCCGCATGAAGGCGTTTCTGAGCGAGTTCCCGAACGCGCTCGACATCATGGTGCGGTCGATCAAGTCCGGTCTGCCGCTCAACGACGCCATCCGGATGATCTCGTCCGAAGGCCAGGAGCCGGTCCGCACCGAGTTCAAGCGTATCGTCGAGGCCCAGCAGATGGGTCTGAATGTGCCGGAAGCCTGCGCCCGGCTCTACAGCCGCATCCCGCTCGCGGAAGCGAATTTCTTCGCCATCGTCATTGCCATCCAGGCCCAGGCCGGCGGCAACCTTTCCGAAGCGCTGGGCAACCTGTCCCGGGTGCTGCGCGACCGCAAGAAAATGAAGGCCAAGATCAATGCGCTGTCGATGGAGGCCAAGGCGTCCGCCGTGATCATCGGCGCCCTGCCGTTCATCGTGGCGTTCCTCGTGTATCTCACGTCGCCCGAGTACATCATGATCCTCTTCACCGACAGCCGCGGCCATCTCATTCTCGGCGCGTCGGCGATCTGGATGTCGATCGGCATTCTGGTGATGCGCAACATGATCAATTTCGACATCTAGGCAGGGACCAAGCCATGCTATCCGATATCGCGTCGTCCCTCACCGATCCGGCCTACCTGATCCCCATCCTGGTCTCGGTGGCGGTGTTCGCCACCCTGTTTACCGTCATGGCGCCCTATTTCGAGCGCAGCGATCTCGAGTCGCGGATGAAGTCGGCCGCCCTCGAGCGCGATGAAATCCGCGCCAGGGAACGCGCCCGCCTCAATGCCGAACAGTCGCGGGCCGGCGAAAAATCCGCCGGCCTCCGGTCCCGCGACAACGCCTCCGTGCGCGGTATTGTCGACCAGCTCAACCTGAAAAAGGCGCTCGCCGATGACGCAACGGTGGCCAAGCTGCGCGCGGCCGGCTACCGCACCCAGTATGCGCTCAACATGTTCCTTCTGGCGCGCTTCGTGCTGCCGTTCATCTTCTTCGCCGCAGCCGTCGTCTACGTGTTCGTGCTGGAAAACCTGACCGACAAGCCGACGACGGTGCGCATCCTCGCCTGTATCGTCGGAGCCTATGTCGGCTTCTACACGCCCAACCTGTTTGTCTCCAACCAGTCGAAAAAGCGCCAGGGCTCCATCAAGCTCGCCTGGCCAGATGCCCTCGACCTGATGCTCATCTGCGTTGAATCGGGCGTATCGATCGAGGCGGCGATGAAGCGTGTCGCCGAGGAAATCGCCGTGCAGTCCACGGCGCTCGCCGAGGAGTTCCTGCTGACCACCGCCGAATTGTCCTATCTCCAGGACCGGCGCGTGGCGTTCGAAAACCTCGGCAACAGGACCGGCCTCGAGGCTGTCAAATCGGTCACCCAGGCGCTGATCCAGTCCGAGCGCTACGGCACGCCGATCGCGCAGGCCTTGCGGGTTCTGGCCCAGGAAAGCCGCGACGCGCGCATGACCGAGGCCGAAAAGAAGGCCGCGGCGCTGCCGCCCAAGCTCACCGTGCCGATGATCCTGTTCTTCCTGCCGGTGTTGATCGGCGTGATCCTCGGCCCAGCCGCGATCCAGGTGATGGACAATTTCTCCAACGGCGCGCCGTAACCCGCCGCAGCACCTTCAAGGGCCGGCAACGCCTCGGTAGCGCGCCCTAGAGCGCCCTTTGATTCTAGAGCATCTTGTCTGCAAACAGACGATTCCGCCTGATTGCAGGATGCTCTGGCGCGTGGCCAGCACAAGGAACGGGGGAATGGCCGGGCTCGTGACCTTGTGAAGACGACAATCAGCATGCGCCGCTGTCGGTGACACCAACACCTGACCGCCGGTCAACGAAGCCAACCGGCGGACACATTGATCGAGAATATGGCATAGGGGGTGTTGGTTTGCCGCTCGAAATTCGGGGGCGCGGCGAGCCGCTGCGCGCTGGCCTTTAGTTGGTGGCCTTGCGGTCCGAATCCTTGAGCTTGTTCCAGGCGTTTTGCTGGGTCAGCATCGCCCGCAGATAGGCCACGTTGGCGCTCGCCTGCTCGGCGGACAGTTCGGAACTGGCGATCTGCTCGGCTTCCTTGAAGCGGCCCTGGAGGCCGACGACCAGCGCCAGGTTCTGGCGGACCCGGCTGTCGGCCCCCGGTTGCCGGACGGCGTTGGAAAGATAGGATTCGGCCGTTCTCAAATCGCCCTGCAGCACGTAGGACATGCCAAGATTGGACAGCACCGAGGGCTCGTTGGGCTTGAGATCAAGCGCCTTGCGATAACGTTCCCGCGCGGTGGCGGGGTCGCCCATCTGGTCGTGGATCGCCCCTTCCGCCGACAGCAACTGCCAGTCCGGACGGTCCGGGGTCTGGGCCCGCTGGATGGCGTCGAGCGCCTTGTCGAACAGGCCAGCCCCAGCCAGCGCCTTGCCATAGGCCGCAAGCACGTTGCGGTCCGTCGGGTTGTGGATTGCCACCTGCTGCATCACCGCCAGCGCCTGTTCGGAACGGCCGCCCATGGTCAGCACCGAGGCGTATTTCATGCCCACCGCCGCATCTTTCGGGTTCTTGTCATAGGCCCTGCCGATGCTCTCGGCGGCGCTGCGCAGCTCGGTCGCGTTCATGGATTCCAGCGGCTTGTTCATCGACGGGATCGAGCCCGTGGTCAGCGGACCCTTGGACGCGCATCCCGCCAGCGACACGCCAAGCGCCGCGATGCAGACCGCGCCGAGCAGGCGCCGTGGAAGGAAAGAGCGTGTATGGGTCGCTGACATGTGCCTGATCCCGGTGTTCGATTGTCGCGGCGGTCCGGCAAGGGGCGCGCCGCAGTCCTCGCTCAAGCAATAATCTGTTAACCCTAATCAAGAGTTAACGACTGATTCTCTTCAGGCCGTTGCGGCGAACAAAAGGAGTTGCCATGAAGCCTTTTCATTACATTGACCGCCCCTCCCCCTTTGCCCCGATGTCCGGCGAGACCCTGCCGGTCTGGGCGGTCTCGCGCGCCGATATCGAGCGCGGCCATTTCGACAAGACCGCGCTCGCCTGGGCCAAGGCCTCCGGCTTCAGCGCCGTGGAAGGCTCGGTCCTGCTTGCTCCCGATCGCCACGGCAGGCTCGCCGGCGCGCTGTTCGGCCTCGGCGACGAGGGCGACTGCCATCCTTTCATCGCCGGAAAGCTGGCGCGCGGCCTGCCCAAGGGCGACTGGCACATCGAGACTTCGCCGATTCCCGGCGCCACGATGGCGCTGGCCTTCGGCATGGGCGCCTACCGGTTCGAGACCTACCGCAAGCCAACCACCCCCGGCCCGCGCCTGGTGATCCCGGCCGATGCCGACGCCGAGGCGATCGAGCGCACCGTCGCAGCTGTCAGCCTTGCGCGGGACCTCGTCAACACGCCCGCCAACGACATGGGACCGGAGGCGCTCGAGACCGCGTTCCGCGGATTGGCGAAGCACTACAAGGCCAAGGTCAATGTCGTGGCGGGCGATGATCTCGTCTCGAAGGGCTTCCCGATGATCCACGCGGTCGGCCGGGCGGCGCACCAGGCGCCGCGCCTGCTCGAGATGCGCTGGGGCAAGAAGGGCGCGCCGAAACTCACCCTCGTCGGCAAGGGCGTCTGCTTCGACACCGGCGGCCTCGACATCAAGACGGCCTCCTCGATGCTGCTGATGAAAAAGGACATGGGCGGCGCCGCCAACGTGATGGCGCTGGCCATGATGGTGATGGACGCCGGGCTGCCCGTCGATCTGCGCGTGCTTGTCCCGGCGGTGGAAAATTCGATCTCCGCCTCCTCGTTCC
>JAGRLT010000151.1 GCA_020441665.1 Nitratireductor sp.
CAGCCTGCCCTTGTGCTGCTTGCGGAATTTGGTGCGCTTTGGCTGTAGCATCTTCTCGTTCCTAATTCATTTCAGGCTGCTGGCCTCAGCAGCCTGGCTTGTATTCTGTTACGCGTTCTGGCGGCGGCCCTGATCGGTGCCCTCGGTCGCCCGGCGCTCGGAGGCCATCGGGTCGTGTTCGAGGATCTCGCCCTTGAAGACCCATACCTTGACGCCGCAGATACCGTAGGCGGTCGAGGCTTCGGCCGTGCCGTAATCGATATCTGCGCGCAGGGTGTGAAGCGGCACGCGGCCTTCGCGGTACCATTCCATGCGGGCGATCTCGGCACCGCCAAGACGGCCCGAACAGTTGATCCGGATGCCTTCGGCGCCCAGGCGCATGGCCGACTGAACGGCGCGCTTCATGGCGCGGCGGAAAGCGATGCGGCGCTCGAGCTGCTGGGCGATCGACTGGGCGATGATGTTCGCGTCGATTTCCGGCTTGCGCACTTCAACGATGTTGATGTGCACTTCGGAATTGGTGAACTCGCCGACCTTCTTGCGCAGGCGCTCGATATCCGCACCCTTCTTGCCGATGATGATGCCCGGACGGGCGGCATGAATGGTGACGCGGCATTTCTTGTGCGGGCGCTCGATGACGATCTTCGAAACGGAAGCGGCCTGCAGTTCCTTTTCGAGGAATTTGCGGATCTTCAGATCCTCGTGCAGCAGCTTGCCGTATTCGCCGCGCTCGGCATACCAGCGTGAATCCCAGGTGCGGTTGATGCCCAGGCGCAGGCCAACGGGGTTAGTCTTCTGACCCATTATGCGGCCTCCTCTTCTTCAACTTCACGAACCACGATGGTCAGGTTCGAAAACGGGCGCAGGATGCGGCTGGCGCGGCCGCGGCCACGCACATGGAAGCGTTTCATGACGATCGACTTGCCGACATAGGCCTCGGCAACCACCAGGCTGTCGACATCGAGGTCATGGTTGTTCTCCGCATTGGCGATTGCCGACTGCAGGGTCTTCTTGACGGTCTCGGCGATGCGCTTGCGCGAGAAGGTCAGATCGGCGAGCGCCGCCTGGACCTTCTTGCCGCGGATCATCGTCGCGACGAGATTGAGTTTCTGCGGGCTGACGCGGATGGTGCGGGTGACGGCCCGCGCCTCGTTGTCTTTCAGCGCCCGTTCGCGCTTCGGCTTGCCCATGGTTACTTCCTCTTTGCTTTCTTGTCCGCGCCATGGCCGTAATAGGTACGGGACGGCGAGAATTCACCCAGCTTGTGGCCGACCATGTCTTCGCTGACGGAAACCGGAATGTGCTTCTGGCCGTTGTAGACACCGAAGGTCAGGCCGACGAACTGCGGCAGAATGGTGGAGCGGCGGCTCCAGGTCTTGATCACTTCATTGCGGCCGCCTTCACGGACCTTGTCTGCCTTCTTGAGCAGATATCCGTCGACGAACGGGCCTTTCCAGGTTGAACGTGCCACTGTCAGGATCCCTTACTTCTTGCGCTGATGACGCGAGCGCATGATGAACTTGTCGGACGACTTGTTGGTCCGGGTTTTCTTGCCCTTGGTCGGCTTGCCCCAGGGGGTGACCGGATGGCGGCCGCCCGAGGTGCGGCCCTCACCACCACCATGGGGGTGGTCGACCGGGTTCATGGCGACGCCGCGGACATTGGGGCGCTTGCCAAGCCAGCGGCTGCGGCCGGCCTTGCCCATATTGGTGTTCGAATTGTCGGGGTTCGAAACCGCGCCGATCGTCGCCATGCAATTGCCATGGACGAGGCGCTGCTCGCCCGAGTTCAGACGCAGGATCGAATAGGCGCCGTCGCGGCCGACGAGCTGGGCATAGGCACCGGCGGAGCGGGCGATCTGGCCGCCCTTTTCGGGCTTCATCTCGATGTTGTGGATGATCGAGCCGACCGGAATGGCCTTGAGCGGCATGGCGTTGCCCGGCTTGATGTCGGCGGAGGCGGAAGCCACCACCTTGTCGCCGGCGGCGATGCGCTGCGGCGCCAGGATATAGGCCAGCTCGCCATCGTCATACTTGATCAGCGCGATGAAGGCGGTGCGGTTCGGGTCGTATTCCAGACGCTCGACCGTCGCTTCCACATCCCATTTGCGGCGCTTGAAATCGATGACGCGGTAGGAGCGCTTGTGACCGCCGCCACGGTGATGAGCCGTCACGCGGCCATAGTTGTTGCGGCCGCCGGTGGAATTCAGGCCCTCGGTCAAGGTCTTGACCGGCTTGCCCTTCCACAGTTCGGAACGGTCCACAATCACCAGCTGGCGCGTGCCAGGCGTGACCGGATTGAACTTCTTGAGTGCCATGGTTCTATAACCCTACTTCAACTCAGAGGCCGCCCGTGACGTCGATGGACTGACCATCGGCGAGCGTCACGATTGCCTTTTTCATATCGCTCTGGCGGCCCTTGATGCCGCGAAAGCGCTTGACCTTGCCCTTGCGGACCAGCGTGTTGACCGCTTTCACCTTGACCGAGAACAGGCTCTCGACAGCGGCCTTGATCTCCGGCTTGGTGGCGTCGGCGGCGACGTTGAACATCACCTGATTGGCCTCGGAGACCATGGTCGACTTCTCGGTGATGACCGGCGATACGATCACGTCGTAATGGCGGATATTGCTCATTTGAAGCGAGCCTCCAGAGCTTCGACAGCCGCCTTGGAAAGCACCAGCTTCTCACGGCGCAGAATGTCGTAGACGTTGATGCCCTGAACCGGCAGCACATCCAGGTTCGGAATGTTGCGGGTGGCGAGCGCGAAATTGTTGTCGAGCTCGGCGCCGCCGATGAACAGCGCGTTGTCGAGGCCGAGCTTCTTCAGCCTGCCGGCCATGGCGGACGTCTTGGCGTCCTTGGTGGCGAGGTCGTCGACGACGATGATCTGGTCGGCGGCACGCTTCGACGACAGCGCGTGTCTGAGCGCCAGCGCCCGAACCTTCTTCGGCAGATCGAAAGCATGGTCGCGCGGGGTCGGGCCGAAGGCACGGCCGCCGCCACGGAACTGCGGCGCCTTGGCGGTCGAGTGACGGGCGCGGCCCGTACCCTTCTGCTTGTACATCTTGGCACCGGTGCGCGAAACCTCGCCGCGATTCTTCACGTCATGGGTGCCGGCACGGCGTTTGGCCAGCTGATAGCGGACCATGCGCTGCAGAATGTCGGCGCGCGGCTCGAGACCGAAAACGGCTTCCGACAGGCTGATCTTGCCCGACGCCTTGCCGTCAAGGGTGGTTACATTGACGTCCATCACGAATTATCTCCCTCGCCCTTGCCTTCTGCGGCGGCGACTTCAGCGACTTGGGCAGCGTCCCCGGCAACCGAACGGGTCGCGGCAGGCAGGATCACATCGGCAGGCAGCGGCTTCTTGACCGCGTCCTTGACCAGAACCCAGGCGCCCTTCGGACCCGGCACGGCGCCACGGACCAGAATCAGGCCGCGATCGTTGTCGATATCGAAAACGCGCAGGTTCTGGGTGGTCACGCGGCTGTTGCCCATGTGGCCGGCCATTTTCTTGCCCTTGAAGACCTTGCCCGGATCCTGGCACTGGCCGGTCGAACCATGCGAGCGGTGCGAGATCGAGTTACCATGGGTCGCGCGGCCGCCGCCGAAATTGTGGCGTTTCATGACACCGGCAAAGCCCTTGCCGATCGTATCGCCGCTGACATCGACATACTGGCCCGGCAGGTAGTGGCCGGCGATGATCTCGGTGCCGACATCGAGCATGTTTTCCGGCGAAACGCGGAACTCGGCCACCTTGCGCTTCGGCTCGACCTTGGCGGCAGCGAAATGGCCGCGCATCGGCTTGGTCGTGTTCTTGACCTTGGCCATGCCGGCGCCAAGCTGCACGGCGGTGTAGCCATGCTTGTCCTCGGTACGCTGGGCGACGACCTGGAGCTTGTCCAGCTTGAGCACGGTGACCGGCACCTGCTCGCCCGCATCGGTGTAGATGCGGGTCATTCCCAGTTTCTGTGCAATTACACCAGAACGCATCGGTTCATTCCTTCACAGAGTTGCGAAACCTTCTCAGCCTCGCCTCAGTTTTGCTTTCCCGGTCCCCTGACGAGGACGCCGGCGCCTTAGAGTTTGATCTCGACGTCGACACCCGCGGAAAGGTCAAGCTTCATCAGGGCATCCACGGTCTGCGGCGTGGGATCGACAATGTCGAGCATCCGCTTGTGGGTGCGCATCTCGAACTGCTCGCGGCTTTTCTTGTCGATATGCGGCGAGCGGTTGACGGTGAATTTCTCGATCCGGGTCGGAAGGGGCACGGGGCCGCGAACCTGCGCACCGGTCCGCTTCGCGGTGGAGACGATCTCCTTCGTCGAAGCATCGAGGATGCGGTGGTCAAACGCCTTCAGACGGATGCGAATGTTCTGCCCAGTCATGTTCTTGCTTTCTCAAACCTTAGTATCGGCCGCTGTCAGCTTCCTTGCGGTCCGCTTTGCGAGGCGGGGCGCGGGCGCGATGCCCTGCCCCGCCGGATCGTTTGCCTTACTCGACGATAGCTGCGACGATGCCTGCGCCGACGGTGCGGCCGCCCTCTCGGATGGCGAAGCGCAGGCGCTCTTCCATGGCGATCGGCACGATCAGTTCCACATCCATCGTGATGTTGTCG
>JAGRLT010000152.1 GCA_020441665.1 Nitratireductor sp.
GCTTCGGAGATCGACATGAACAGCACGCCGGCCTTTTTCAGCTCCTCCTTGAAGGTGGTGACAACAGAGACGGAATCGAGAACGGCATCAACCGCGACGCGGCCCGATTTGTAGACATTGTCGCCGCCATCCTCATCGAGGGTGGACACCTCGCCCGGCTGGCGAACGCCGGCGAGAATTTCCTGTTCCTTGAGCGGAATGCCGAGCTTCTCATAAGTCGCCAGCAGTTCGGGATCGACCTCGTCGAGCGACTTCGGCCCGTCCTTGAAGTTCTTCGGTGCGGCGTAATAGTAGATGTCCTGGAAATCGATCTCGGGATAATCGACGCGGGCCCATTTCGGCTCGGTCATGGTCTGCCAGCGGCGATAGGCCTCGAGCCGCCAGTCGAGCATCCATTGGGGCTCTTCCTTCTTGGCGGAGATGAACGCGATCACCTCCTCCGACAGGCCCTTGGGCGCCTTGTCGGATTCGATTTCGGTCGAAAATCCGTATTTGTACTTGTCTACGTCAAGCTCTGCGACGGCATCGACCGTCTCCTGCACGGCAGGCATGGGCTCTCTCCATCCTTTGCGGGTTCAACTTCCCGCCAGTTGGTCAGCACGGAAACGGATCAGGCTGCGATCCGGTTCGTTATGTCCCGGAAGGCGCCAAGAAAGCGCTCGGCATCTTCCTTCGTCGTTTGCGGCCCGGCGCTGACGCGCAGGGCGCAGGCCGCCAATTCATCGTTCACGCCCATGGCCTTGAGCACATGGGATTTCTTCACCTTGCCGGAAGAGCAGGCCGACCCCGATGACACCGCTATGCCCGCAAGGTCAAGGGCAATCAGCGCGGTTTCCGCCTTGATGCCGGGAACGGCGAAGCAGGAAGTGTTGGCCAGGCGTTCCGGCAGCGCACCGTCATGGCCCGTTCCGCGCGCGAAGAAAACCGGATCGCCGGCCTTGTTTCCCGCTTCCGCACATATAGTGCTGATACCGCTCTCAAGCGAGTCCCGCCAGGCTGCAATCTCACCGGATTTCGCCCGCATGATGTCCGCCGATGCGGCCGCCGCGCCGAAGCCGGCAATGGCGGCGACGTTCTCGGTCCCGGCGCGCTGGAAGTTCTCCTGCCCGCCGCCGCGGATCATCGGTGCCGGCGAGATCGAGGCATCGCCGAAGACAAGCGCGCCGGCGCCCTGCGGCCCGCCGATCTTGTGGCTAGACAGGATGACGAAATGCGCCTGCAGATCGGCGATCGAAAGCGGCATCCGGCCGAAGGCCTGTACCGCATCGACGACCAGAAACCCGTCATGGGCGTGGACGAGATCGGCAACCTGGCGAACCGGCTGAACGGCGCCGGTCTCGTTATTGGCAAGCATGACGGCGACCATGGGCGAACCCTGGCTGCGGTCATGGGCCTTGAGCGCCGCCTCGAGGGCGGCCAGGTCGATCACGCCGGCTTGTGTCACCGGCAGGATCTCGACCCGGTCGGCGGCGAAGCGGCCGCCCGCCAGGACACAGGGATGCTCGATGGCGCTGACATAGAGGCGGGAGACCGGGATATCCGTGCCGCCGGCGCGGATGAGCGGCGACAGGGCGTGGGCCGCCGCCTCGCTGGCGCCCGAGGTGAAGACGATCTGGCTGGCGGCGGCGGCGATTGCGCCACCCAACTGGCGGCGGGCCTGCTCGACGAGCGCGCGCGCAGCCCTGCCCTCGCTGTGCACGGAAGAAGCATTGCCGCCGGTTTCCAGCGCGTGGTTCATCGCCGCGCGGGCCGCATCGAGCAGCGGCGCGGTGGCGTTGTAGTCGAGATAGAGGCGCTCGCGCGGTATCATGGATGCCTTCGATGCCCTTTGCGGGGTGCCTTTTGCCGGCCGGGCCGCATTTTTCTTGTATTCGGCGCCTTCAATTGTCTAAAGAGGCGCCCAGACAGGATGCAACGGCGCAGCAGCGGCATGGGCCATTTAGAACCATTCTAAAGGGTCTTAGACGCCAGGGTTTGCCGCGTCAAGCCGACCGTGGCCGCCATTTCGGCGAAGCGCGGCGCGCGTGAAATTTTCAAGGAGTTATTGATGCCCGAGGTCATTTTCAACGGTCCTTCCGGTCGTCTCGAAGGCCGCTATCAGCCCTCAAGCGACAAGACCGCCCCCATTGCCATCGTGCTGCATCCCCATCCGCATCCGAAGTTCGGCGGCACGATGAACAACAAGATCTGCTACGATCTGTTCTACATGTTCGTCGAGCGCGGCTTTACCGCTCTGCGGTTCAACTTCCGCGGCGTCGGGCGCAGCCAGGGCGAGTTCGACCACGGTATCGGCGAATTGTCCGATGCGGCCGCAGCACTCGACTGGGTGCAGAGCATGCATCCCGATTCGCGCGGCTGCTGGGTGGCCGGCTTTTCCTTCGGCGCGAGGATCGGCATGCAGCTTCTGATGCGCCGGCCGGAGATCGAGGGCTTCATCTCCGTGGCGCCCCAGGCCAATCTGTACGATTTCTCCTTCCTGGCGCCCTGCCCGTCCTCGGGCCTGATCATTCACGGCGACCGCGACCGCGTCGCGCCGGCCGAAGACGTTCAGACCCTGGTCGAGAAGCTGAAGACCCAGAAGGGCATCCGCATCACCCAGGAAACGATCGAAGGCGCCAACCATTTCTTCACCGGGCTGGAAGAAGACCTGATCGAGCAATGCGGCATCTATCTCGACAAGCGCCTCGGCCTGATCGAGGGCGGCATCGAGGAGACGATGCTGCTGCGCTAGATGGGGCTGCTGCGCTGGACGGGGCTGCTGCGCCAAACCTTCCTTGTTGGCCATCGTCGGACCTGACCCGACGATGGCGAAGAAAAGGCGAGACCGGAAACGACCTCCTACAACCCCAGGGCCCGATAGCTGTCGGCGACGCGCTGGATGGCGATCATGTAGGCCGCGGTGCGCAGATCGAAGGTTTCGTCGTTCGAGCGCTTGGTGTGCCACTTCTCGCGCATGGTCGAATAGGCTCCGCGCATCGTGTCGTCGAGGCCGGAGCGCACCAGCGTCAGTTCGTCGGCGCCCTGGAAATAGCGTTCCTTGAAAGCCTTCGACATCTTGTTGCCGGTTGCCCGTTCGATCTCGTCGATCAGCATGCGGTGGCGCGCCTCTTCCTCGCGGCGTTGCATGCGGCCGAAGCGGATATGGGACAGGTTCTTGACCCATTCGAAATAGGAAACGGTCACGCCGCCCGCATTGGCATACATGTCGGGGATGATCACCGTGCCCTTCTTGCGCAGGATTTCATCGGCGCCGGCGGTAACCGGGCCGTTTGCCGCCTCGATGATGACATTGGCATCGATCCGCTCGGCATTGGAGAGGTTGATGACGCCCTCCATGGCGGCCGGCACAAGGATATCGCATTCGGCTTCGAACAGGGGCGCCGTTTCCTCGGCGAAGTCTCCCAACGGGCAGTCCTTGAACGAGCCATGCTCGGAGAACCAGTCCTTGGCCGCCTGCACCTTGATACCCTTGGGATTTACCAGCCCGCCATTGTATTCGAGGATGTGGGTGATCTTCGCATCGTCCTCCTCCTGCAGGAATTTGGCGGCGTGATAGCCGACATTGCCGAAGCCCTGGACGATGATGCGCTTGCCCTTGAGGTCGCCCTTGAGGCCGGAGGCCTTGACGTCCTCGGGATAGCGGAAGAAGTCGCGCAGGGCATATTGAATGCCCCTGCCCGTCGCCTCGGTGCGGCCGCGAATGCCGCCGGCATTGAGCGGCTTGCCGGTAACGCAGCCGCGCGCATCGATGTCGGTGGTGTTCATGCGCTTGTACTGGTCGGCAATCCAGGCCATTTCGCGCTCGCCGGTGCCCATGTCCGGCGCCGGCACGTTCTGCGACGGGTTGATCAGATCGCGCTTGATCAGTTCATAAGCGAAGCGGCGGGTGATCTTTTCAAGCTCGTCCTCGCTCCATTCGCGCGGATTGATCCGCAAGCCCCCCTTCGAGCCGCCGAACGGCACTTCCACCAGGGCGCATTTGTAGGTCATCAGCGCCGCCAGCGCCTCGACCTCGTCCTGGTGGACGGACATGGCGTAGCGGATGCCGCCCTTGACGGGCTCGGCATGCTCGGAATGGACCGAGCGGTATCCCGTGAAGGTATAGAAATCACCGCGCAGCTTGACGCCGAAGCGCACGGTATAGGTGGAGTTGCAGACGCGGATTTTCTCCGCCAGCCCCTCGGAAATGTTCATGTGGCGGACGGCGCGATTGAACAGCGTGTCGACGCTGTCGCGGAAACTGGGCTCTATGGTGCTGTTACTGGACAAGGTTGCCTCCCTGGGTTTGCCGTAGAAGGAAACTGTCACAGTTAGACGAAAGTTTGAACAGCAAAGTGCATAATTCTTGAGCAAATTACTTCACGTTCGGGCGAGCGGCAATTTCCGCCTCAAAGCGCATCCAGCGCTTCGGCCAGGCGGTCGGCGCCATGGCGGAACGGATCGACCGTCGGCAGGCCGAGGCGCTTCTCGATCCTGGCGCAGCATTCGAGCGCCTCATCGTCCGCCAGGTCGGCGGTATTGAGCGAGACGCCCACCACCTGGCATTTCGGATTGACGATCCGCGCCAGCGGCAGCGCCGTGTCGCGCACCTGTTCGAGCGAAGGCAGCCGATAGTCCGGCAGGCCGCGCATATGGGGCCTTCCCGGCACGTCACACAGGATGAGCGCGTCGGGCTGGCCACCATGGATGAGCGCCATGGTGACGCCGGAATAGGAGGCGTGGAACAGGCTGCCCTGGCCCTCGATCAGGTCCCAGTGGTCGGCATCGTTGTCCGGGGTGAGGTATTCGATCGACCCAGCCATGAAATCGGCGATAACGGCATCGAGCGGCACGCCGTCGCCGGTGATCAGAATGCCGGTCTGGCCGGTTGCCCGGAAGCTTGCCTTCATGCCGCGCGCGGCCATCGCCTTGTCCAGGCAGAGCGCGGTATACATCTTGCCGATCGAGCAATCGGTGCCGACGGCAAGGCAGCGCTTGCCCGAGCGTTTCCTGCCATTGGCGATCGGGTATTTCACCAGCGGAATGCGCACATCGAAGAGCTGGCGGCCATTGGCCCTGGCGCGTTCGGCGAGATCGGCCTCATCGCGCAGCAGATTGTGCAGGCCCGAGGCGATGTCGTAGCCCATGTCGAGCGCCTTAAGGAGCACCGATTTCCAACTCCGGGCAATGACGCCGCCCCGGTTGGCGACGCCGATCACCAGCGTCCTGGCGCCCTTGCGGCGTGCTTCCTCAAGGCCGAGATCGGGGACGCCGACATCCGCCTTGCAGCCCGCCAGGCGAAGCTGGCCGACCACATTGTCGGGCCGCCAGTCGCGAATGCCGCGAGCGACCTTTGCGGCCAGATTGTCCGGCGCGTCACCGAGGAAGAGAAGATAGGGCGTTTCGATCATGAGAGGATTCCATCTATCCAAGCGGCGCGGGCGAAAACAGCACGCCGAACTGTTCGCACCAGATCACCACCGAACCGTACTGGCCGAGATCGGTCCCCTCGGGGATGACATAGGTCTGGTCGCCGACATTGCCCTTCAGCGGGCCGAGCGACAGCCATCCGGCGGCGGTGACGTCGGCGGCCGATTTCGGATCGGCGGCCTTGACCAGCCAGACTTCAAGATCGGGGCCATTGGTAACGCGGAATTCGGTCAGGCGCAGCAGCGTCGTTCCGGCCGCGCCCTGCAGGATTTCAGCCTTGCCGGAACCCTTGTGCGCGCCATCGGCATCATGGAACCGGCCGGTCTTGACCGAGGTCAGCATGAGTTCGGCGGGAAGCGCCTCGGAAACCTCCCGGTCGATCCATAGCGGCGAGAACAGATACCAGAAGGCGTTGCCGGCGATGAAACCGAGAAGAAAGACGGGAATGGCGATCTTGAAAAAACGGCGCATGGGTGTTGCTCGGCGGATGTTCGGATCGGGTTGCGGCAGAATACCATGGCGCGGATGAGAGGCAATGGAGGCGCCGGCAAACAAGCCGATCGCCGCGCGGCGGCACCTGCCCCTAAAGCCCCTTCCATTGATGCTCGTCGGGGATGTCGAGGGTCAGTTCGAGATGCAGCAGGCCGCTTTCGGGATCGTCGATCGGCGCGCGGTCCCGGCTCGAAAAGCCGAGCGCCCGATAGAAGGCGATCGCCGGCGCGTTTTGCGACGCCACCTCAAGCCGCCATCGTTTCGAGCCGATGAAACAGCCCGTCAGTTCGCGCAACAGGTCGCTGGCGATGCCCTGGCGCTGAAAGGCCGGGCGCACATAGAGCTGGTGCAGGGTGATGATTTCGCCCTGCTGGCTGGCAAAGGCCATGGCGGCGAGCGCGCTGCCGGTGTCGGCGACCAGAAACTCGCTGGCCGGCACCGACAGCCGGCGCCGAAGGGCTTCTTCCGAGTGCCATCTCGCGGTGATTTCCGCGACTTTTTCAGCCCCGATCAGCCGGTCATAGGTGGCGTGCCAGGTCTCGGCGAGCAGCGCCCTGACCGCTGGAACGTCCGATGGCATGGCCGAGCGGATGAAAGCGGGCGGCAGCCCGCCCCGGCCGTCAGCCATCGATGCCGAGCTTTTCGCGCACCAGTTGCTGCACGGCCTGCGGATTGGCCTTGCCGCCGGTCGCCTTCATCACCTGGCCGACGAACCAGCCCGCCATGTTGGGCTTTTCCTTCGCCTGTTCGGCCTTGTCGGGATTGGCGGCGATGACCGCCTCTACGGCGGCCTCGATGGCGCCGGTATCGGTGACCTGCTTCATGCCGCGCTCGTCGACGATCCGTGCCGGATCGCCGCCCTCGGCCCAGACGATCTCGAACAATTGCTTGGCGATCTGGCCGGAAATGTCGCCCGACTTGATGAGGTCGAGAATGCCGCCGAGCTGGGCCGGCGAAACC
>JAGRLT010000153.1 GCA_020441665.1 Nitratireductor sp.
AGTCGATGTCGAAATCCGGCATCGAAACGCGTTCGGGGTTGAGGAAGCGCTCGAACAGCAGGGAGAAACGCATCGGATCGATATCGGTGATCGCCAGCGCCCAGGCGACCAGCGAACCGGCGCCCGATCCCCTTCCCGGCCCGACGGGAATGTCGTGCTCCTTCGCCCAGCCGATGAAATCGGCAACGATCAGGAAATAGCCGGGAAAACCCATCTGCTCGATGATCGACAATTCATGCGCCAGCTGCTTGTCGTAGTCGTCCCGGGAAAACCCCGGCGCCGGCTGGAAAATCCCGAAGCGCTTTTCGAGCCCTTCCTCGGCCTGGCGGCGCAGCAGTTGCGCCTCCGCCTTCACCTGCGCATCCCTGCCGTCGCTGCCCGACTTGGCGAAGCGCGGCAGGATGGGCTGCCTCGTATGGGCGCGGAAGGCGCAACGCATGGCGATCTCGACCGTGCTGTCGAGCGCCTCGGGCAGGTCGGCGAAGAGTTTCGCCATCTCGTCGGCGGATTTGAAATAGTGTTCCGGCGTCAGCCGCATCCGGTCGCCATCGGCAACGACGACGCCTTCCGCGATGCAGCGCAGCGCATCGTGAGACTCGAAATCGTCTCGGGCGGCGAAATAGGGCTGGTTGGTGGCGACGATCGGCAGTTCGAGATCGTAGGCCAGTTTCAGCAGGGCCGGCTCGACGCGCTCCTGGCGCGGGGCGTGGCGCGAGCCGTGGGGCGGCAATTCGACATAGAGCCGGTCGGCGAAGATCGGTTTGAGCTTTGCAAGCAGCGCCCCGGCAGCGGGCCCGTTGCCCTCTTCCAGCAGCCGGCTCAGCGGCCCTTCCGGCCCGCCGGTGAGGCAGATGATGCCGTCATGATGGGCCGCAAGCGCCGCAAGCGTGACATGCGGGCCATGGAGATGGGAAGCATGCTGGCCCGCGGGGGGCTGGTTTGGCGCAGCCGCGGCCAGGGTCGGCCCCGGCCGTGCCGAATTCTCCCGCTCGGGCCCGGCCGCGCCGGCCCCGCCGGCATCTTCCGCAAAACCGGCACCGAGATGCGCCTCGCTCGCCAGCTTGACCAGATGGCCGTAGCCGGTCTCGGTCATGGCGAGCAGCACGAGTACCGGCAATTCGGCCAGATGCGCCTGCCTGCCGCGTTTGGCCTCAATCGGGAACAGGTCGCCGAAATCGACCGCCAGCTTGGCGCCCATGATCGGCTGCAAACCGCTGCCGGACGCCTTTTCGGCGAATTCGAGCGTGCCGAAAAGATTGTTGCGGTCGGTTACCGCCAGTGCCGGCTGGCCGTCCTTGACGGCGAGATCGATCAGTTTCTTGAGCGGCAGCGCGCCCTCGAGCAGCGAAAAGGCCGAATGGGTATGCAGATGCACGAAGCGCGGGCGCCGCGCATCGCCTGCCCGCGCGTCATCCTCCAGCCGCTCGGCGCCGTCACCCACGCTCCCAACGCCGGTGTCGCGCATGCCGCCGTGATCCCCGTCATGACCGAGGCCAGCGCCGGCCAGCGCCTTGTGCAGGTCGTCCTGTTTTGTCACCCGAATCCGCTCCCGTTGGGAAGGTGACCTTGCCCCCGGCGGCAGGGCGATGACAAGGGGCGGGACGGGCCATTATCGTCAAAGGCGCCCTTCCGGCACCGGCCATGCACGCTTTCCACAGGCTGGCCGCGTGGGAGCGGTTGGAAGGGGGCAACCAATCGGCCGATACCCTCGCCGTTGCGCCGCATTGCGTTGGATCGTCCGGACCGTACTGTCCGCCAGATCGATCCCCCGCCAGATCAATCCCCGGCAGGCTGGTTTCCGGGGACCGCCCTTCGCCCCATTGCGAGCCGGCCCGCAGGCTGCCCGGAAGGGCGAAAGGAAGGCCGGATCAGGCGATCGCCTGAAGAATGTCGGCCCAGGTGAACATGGCGACCAGAAAGGCCGAGATCGAGGCGAAGGAAGCGACATCCCGAAGCGATACGTACATTTTGCCCTCCAAATTCTGTTTTTAATCCTTGTTTGTTCTTTTTATGTTCTTATTTTTGTAAAGTCAAGGGGTAAGATTTTACCCATGGGGTCAGCATGGATTTTACCCTGTTCGTTCATTCGTGTGGCGCGATTGCGGGGGCCCGTGGCGCGTCTGGCCAGGCCGCCGCCGCCCGGCAAACGCTTCACCAAGGATGCGCAAGTATTGATTGAAATATGAGAATAATATATGATAAGTTGTATTTTGTGTTACAAGGAACCGGGAGGAATACCATGAACGTCGGAGAGTTGAAGGACGTCGCAGCGTGGAAGAATATCATGCCCGGCAGCCCGCCTAGCCTTCATGTCGTCGGCAAGATCACGGCGCCCACGCCCTGCCATGACGCCCATGCCTGCTATACGGGCGATTCCAAATCGAACCCGCCGATCTACAACATCTCGATCGAACTGGTGGCCCGTCCGGGCATCTGCATCCAGGTTCTTTCCGATATCCCGTTCCACTATGTGGAGCACAATTATGCCGGTACGCACGGACAGGTGACGGTCAGCACCAGCGTCGGCTCGGGGGATTCGGTTACCGTGGATGTCCAGACCGTGACCTAGAACCGTTCGGATTCCGGCCGCGCGCCAATCCTGAATGTCGATACAGCCTAGTGTGGTGAATTTGAAATACGCATCATTCCGGCAGCAGACTTCGAAGCGTATTTCAAATTCAAAAACCACACTAGAATCATAAATTTGCTAGTCACCCTATTGAATCCAAAGTTCGTTATGAGAGTGCTGGCAAATGAGACGAACTTTG
>JAGRLT010000154.1 GCA_020441665.1 Nitratireductor sp.
CAAGCAGCCGCCTTCTCCTCCCGACTGCTTAAGACTGTGGCCCGGTCGTACCGGGCCACAGTCATATTGTCATCGAAATCCGCTCAGCGGATTTTGACGGTTTCGTATTTGCCGTCGCGCACTTCGTATTCGCGATAGGTGCCGGATGCTTCGCCGGGACCGATGAGTTCGACATTGGTGGCGCCAACATAGTCGATGTCGCCGCCATTCTTGAGAATCTCAAGTGCCTTGCCAAGTTCGCCGGGCAGGATTTTCTCACCCGGAGCGTTGGCAATGTCCATGATGTTGGCTTTGGCCGCCTCGCTGGTGGCAGCGCCGCCCTTCTGCATGGCGAGCAACAGCAGCGCGGCAGCATCATAGGATTCGCGAGTATAGGAGGACTCCGAATTGTTGCCGGCTTCGGCGGACAGCTTGACGAACGCGTCAGCGCCTTCGCCCTCCGCCCACGGCACGGTGCCGATGGTACCGTTCATGCCGGCGCCGACATCCGCAAGCAGCTTGTCGCCATACATGCCGTCGCCCATGGCGAACTTGTCAAAGGCGCCGGCATCGAGCGCGCCCTGGATGATGCCCTTGCCGCCCTGGTCGGTATAGCCGAGCACGACGAGAACCTCACCGCCGGCCTGGGCCAGCGCGCCCACTTCGGCCGAATAGTCGCCCTTGCCGTCTTCATGCGGCGCATTGAGGGTTATCGAGCCGCCCATGCCTTCGAAAGAAGCGGAAAAAGCGTCCGAAAAGCCCTTGCCGTAGTCGTTGTTGGTATAGGTTACGGCTACGCTGGTGATGCCTTTTTCCTTGAGGATCGTGGCAAGCACTTCGCCCTGCCGCGCATCGGACGGCGAGGTGCGGAAGAACAGACCGTCATCCTCGGCGGTCGAAAGACCCGGCGAGGTTGCCGACGGCGAGATCATCACGATGCCGTTGGGACGGGCGACGTTCTGCAGGATCGCGCCGGTCACGCCCGAGCAGTCGGCACCCATGATGGCGGCGACCTTGTCGGAGGTGACCAGACGCTCGGCGGCGGCGGTCGCGGCGGCGGCGTCGATGCAGGTCGAGTCAGAACGCACGGGTTCAACCGTGGCGCCGTCCAGGAACATGCCGCTGTCGGAAACTTCCTTCATTGCGAGCTCTGCGGCATCGGCCATGTGCGGCGTGATGGATTCAAGCGGCCCCGTGAAGCCGAGAATGACGCCGATCTTCACCGGCGAATGCGAGGCCGCGAAGGCCGAGCCGGTGAGCATGGTCGTGGCGGCGAGCGCCAGAAGCAGTTTTTTCATTAAGTCTCTCCCTGTGGTATGGGTATTCACTTCGGCGGTCGGGGCAAGATGCCCGCCGCGACGGATTTTCCGTGCCAGATTGTTATTATCCCGCGTTAAGCGGGTCAACGGTGATTCGAGTGCGTGGTGAAGCGGCAAAGTTAATGGGAAAGCGCCGGAAAAGGCGCTGAGAAAGGCTCTTGATAATACATAAGAGATCATTTATATAAGGGATATTAAATGCACTGCGGGGCCGCTGTCGGCCCGTCACCGGATGAAAGCGAGGAAATCCGCATGAGCGCATATCCTGTCGAGATGACTGTCCACCCCGAGGTCAAGGCGTTTTTCGATCCGGCAACCAACACGATTTCCTATGTGGTCAAGGACCCCGGTTCCAGCGCCTGCGCGGTGATCGATTCCGTCATGGATATCGACTATGCGGCAGGGCGGATCACCTATGACCATGCCGACGAGATCATCGCCTACATTCAGGACAACGGCCTGGAACTCGAATGGATTATCGAGACCCATGTCCATGCCGATCATCTCTCGGCGGCGCCCTATCTGCAGCAGAAGCTTGGCGGCAAGATCGGCATCGGCGACAGGATCAGGGTGGTGCAGGACACGTTCGGCAAGATCTTCAACGAGGGCACCGAGTTCCAGCGCGACGGCTCGCAGTTCGATCTCCTGCTCAAGGATGGCGATACCTACCGGATCGGCGGCATGCAGGCCTTTGCCATGTATACGCCCGGCCACACGCCGGCCTGCATGGTGCATGTGATGGGCGACGCGGCGTTCGTCGGCGATACGCTGTTCATGCCCGATGGCGGCTCGGCGCGGGCGGATTTCCCCGGCGGCGATGCCGGCACGCTCTACGATTCGATCCAGAAGGTGCTGGCGCTTCCCGATCAGATGCGGCTGTTCATGTGCCATGACTACGGCCCCAATGGCCGCGACATCCAGTGGGAGACCACGGTCGGGGACGAAAAGCGGCACAACATCCATGTCGGCGGCGGCAGGAGCCGCGAGGAATTCATCAGGTTCCGCACCGAGCGCGATGCCCAGCTCGCGATGCCGAAGCTGATCATCCCGTCGTTGCAGGTCAACATGCGGGCCGGTGAAGTGCCGAAAGACAAGGATGGCAGGCCCATGCTAAAGGTGCCGGTCAACGGGCTTTAGGAGCCAATGGACTTTAGCAACGGGGTTATCAGGATGGACTACAGGGAACTGGACGGGGCGCTGGCGGTCGGACCGCAGATCATGCCGGAAGATGTCGCCACGCTTGCCGCGAAGGGGATCAGGATGCTGGTCTGCAACCGGCCCGATGGCGAGGAGGCGGACCAGCCCGAATTCGCCGCGATCGAAGCGGCGGCGGAGGGGCAGGGCATCGCGACGGTCTATCTGCCGGTCACCGGCCAGACCATGGGGCCGGAAGTCGCCGCCCGGTTCCGCGAAATTCTCGACGCGGCGGACGGGCCGGTATTCGCCTATTGCCGCAGCGGAACCCGCACGACCTATCTGTGGTCGATCGGCGAATTGCTGAACGGAAGGGCGCCTGCCGAGGTGGTCGCGCTTGCCGGCAGGGCCGGCTATGACGTCAGCGCGCTGGCGCAACGGTTTTCAAGCCCGGGATAAAGCGGGCAACGGAACTTCGAACATGGCTGAAAACGTGTCCGGCGCCTTGCGGCGCTACCTGCCGGTTTTGTCCTGGGGCAGGCAGTACCGTCGTGATCAGGCCGTCGGCGATCTGGTGGCGGCGCTGATCGTCACCATCATGCTGGTGCCGCAATCGCTCGCCTATGCGCTGCTGGCGGGCCTGCCGGCCGAGATGGGCCTGTATGCCTCGATCCTGCCGATACTGCTCTATGCGATTTTCGGCACCAGCCGGGCACTGGCGGTGGGGCCGGTCGCGGTCGTCTCGCTGATGACCGCCGCGGCAGCAGGCCGGATCGCGGCGACGGGTACGCCCGACTACATCCTGGCGGCACTGACGCTCGCCTTCCTTTCCGGCCTGATGCTGATGGCGCTCGGCTTCCTGCGGCTGGGTTTCCTTGCCAACTTCCTGTCGCATCCGGTGATTGCGGGCTTCATCACCGCCTCCGGCGTGCTGATCGCCACGAGCCAGCTCAAGCACATCCTCGGCATCGCGGCGGAGGGGCATACGCTCGTCGAGATGGTTTCGTCGCTTGCCGCTCATCTGGGCAATACCAATCCCCATACGCTGATCATCGGGCTTGCCGCCACGGCCTTTCTGTTCTGGGTGCGCAAGGGCGCCAGGCCGCTGTTGCTGGCCTTGGGGCTGACGCCGCGGCTCGCCGATATCCTGGCCAAGGCGGGACCGGTTGCCGCCGTCATGGTCAGCGTGCTTGCCGCCTGGCTGTTCGATCTGGGAGCGAAGGGTGTTGCCGTGGTGGGCACGGTTCCGCAGGGCCTGCCGCCGCTGACCCTGCCGTCCTTTTCGCTCGATCTGTGGGGCTCGATCGCCGGTTCCGCGCTGCTGATCTCGGTGATCGGCTTCGTCGAATCCGTTTCCGTCGCCCAGACGCTTGCCGCCAGGAAGCGCCAGCGCATCGATCCCGATCAGGAACTGATCGGGCTTGGCGCGGCCAATCTGGGAGCGGCGTTTACCGGCGGCTATCCCGTCACCGGCGGGTTCGCGCGCTCGGTGGTCAATTTCGACGCAGGTGCGGAAACGCCGGCTGCCGGCGCCTACACGGCGGTCGGCCTCGCCGTCGCCTCGCTGCTGCTGACACCGCTCCTCTACCACCTGCCCAAGGCGACGCTTGCCGCGACCATCATCGTGGCGGTGCTGTCGCTGGTCGATCTTTCGATCCTGAAGCGGAGCTGGGTCTATTCAAAGGCCGATTTCACCGCCGTCCTCGCGACGATCCTGCTGACGCTGGGTTTCGGGGTCGAAACCGGGGTGACGGCCGGCGTCCTGATCTCCATCCTCATCCATCTCTACAAGACGTCCCGGCCGCATATGGCAGTGGTGGGCCAGGTGCCCGGTACGCAGCACTACCGCAACGTGCTGCGGCATGAAGTGATCACCGATCCGCGCATCCTGACCGTGCGGGTCGACGAGAGCCTGTATTTCGCCAATGCGCGCTTTCTCGAGGATGCGCTTTTCGACATGGTCGCCGAGCGACCCGCCATACAGCATGTCATCCTGATGTGTCCGGCGGTCAATGCGATCGACATGAGCGCGCTTGAATCGATCGAGGCGATCAACGAACGCCTGGCTTCGGGCGGCATCTTGCTGCATCTGAGCGAGGTCAAGGGGCCGGTGATGGACCGGTTGAAACGCGCCGATTTCCTGCAGCACCTGACCGGCAAGGTGTTCCTGTCGCAGCATCAGGCTGTTATGGAACTGGGCGGCGAGACCATGAAGGCCTGAGGGTTTGAGGGCGGGCTCGCGGGAGGAAACGTGTCCAGGGAAACGCTGCTATTGCTGCCGGGCCATATGTGCGACGCGCGGTTGTTCGCACCGCAGGTCGACCGTTTCGCCGACCGCTATCGCGTGGTGGTGGCTGATCTTGCCGCCGGCCATACCTTCGACGACCATGTCCGCAATGCCATCGATGCGGCGGGCGAGGGCGCCTTCAATCTCGCCGGATTGTCGATGGGCGGGATGATCGCGATCCAGATGGCGACGGAAATGCCGCAACGCATTCTGCGGCTTGCCCTGTTGAGCACGACGGGCGAAGCGGAAAAACCCCATCGCACGGAGACCCGCGACCGATGGATCGCCCGGGCGAGGGCAGAGGGCATGGAACCCGTCGCCCGCGAGGAACTGGCGCCCACCTATCTGTCAGCGGCAAGCGCCGACCGCGCGGACATGATCGAAACGGTCGTCGCGATGGCGGTGGAGCAGGGGCTCGATGTGTTCGCGCGGCAATCCCGCGCCCTCACCCTGCGCAGGGATTGCCGTGCCGGGCTGGCCCGTTTCACGGGGCCCGCACTGGTTCTGAGCGGCGACCGCGACAAGCTGTTCTCGGTCGAGAAGCATCGCGACCTCGCCGGCCGCCTGTCCGGCGGGGAACAGGTGACGCTTGCCGGCGCCGGGCATCTGCCGACGCTGGAAATGCCCGAACGGGTCAACGAGGCGTTCGAAATCTGGCTCGCCCGGCCCGTTCAGGCATGAAGGGCTTCAACCCGGTTGATGCGCCGGGGTGGACGGTAGGTCCGTTTTTCCTATTGCCAATCGCCTGTCGGATCGGGGATTGTTACAAAAGCAGGTGTCGTCCGGCTCCGCGTAACAAAAAGAGCCGCGACCTGTTGCATCTGCCCGGTGAATGGGCATTACAATGCAGCCGGGAAATCACCCAAGGGAGGAATTGATGATCAATCGAAGAAATCTCATCGCGTTTGCCGCGGGCGCCGGAATGGCGACCCTGGCGGCTGTGCCGGCCCTGGCTCAGGAGGTGACGCTGAAGCTGCACCAGTTCCTGCCGGCGCAGGCCAATGTGCCCAAGCTGGTGCTCGATGTGTGGGCCGACAATGTGGAAAGGGATTCGGGCGGCTCGATCAAGGTCGAGCGCTACCCTTCCATGCAGCTGGGCGGCAAGCCGCCGGAACTGATGGACCAGGCAATTGACGGGATCGCGGACGTGGTCTGGACGGTCGTCGGCTATACGCCGGGCCGCTTTCCGAGCACGGAAGTGTTCGAATTGCCCTTCATGATGACCAATGCCGAGGCGGTATCGCGCGCCTATTGGGAAAAGGTCGAGACCGAGTGGCAGGCGGGCGAGTTCAAGGATGTGAAGATACTCGGCGCCTGGGTGCACGGCCCCGGTATTTTCCACACCAAGGATCCGGTGACGAAGGTCGAGGATCTGAAAGGCATGAAGATCCGCGGCGGAGCGCGGTCGGTCAACATGCTGCTCGAGGAGTTCGGCGCGACCCCGGTTGGCATGCCGGTTCCCGCCGTTGCCGAAGGGCTTTCGAAGGGCGTCATCGACGGCACGACCATTCCGTGGGAAGTGACCGCCTCGCTCAAGGTGCCGGAACTGGTGCACAATCACACCGAGTTCTCCAGCAAGGCGCTCTATACGCTGACCTTCGTGCTGGCCATGAACAAGGCGAAATATGAAAGCCTGACCGACGCGCAGCGGGCGGCGATCGACAAGAATTCCGGCATGGAATTCTCGGCCTTCGCCGGCAAGACGCAGGCTGCTTCCGATGGTCCGGCGCGCCAGCTGGCCGTCGATCTCGGCAACAACATCATCACGCTGAGCCCGGAGGAGGTTGCCAAGTGGGAAGCGGCGGCACAGCCGGTCTATGAACGCTGGTATGCCGAAGTTGCCGAGAAAGGCATCGATGGCCCGGCGCTGGTCGAGGAAGCCCGCGCGCTGATCGCCAAATATCCCCAATAGGGCGATATCCTATTGAACATGCCTGCGCGGGAGGCTTACCATGCCTCCCGTACCGCTCGTCGGGCGTATGGGTCATCGGGAGGGGAAGGCCGTGCACGGGATTATGCTGCGCCTGGCGCGCTGGGTGGCGATTTTTGGCGGCATCGTGTTGTTTGCCATCATCGCCGTGACGACGGTCAGCGTTGCCGGCCGTCTGCTCAACACGATCGGCCACAGCCATTTGCTGGCGTCCTCCATGCCCTCCCTGGCGACGTTTCTGCAGGGCTTCGGCTCGCTGCTCGGTGATTTCGAACTGGTCGAGGTCGGGTCGGCCATGGCGATTACAGCCTTCCTGCCCTGGTGCAGCATGAAGCGCGGCCATGCCACCGTCGACATCTTCACCGCGACGCTTCCCAGACGGGCCAACGGCCTGATCGACCTGTTGTGGGAACTGGTGTTCCTGGTCGTTCTCACCGTGCTTGCCTGGCGGCTCTTTGCCGGCATGTCGGACAAGATGCGCTATGGCGAAACCTCCTTTCTGCTGCAGTTTCCGGTCTGGTGGGGCTATGCGGCCTGTGCGGTGTTGATGGCGTTTGCCGCCCTGGTCTCCGCCTATATGGTTTTCGAGCGGGCCCTGGCGCTGGGCGGCGCGGACGGCCCGGCGCTGGAGGGGGCGGCGGGGAACGGAACGCGCGAGGAAAGCCGGGGAGGCGGCCGATGAGCCATTTCGACATCGGGCTGTGGTCGTTTCCGGTCCTGATCCTGCTGATCTTCCTGCGCATGCCGATCGGCCTCGCCATGCTGGTGGTCGGGCTTGCCGGCACGGCGATGATCACCGGCGGCTGGGCGGTGGTGCTCGCAAAATTGAAGAACGAGACCTATTCGACCTTTGCCAGCTATTCGCTGTCGATCGTGCCGCTGTTTCTGCTGATGGGGCAGTTCGCGACCCTTGGCGGCATGTCGACGGCGCTGTTCAAGGCCGCCGAATCCTGGCTCGGCCATCGCCGGGGCGGGGTCGCCATGGCGGCGATCGGCGCCTGCGCGGGCTTCGGTGCAATCTGCGGCTCGTCGCTCGCAACCGCCGCCACGATGGGCCAGGTGGCGCTGCCGGAACTCAAGCGCTACGGCTATCCGGGCGGATTGTCGACGGCGACGCTGGCGGCCGGCGGCACTCTCGGCATTCTCATTCCGCCATCGGTCATTCTGGTCATCTATGCGATCCTGACCGAACAGAACATCGCCAAGCTCTTCCTCGCCGCCTTCATTCCCGGCCTGCTCGCCGCGGTCGGCTATGTCATCACCATTTCGATCTATATGCGGGTCTCGCCGGGAGCCGCGCAGGTGCGCGAGCGGGTCGGCTATGGCGCGCGTTTCAGGGCGCTGTTCGACGTCTGGCCGGTGCTGCTGGTGTTCTTCCTGGTGGTCGGCGGCATCTATCTGGGATGGTTCACGCCGACGGAAGCAGCGGCAATCGGGGCCGCCGGAACGGCGATCATCGCCGCCGTCAACAAGGCGCTGAGCGGTAAGGCGATCGCCAATGCGGTGATGTCGACGGCGGCGAGCACGGCGATGATCTTCATGATCGTGCTGGGCGCCAGTTTCTACAATGCCTTCCTGGCGCTGACCCAGGTGCCGCAGGACATCTCGACCTATATCGTCAGCCAGGGCTTCAGCCCGTGGCTGGTGCTGGTCATCATTCTGGCGCTCTACATGATCTTCGGCTGCATCATGGATTCGCTGTCGATGATCCTGCTGACGATCCCGATCTTCTTTCCGATCATTTCCGATCTCGATTTCGGGCTGAGCCATGAGCACACGGCGATCTGGTTCGGCATCCTGGTGCTGATCGTGGTGGAGGTCGGGCTGATCACGCCGCCGGTCGGCATGAACCTGTTCATCATCAATGGCATGGCGCGCGACACCCCGATCCTGTCGACCTACAAGTCGGTGCTGCCCTTCGTGCTTTCCGACATCATCCGGGTCGCCATTCTCGTCCTGTTTCCGGCGATCACCCTGTTCCTGCTGAACTGAAGGCGCGCCAGGCAGGCCGTTTCAGACAGCAAAGCTTCGAGAAACCCGTTGAATCTGCAATCGCCCGAGCCTGTTCTCTTTCGTACTGAACCGCGTTGCGGAGGGGGCGGCGCCGACACCGCGTCGCTTTTCCCTCGCCAATGGTTTGGCGCCGAAGACCAGACGCCCGGCGTTTGGACAATTCCCTCCAGACATGACCTGGCGGTTCCATCCGGGCGTCAAAGGCTCTAAGACAACGCTCTCCCGGCGCTTTTGCGCCGGGAGTTTCCAACATTTCGGGGAGACCGGGCAATGGCGTCCAACCTGACCATGAATGAGTTGAAATCCCAGGTGAAGGCCGGAAAGGTCGATACCGTGCTGGTCTGCGCCGTCGACATGCAGGGCCGGCTGATGGGCAAGCGGTTCACCGCCGCTCATTTTCTGCAAAGCGCCTGGGAAGAGACCCATTGCTGCAACTACCTGCTGGCGACCGATCTCGAAATGGCGACGCCCAGCGGCTATGCCTCGACCTCGTGGCAGCACGGCTATGGCGACTACACCATGAAGCCGGACCTTTCGACGCTCAGGCCCGTGCCCTGGCTCGAAGGCACGGTGATGGTGCTGTGCGATCTGATGGATCACCGCACCCATGAGGACGTGCCCCATTCGCCCCGCGCCATACTGAAGAAGCAGCAGGCTCGGCTTGCCGGGCTCGGCTATGAGTGCATGGCGGCGACCGAACTCGAATTCTTCCTGTTCGAGAAGAGCTACGACCAGATCCGCAAGGAGCAGTGGCGCGATCTTCAGACCTTTTCCGGCTACAATGAGGATTACCACATCCTGCAGACCACCAAGGAAGAGCATGTGATGCGGCCGCTGCGCAATCACCTGCTGGCGGCGGGCGTGCCGGTGGAGAATTCGAAGGGCGAGGCGGAAGCCGGCCAGGAGGAACTCAATATCCGCTATGCCGAGGCGATGGCGACGGCGGACCATCACACGATCGCCAAGCATGCGACCAAGGAAATCGCCATGCTGCATGGCCATTCGGCAAGCTTCCTGGCGAAGTGGCACCACAGCAAGGTTGGCTCGTCGAGCCATGTTCACCAGTCGCTGTGGAAGAACGGCAAGCCCGCCTTCCACGACGCCAGTGACAAGCTCGGCATGTCGCAGCTGATGAAGCACTATGTTGCCGGACTGATCAGATACGCGCCGGACTACACCTATTTCCTGGCGCCCTATATCAACAGCTACAAGCGCTTCCAGAAGGGCACCTTCGCGCCGACCCGCACGGTATGGTCGGTCGACAACCGGACCGCCGGCTTCAGGCTTTGCGGCGAGGGCACCAAGGGGGTGCGGATCGAATGCCGCATCGGCGGCTCCGACCTCAATCCGTATCTGGCGATCGCCGCCCAGATCGCCGCCGGGATCAAGGGGATCGAGGAGAAGCTGGAGCTTTCCGCCCCGTTCTCGGGCGATGCCTATGACGGCAGCAGCGGGCTGGTGCCGCATACGCTGCGCGATGCGCGGGAAGCCATGATGCAATCGAAAATGCTGCGCGAGGCGATGGGCGATTGGGTGATCGACCATTACGGGCGGGCGGCGGAATGGGAAATCGAGGAATTTGACCGCGTCGTCACGGACTACGAGGTGGCGCGCGGCTTTGAGAAGGCGTGAAGAACCAACACCATGAGCAACACACTGAAATGCATTTCGCCGATTGACGGGTCGGTCTTCGCCGAACGTCCGGTGATGGCGGCTGCCGAGGCGGCCGCGAGGCTCGCTTGCGTGCGGGCGGCACAAAAGGCCTGGGCGGCGCGGCCGCTTGGCGAGCGCATCGCGCTTGTCCTGTCGGGGGTCGAACAGCTCAACCGCATGACGGCGGATGTGGTGCCGGAACTGGCCCATATGATGGGCCGGCCTGTGCGCTATGGCGGTGAATTCGGCGGCGTCAATGAGCGCGCCCAGTACATGGCCGACATCGCCGACCGGGCGCTGGCGCCGATCGTCGCGGAAGCCTCCGAGACGTTCGAGCGCCGCATCGAGCGCGAGCCCCATGGCATCGTCTTCGTCATCGCGCCGTGGAACTATCCTTATCTGACTGCGATCAACACGATCGTTCCGGCGCTCATTGCCGGCAATGCGGTGGCGATCAAGCACGCGACCCAGACGCTGCTGGTGGGCGAACGGCTGGCCGCGGCATTTGTCGCCGGCGGCGTGCCGGAAGATGTTTTCGTCAACCTGTTCCTCGATCACGGCGGAACCGAACAGCTCATCGCGGCGGGCGCCTTCGACTTCATCAACTTCACCGGCTCGGTCAAGGGCGGGCGGGCGATCGAGCGGGCGGCGGCGGGCACGTTTACCGGCCTCGGCCTCGAACTCGGCGGCAAGGATCCGGGCTATGTGATGCAGGATGCCGATCTCGACTGGGCGGTGGACGTGCTGATGGATGGCGCGCTCTACAATGCCGGCCAGTGCTGTTGCGGCATCGAGCGCATCTATGTCGACGCGGCGCTGTATGACGATTTCGTCGAGAAGGCGGTCGCCTTCGCATCGAAGCTGAAGCTCGGCAATCCGCTCGATGAGGCGACGACGCTGGGGCCGATGGCCAACCGGCGCTTTGCCGAAGAGGTGCGCGCCCAGACGTCGGAGGCGATCCGCGACGGCGCACGCGCGATGGTCGATCCGGCGCTGTTTCCCGAGGATGACGGCGGCACCTATCTGATGCCGCAGATCCTGACCGGCGTGAACCATCAGATGCGGGTGATGCGCGATGAAAGCTTCGGCCCGGTGGTCGGCATCATGCCGGTCAGGGACGATGCCGAGGCGCTCCGGCTGATGAACGATTGCGAGTTCGGCCTGACGGCGTCGCTGTGGACGCGGGATGCAGAGCGGGCGGCGGCCCTCGGCGCGCAGATCGAGACCGGCACCGTGTTCATGAACCGTGCCGACTACCTCGATCCGGCGCTGTGCTGGACCGGCTGCAAGAATACCGGTCGCGGCGGCGCGCTGTCGGAAATCGGCTACCACAATCTGACAAGACCCAAATCCTATCATTTGAGAAAGCAAAAGGCATGACGTCACCGGTTGCCAACTGGTCCTACCCCACTTCCATCCGTTTCGGCGCGGGGCGCATCCGCGAACTGGCGGAGGCCTGCAAGGCGGCGGGGATTTCCTGTCCGCTGCTGGTCGCCGATCGCGGGCTTGCCGCCCTGCCGATCACCCAGGGGGCGCTGGACGTTCTAGAAGCCGCCGGCATGGGCAGGGCGTTGTTTGCCGATGTCGATCCCAATCCGAGCGAGAAGAATCTCGAAGCGGGTGTCGCGGCCTACCGGGCGGGCGGCCATGACGGTGTCATCGCCTTCGGGGGCGGGTCGGCGCTCGATCTCGGCAAGGTGGTTGCCTTCATGTCCGGCCAGACGCGGCCGCTATGGGACTTCGAGGACATCGGCGACTGGTGGACGCGGGCCGATCCCGCCGGCATCGCCCCGATCGTTGCCGTGCCGACCACGGCGGGCACGGGCTCGGAGGTCGGCCGCGCCTCGGTCATCACCAATTCGCAGACGCATGAAAAGAAGATCATCTTTCATCCGAAGATCCTGCCCTCGATCGTCATCTGCGATCCGGAACTGACGGTGGGAATGCCGCCATTCCTGACGGCGGGCACCGGGCTCGATGCCTTCGCCCATTGCGTCGAAGCCTATTCGTCACCGCATTATCATCCGATGAGCCAGGGGATCGCGCTGGAAGGCATGCGGCTGGTGATCGACAATCTGCCGCGCGCCTATGCCGATGGCGGCGATCTCGAAGCCCGCGCCAACATGATGAGCGCCGCCGCCATGGGGGCAACGGCGTTTCAGAAGGGACTTGGCGCCATCCATGCGCTGAGCCATCCGGTGGGCGCGATCTTCAACACCCATCACGGCACGACCAATGCGGTCTGCATGCCGGCGGTGCTCGAATTCAACGCGCCGGCGATCGCCGATCGCTTCGACCGCGCGGCGGGTTATCTCGGAATTTCCGGCGGTTTCAAGGGTTTCCAGGCCTTCGTTCAGGCGTTCAATGATGGTTTCGCCATTCCGCACAGACTGTCGGAACTAGGCGTCTCGACCGACAGGATGGATGCGCTGGTCGAGGGCGCGATCAAGGATCCGAGCTGTGGCGGCAATCCGGTCGAGTTGACGCGGGACAATCTCCGGCAGTTGTTCGAGGCGACGATCTGACGGTGTTTCAGCGACCGGCGGTCGCCAGCAGGATCACCCCGATGGCGACCAGGGCTGCCGAGACGACCCGGATTTTCCACGGCCGCTCGCCGAACCAGACGACGCCGATCAGCGCGGCGATGATGACGCTCGATTCGCGGATCGCGGAGACGGTGCCGAGCGTCGTCAGGCTCTTGGCGTAGATCGCGAGCGCATAGGCAAGTGCAGAGATCAGGCCGCCGGCGACGCCGATGGCGATGACGCGGCCGGCCGTGCCGTGCAGCGCGCGGCGCCTCAGCGCCAGCAGGACGATGCCCGAAATGCTTTCGAGCAGGAAGAGCC
>JAGRLT010000155.1 GCA_020441665.1 Nitratireductor sp.
CAATGCTTCGGCGCCGGTGGTGCTGCGCGAGATCGCCCGGTTGCGGGCCGGCCTGCTGGCCGTCGATCTGGAGGATTTCGCCTCAGTCGAGGCGCGGCTCTCCACCCTCGCGAGCCCCGGCCACGCGCTGCGTCACTCGGCGCGCGAAGCGCTGGCGATCGCCGCCATCAAGGCGGGCGACGATGCCAGGGCGCTCGAATGGCTGACCCGCATCGACGAGGACAACGAGGCGCCCGACACGGTGCGGAACCGTGTCGAGCTGATGCTCAACATGCTCGCCGGAAAGGGCGCCAGCGCGCAAGGCTGAGCGCGCCGGCCGCCACAACCCATCATCGCGCCTGCTTCGGAAGCATCCGAGCGGGCAGCCTGGATTGCATCGGGATCATGAGTTTCAAGGTCGCCATCATAGGACGCCCCAATGTCGGCAAGTCGACGCTGTTCAACCGGCTGGTCGGCAAGCGGCTGGCGCTGGTCGACGACACGCCGGGGGTCACCCGCGACCGGCGGCTTGCCGATGGCCGCATCGGCGATCTCAAATTCCAGGTGATCGATACAGCGGGGCTTGAGGAATCGGGCGACGAGACGCTCGAGGGCCGGATGCGCGAACAGACCATCCGCGCGGTCGCCGAAGCCGATGTCTCGCTGTTCCTGGTCGATGCCAAGGCCGGCGTGACGCCCGCCGACAAGGCCTTCGCCCAATTGCTGCGCCGCCATGGCAGGCCGGTCGTTCTCGTCGCCAACAAGATGGAGGGCCGGGCCGGCGAGCACGGCTTTTACGATGCCTATTCGCTGGGCTTCGGCGAGGCGGTGCCGATCTCCGCCGAGCATGGCGTCGGCATGGCCGATCTCTACTCCGCCCTGGTCGAGGCGGTCGGCGAGGAAAGGGCGTTCGACGCCGGGGAAGAGGCCGCCGGCCTGTTCGACAGCGAGGCGGAGGACATCGAGCATCAGTTCGACGAGGGCGGCAACGAGATCATTCCGCAATACGACGCGACGCGTCCGCTGCGCATCGCCGTGGTCGGGCGGCCCAATGCCGGCAAGTCGACGCTGATCAACCAGATGGTCGGCGAGGACCGGCTGCTGACGGGGCCGGAAGCGGGCATCACCCGCGACTCGATTTCCGTCGACTGGCAGTGGGAGGGCCGCACCATCCGCCTGTTCGATACTGCCGGCATGCGCCGCAAGGCACGGGTGCAGGAGAAGCTCGAAAAGCTCTCGGTTTCCGACGGACTTCGCTCGGTGCAATATGCCGAGGTCGTCATCGTGGTGATCGATGCCGAAATTCCGTTCGAAAAGCAGGACGTGCAGATCGCCGATCTGGTGATCCGCGAGGGCCGGGCGCCGGTCATCGCCGTCAACAAGTGGGACCGGGTCGAGGACCGCCAGGCGCGGCTTGCCGAAATCCTCGAAATGGCCGAGGAAAACCTTTCCCAGGTCAAGCGCCTCAAGGTCGTTCCGGTGTCGGCGCTGACCGGCGAGGGCATCCCGCAACTGATGCGAGCGGTAAGCGAGGTGCATGAGGCGTGGAACCGTCGCATCGCCACCGCCCGGCTCAACCGCTGGCTCGAGGACATCCAGTATCATCACCCGCCGCCCGCCGTTTCCGGCCGCCGCATCCGCCTGAAGTTCATGACCCAGGCAAAAACCCGGCCGCCGACCTTCATGGTCCATTGTTCGCGGCCCGAGGCGCTGCCGGTTTCCTACAGCCGCTACATGGTCAACAATCTGCGCGAGACCTTCGATCTGTGGTCGACGCCGATCCGCCTCAACATGCGCAAGGCGGAAAACCCCTTCGCCTCGAAACGCCGCCGCGGCTGAGCGGAAACCGGCACCCCGATCCGCCGTTAACCGGCTCGAAACAACTGCTTAACGCAAAATCAAGGTTAACCGATCAAGATGGCCTGCGGCGCCGCTGCCAGGCACACTGACAGACATGCTGCAAGCGCGCCAACGCGGGACGGTTTGTTTGGAGTCGGGTTTTGCGAAAAGCAGCAGAGAAATGCCGCGTGCTGGGCAAGCGCATCAGGCAGGGTCTTTTTCCGGTAGTGGCCGCGCTCGCGGTTTTCCTCATCTATCCATCGCTGATCGCCCAGCAGGATGTGGTCTCGCTTCTGGGGGATGCTTCCTCCGTTCCGCCGGAAAGCCGCCGCCTGGCAAGCCTCAGCCCGGCGCCGGGCATTTCCTATCTGACCACCGGTTCGATCGGCAATACCACTGAAACCAAGCCCGAAGATCGCGGGCCCTTTTCCGCCGGCATTGCCATTTCGACGGGGGTTCGCGCCGAGCCCACCCCCCAGCGGGTCAACCGCACGCTCAAGGGCGGCCGGATCGTATCGGCCACCAGCATCCGCCCGCCCGAACAGTTCAATGCCGGCCGTGTCAGCGAACGCCATTCGGCCCTGTCGCCGCTCGATGTGGGCAAGAAGGTGGAACTTGCCTTCGTCAAGGCGCGGCCGGCCGAGGAAGCGCTTCAGGTCGCCTTCGCCTTCCACCCCAAGCTGGCAAGGCCCGATCCCCTGGCGCCCAAGGCCGACCTGCCGGTGATGGTGGCAAGCCTGGTGCGCGAATCAACGCCCAACATCGTCGCCTATGTTCCCGAGCCGGAAAAACTGCGTTCCCCCTTCGCGGCGGTATTGGAGGAGGAGGCGCCGATCAGCCTCACGCCCCGCCTCGACAAGTCGGACCATGCCTGGGCAGCCAACCCGCTGCCCAAATCGTCGTTTTCCGATCGCGAACAGCACTGCCTGACGGCGGGCATCTATTTCGAGGCGCGAGGCGAGCCGGTCAAGGGCCAGGCGGCCGTCGCCCAGGTCATCCTCAACCGCGTGCGCAACCCGACCTATCCCGACACGATCTGCGGCGTCGTCTACCAGAACAAGGAATGGCGCAACCGCTGCCAGTTCTCCTTCGCCTGCGACCGCATCAAGGACAAGGTGCGCGACCCCAAGCGCTGGAAGATCGCCCAGTATGTCGCCCGCGAGACCACCGAGGGCCGCATCTGGCTGAAGGAGGTCGGCTCGTCGACCCACTACCACGCCACCTATGTCAGCCCGAAATGGGCGCGCACCATGAAGCGGGTCGGCCGCATCGGCCTGCATGTCTTCTACCGCACCTTCGGCGGTGGCTGGTCGTAGCCTGTCGCCGCCACCCATCACCGCTCGTGTAGGGGCGTCGACGCAAGCTTGCCTCGCCCCGACTTCCTTGCCATAGTTCGGAAAGGGGCGCCTCAGGCTAGGTCCGAGGCGGGCATGAAAGAACACACCAGATTTTTGCGCAGGGGAACGCGTTCCCTGGCGGCGGCGACTGTCGCTGCCGCAATGGCATGGGGTAGCGGCGCGGCGGCGCAGCAACTCTATTTCCCCGGCGACGGCCAGTCGCGCGGCATTACCGGCGAAGCGGGCAGCGACAGCCATATCGTCGGCTTCCTGGGAAGCGGCGACAATGCGCTCTATGGCCTGAGCTATGGGGAGCGGGCCGACCATCCCTGCTATTTCCGCGCGCATGGGGAATCCCTCAACGATGTCGCCACCGATTTCGAGGATGAAGAGGACCGTTGCGGGTCGCGCGGCCCGCGCGACCGATCCCGCCTGTTTGTCGGCTGGATCGACGGCCTGACCTTCGAGGTCGGCAACGAGGCTTCCGATGCCGATGAAGCCTACGAGGAATCGGCCGATCGGTATTTCATCCACGGCGTTCAGGGCTGTTTCGAGCGCCACAAGTTGAAGGGGCTCAACGTCATGAGCATCCGCGTGCTGGAAGACGGCAGCCTGGGCGACCCGCCGGTGCCGCCGCTCTATTCGCCGCCGCCGGGTGTCATCTACGGCCAGTTCGGCCTGCGCAGCACCGCCGGCTCGTTTGTCCGCAGCCAGAACTGCAACGGCAATGACTGGGCCAATACGGTCGAATGCGGCCCGCGCCAGGTGGCGGTCGCGATCGGGGTTCATTATGAGCGCGGCAAGCAGCCTGAAAACATCACCGGACTGGAATTGTGGTGCCGGCGCGTCGCGGTGCGCCCGTCCAAACAGGATATCGTCGGCGGCACGCAACCGCGGGACAAATTGCCAAGTCGGTAGGGCGGCGGGGCCGGGATTCTCGCGGCATCCCTGTCGGCGCATTGTCGCATGGCCGGACGACGGTTGAACGCATAATAAAATCAATAGCTTAACGAATGGCAGCGCCGCTTGACACAGGCAGGGTGCAAATCTATGTTGCGCGCGACATTGGCGGGGCTGGATTTTTCTTTTTTCCGGCCTTTCCGGGTAATCATCAATGCCTGAATGCGGAAAAACGGTGTGCGACACTCCGGCGCAACAGGTGCGGCAGATCACTGGCCGTAAGCGATGGGACGGAAAGGCGGGGCGATGAAGGAGAAGGACGGCATTCCGGACCGGGACCTGGAGAAGCGCTTCCAATCGCTTTCACACCGGCTCAACGAGCGGCGTGGCAGCGAGAAGGGCGATGAAACGAAGAGGACCGATGTAAAATCGGGCTTTGCCGGGGCCACGAGAATGTCGAGCGAATTCATCGCCGCCGTCCTGGTGGGGGCAGCGATCGGATATTTCCTCGACAAGTTCGCCGGAAGCGCGCCATGGGGGATGATCGTGTTCCTGCTGCTCGGCTTTGTGGCCGGGGTGCTGAATGTCTTGAGATCGTCCGGCGAGCTTGCCGATCCCTATAGCGCCGTCTGGCCGGGGGAAAAGCGGGCTGAAACAGAGGATTTGCCGGCGGCAGCGCCGGATGACGATGAGGAATAGGCGTGTCTAACGATCCGATTCACCAGTTTCACCTGCAAAAGCTCATTCCGCTCGAAATCGGCGGGGTCGACATTTCCTTCACCAATTCCTCGCTGTTCATGGCGGCGACCGTTGCGGCGACCGCGGGCTTCATGATCTGGGCGACCAGCGGCCGTGGCCTGATCCCGAGCCGCGCCCAGTCGGTGGCGGAAATCGCCTACGAATTTTCATCCAACATGCTGCGCGATGCGGCCGGTTCCCAGGGCATGCGGTTCTTCCCGCTGGTCTTCTCCCTGTTCCTGTTCATCCTGATCGGCAATCTGTGGGGCATGTTCCCCTATTTCTTCACGGTGACGAGCCACATCATCGTCACCGCGGCGCTTGCCCTGCTGGTGTTCGCGACCGTGCTGATCGCCGGGCTTTCCCAGCACGGCCTCGGCTTCTTCAAGCTGTTCGTGCCTTCGGGCGTTCCCGGCTGGCTCCTGCCGCTGGTCGTCGCCATCGAGGTCATCTCGTTCCTGACCCGCCCGATCAGCCATTCCGTCCGTCTCTTCGCCAACATGCTGGCCGGCCATATCACGCTCAAGGTGTTTGCCGGCTTCGTCGTCAGCCTCAGCGCGCTCGGCGTGGTCGGTGTCGCCGGCTCCGTCCTGCCGCTGGTGATGACCATCGCGCTGACGGCGCTCGAATTCCTGGTGGCATTCCTGCAGGCCTATGTGTTTGCGATGCTCACCTGCATGTACATCAACGACGCCATTCATCCCGGAGGGCACTAGGCCCAGCCGGAACAAGGATGCCGGCCATCCGGCATCCGGTGAATTCTCAAGAAACTTCCAGCCGTTCACAAGGAGATCAAGTCATGGAAGCTGAAGCAGCAAAACTCATTGGTGCAGGTCTTGCCGCCATCGGAACCGGCGCCGCCGGTATCGGCGTGGGCAACCTGTTCGGCCAGTTCCTCCAGGGCGCCCTGCGCAACCCGTCGGCAGCCGACGGCCAGTTCGGCCGCCTGATCTTCGGCTTCGCCGTGACCGAGGCACTCGGCATTTTCGCCCTGCTCATCGCGCTGCTGCTGCTGTTCGCAGTCTAGGCAGCGACGGCGCAGCGCCCGGCCTGTCCGGCGCGGCACGGTATGGTGCCGCGTGTCATGGCCGGTAAAACGCGGATTTATAACGGGAAACGGTAATGTTTGTCACAACCGTTCTGACAGCCAGTACAGAAACAGTGGTTGAGGGCGCCGAACATGCGGCAGAGCATGGCGCCGCCGCCGGCGGTGTCTTCCCGCCGTTCGATCCCTCGTCCTTTGCTTCGCAACTGCTCTGGCTCGCTATCACGTTCGGCATTTTCTACTATGTGGTGTCGAAGGTCATCATTCCCCGGCTTTCCGGTATTCTCGGCACCCGCCGCGACCGGATTTCGCGCGACCTCGACGAGGCCCAGCGCATGAAGGAAGAGTCGGACGCAGCCCTTGCCGCCTACGAGCAGGAGCTCGCCGAGGCGCGCAGGAGCGCCGGCCAGATCGCCCAGGAAGCCCGCGACAAGGCGAAGGCCGAGGCCGACGCCCGGCGCGGCGAGGCCGAGGGCCGTCTCAACGAGAAACTCGCCGTCTCCGAAAAGGAAATCGCCGCGATCAAGGCGAAGGCGCTTTCGGAAGTTGACGGCATCGCCACCGACACCGCAACCGAGATCGTCCGTCAACTGGTCGGCGGAACCGCCACCAGGGCGGACGTCGCCAAGGCGGTTGCCGCCGCGGCCAAGCAGTAGGGCGGGAGAAGGCTCATGGACGCTACATTTTTCGCACTGGTGGCGCTGGTCATCTTCCTCGGCATCGTCATCTACCTGAAGGTTCCGGGCATGATCACCAGGAACCTCGATGCGCGCTCCGACCAGATCCGCAACGATCTGGAAGACGCCCGCCGCCTGCGCGAGGAAGCGCAGGAACTGCTGGCCGAGTATCAGCGCAAGCGCAAGGAAGCCGAGCAGGAAGCCAGCGACATCGTCGCCGCCGCCGAGCGCGACGCGGAACTGATGGCGAAGGAAGCGGAGGAAAAGACCGCCGAGTTCGTTGCCCGCCGCACCGCCCAGGCCGAGGACAAGATCGCCCAGGCGCAGGCGCAGGCGATTTCCGATGTCCGTGCGCTGGCCGTCGATCTGGCGGTCGCCGCCGCCGGCAAGGTCATCGAGGGCAAGGTTTCGGGTGCCGCGGCCGAAAAGATGATCAAGGACTCGATTGCCGAGGTCAAGGCGCGGCTCAATTA